>DHGK01000381.1 GCA_002402755.1 Planctomycetes bacterium UBA4800
GGGCGCGTGCCCGCCGCCGGCCGGCCTCAACTGGAACCTGTGGCTCGGGCCGGCGGCCCGCGTTCCGTATCACCCCGATCGCTGCCACTTCAATTTCAGGTGGCTGCTCGATTTCGGCGGCGGGCACCTTTGCGGCCGCGGCGCGCGGATGATGAGCCTGCCCCTGTGGTGCCTCGATCGCGACGGCGCGGCCCCCGCGCGTGTCACGGCCCAGGGCGCGCCCCCGCCCCGCGGCCTGTGGGACTGTCCTCCTGCCCTGGACGTCGCGTACGAGTTCAAGAACCCGCGCTTCGATCTTGTCTGGAGCCAGCCCGGCGAGCCGGCCGCGGATGCGCCGTACGGCGTGAACTTCCGAGGCTCGCGCGGCACCCTTGTGCTCGCGGGCGGAGAGAGCGACGGCGGGTCCGCGGAGGCGACCGCGGCGCACATCGAGGACTGGCTCGCCTGCATTCGCACGCGCCGGACGCCGGCCGTGCCCATCGCGACCGGACAGGCGGCCGCCGCGCTGGGCGCCATGGGCATCCTCGCCTATCGACTGGGCCGGCCGCTTGCAGCGCCCGCGCCGGCATGACGCCGCACGGCTCGGGCCTCCTTCGCATCCACGTCGCGGTCGTCTTCTTCGGCCTGGCGGGCCTTCTCGGCAAGCTCACGACCGCGACGCCCGCGACGATCGTCTTCACGCGCACGCTGCTTGCGGCCGCGGCGCTCTGGCCGGCCGCGATCCTGTCCGGGCGCGTGCGCGCGCTCGCGCGCACCGAGGCGCTCGCCATCGCCGCCGCGGGGCTGGTCCTGGCCGCGCACTGGCAGACGTTCTTCCTCGCGGTCAAGCTCTCGACCGTGGCGCTCGCGCTCCTCACCTACTCCTCGTTTCCGCTCTTCGTGACGTTCCTCGAGCCGCTCTTCCTGCGCACCCGCCTCCGCGCGCGCGACGTCGCCGCCGCGATCGTCGTTCTCGCCGGCCTCGCGCTCATCGCCCCGCCGCTCGACCCGGCAAGCGCGATGACACAGGGCGCGGCGTGGGGCATCGCCTCCGGCTTCACGTTCGCGGTGTTCACGCTGATCAACCGCCGCTTCGCGCCGCGCGTCGCGCCCGTGCTCCTGGCCGCCGGCGAGAATACGGTCGCGGCCGCCGCGCTGGCGCCGTTTCTCGGCGCCGCGGCGCTCGACCTGGGGCCGCGCGACCTGGCGCTCCTCGCCGCGCTCGGCCTCATCTGCACGGCGCTCGCGCATCTCCTCTTCATGCAGGGGCTGGCGCGCGTCCGCGCGCACGTCGCCGCCGTGATCGCGACGCTCGAGCCTGTCTACGGCATTGTCTTCGCGGCCCTCGTCCTGAGCGAGCTTCCGGAGCCGCGCACGTTGCTCGGCGGCGCGATCATCATCGGCGGGGCGGCGTACGCGTCGCTCCGCGAACGCCCGGGCGGGTCCGGCGGCGGCGCTCAGCGCTCGATCAGCTTCCCGTAGACGAGCCGGCACACGCGCCGGATGAGCGTCTTCAGGAGCTTCTCCTTGCCCGGCTTGGCGGGCGGTTCGGCCGGGAGCGGCGCCGTTTTCTCGGTCTGCCGCAGCTCGCGGAGGAGGTCCGAGCCCGAGAGGCGGATGCTCGTCAGGACGCGCTCCATGAGGCGCCGCGAGATCTCCTCGTTGTCCAGGACCGGCAGGTCGACGTACGCGCAGACCTCGCCGTCCTCCGGGTCGTACCCGAACTGCACGCTCTTCTTGCGGTAGTTGTGCGCGAGCAGGATCTCGATCTGCTGCTCCCTGACGCGCTGGTTCTCCGACAGCGTGAAGAGATCGATGCTCCGGAACTGCAGAAACCGGCCCTCGTCCTGGAGATGGACCAGCAGCCTGATCTGCCCCCAGTCGGTCTCGAGCGGCGGGTAGTAGAAGAACGGGGTGTCGCCGGGATTCCACCTGAGACCGGGCGGTTCGACCAGCACGCCGGGAAGCGCTTCCTTGAGCCGCGCCACGGTGATCGCCATTGTCGCTCCTCGCTACTCGGGTTTGGGAAGATCCTCGACGTCCAGCGGCCCGGGGTCGCGGCCCGTCTCCAGGATCACCGCCATGCGCGCGTGCACCAGGCGCGCCACCAGGATCACAAGATGGAACGCGTACTCGAACTGCCGCTGCGTGAGGATGCAGTCCTCCAGCGGCAGGTCCACGCAGCAGTCGATCTCGCCGTCCTGGGGATCGAAGCCGATCTTCGCCAGGCGCCGCCTGAACGTCTCCTCGGCGGCCGCGCTCAGAATCCGCCGCCGGTAGGGCGTCGTCTCGAGCGTCCGGCCCGCGATCAGCTCGGCCGCCCGAAGCTGGACGAACTGCCCCTCTTCCGCGACGGACACCTCGAGCGACAGCGCGAGCGAACCGGAGCACTCCAGCGAGAAGACGAAGCGCGTCTGGTCGTCGTCCTCGACCGTCAGGTACTCCCACCCGCGCTCATCGAGCCACTGCGCGATGTCCTGGACCGCAACCGCCACGCGTCCTCCCGCGCCCGCCGCGCGCCTCTTCTCGGCCCCGGCCCCGTGTGGTAACGTTGCTCTGGGGCGACTCATCGGGCTGCGTGCGCGCCGCCGTATCGGTTCCGCGCGGGCACGCAGCCCCGAGGCGCGCCTGTCGTCGGTCGAGCGCGCGCGCCTCGCGCCGAGTTCTCGCCACGCCACGGTGTGGAGAAAACCTCGTATGGCCTATCGTGTGGGAGATGAGATTACTCCCGGTTACGAGATCAGTCAACCCGTCGGCGGCGGGCCTCTCAGCGAGCGCTACGTCATCCACGACGCGCACGGCGTGTCCTACGAGATCGAGCTCGTGCCGGCGACGGTCGACGCCCCGCTTCTCAACCAGATCGCCTACCGCTCGCTCTCGTTCGTCGCCGGGGTGCGGCAGCAGTGCCTCCCGGAAAGCCAGGGGACGATCGCGATGCCGTTCGCCGAGAGCGAGCGCCATACGACCTACCGCGAGGTGCCTCTCTGGGAGCATCCGGAAGGCGGCCTGAGCCTGGGGCACCTGGTCGAGTCGATCGGTCCGCTGCATCCCGCGCAGGCCATCGAGACGATCGCCGGCGTGTGCGCGGCCCTGCTCGAGGTCAACCGCGCGAGCCGCAACTCGACGGGGAACCCGTTCCCGCACCTGGCGCTCTCGCCGGCCACGATCGCGCTCAGGGAGAACCGCACGCCGCTCGTCATGGGATGGGCGAATCGGGCCGCGTTTCTCACCACGCGGAGGCCGCCGTTCGCCCAGAACCGCCACCTGGCGTTCATCGACCCCATCAGGCCCGCCGGCGAGATGCTCGACCGGCGCCACGACGTCTACTCCCTGGCCGCGTGTCTCTTCTTCCTGCTCAAGGGCGGCGCGCCGCCGTCGTACCTGCGGGCGCCCGGCGAGGCCGAGGACCTCTTCGCCGGCGGCCTGGCGCCGATCGTGGGAGCGGGAACGGCCCGCATGCTGGGCCGCGCCCTGGCGCCGAACATCGGCGCGCGGCCGTCGCTGGAGGCCTTCGCCCGGTCGCTCCTCGCCGCCCGCTCCGAGGTCGAGTACTGCGAGCACGGCAGGTGGTCCGTGTGCTCGGGCTGCGGCCTCCTGATGCAGAGCGACCCCGACCTGTGCCCGCTGTGCATCCGCGACCGGATTCTGCCCACCACGCAGGTGCCGCCGCCCGTCATCGACCCCCTGGCGATCCCGCCGCCGCTCGCGATGCCGCCCTACGGCGACGCGGACTGCCTGGAGGAGATCCCCGCCGTGCTGAGCCGCGCCGTGCGCGACGCCGCGGCGGACAAGGGCCGGGCGGAGCTCGCGCGCGCGCTCGGCCACGCGATCCGCTCGCTGGTCGAGCGCGGCCTCAGGGAGTTCGTCGGCGATCTGCTGGCGGAGGACGGGCGGCTCACCGGCGATGCGTACTGGGTGGCCACCGAGCTCGCGCATCGCATCAGCGGCCGCGCGGCCGAGGAGGTCGAGATCGCGCGGGAGAAGGGCGCCTTTCTCAGGTGGCTGCGCGGGCGCGAGCGTTCGTTCCGCTTCAGGAAGAGCCTGCGCACGGACGTCGCGGCGGATGACGAGCGCGTGGACTTCGTCTTCCGCGGCCGCGCGTACCTGTTCGTCCCCGAGCTGAAGATGCACATCTGGCACCGCGTCAACCGCATCGCGCGCGCCTCGGGCCTGCACGTGGTGGTCGTGGCGCTGCGCGGCGATGCGGGCGGCGTGCCCGCCGCCCTCGCGGGCCGCGCGACGGTGTACGCGGGCTCTCCGCCGCGGCGCGCGGGACGCTCGTCCCTCTGGGGAGGTCTGGACGAGTACCGGTTCTTCGCCTTCGTGCGCGGCCGCAAGGACCGGCGGAGGAGCGCATGATGGCGCCGTGGGCGTTGTGCGCTCTCGCCGTGCTCGCCCTCGGCGTCAAGGCGATGTTCAGGTGGCGCGCGTGGCGCGACCGCGGCCTGATCCTGGCGGCGGCGACGGCGCTCGCCGCGCCGCTCCTCTGGACCGCGCCCGCCGCGGCCGCGCACGAGCTGCTCGATGCCTGTTCCCGCATGCCGGGCGGCACGGTGCTCGCGCCCGCCGCGGCCCTCGTCATCGGGCTCGCCGGATTCAACCCGATTCTGCTCTCCCTGCTCTTCGCGGCGGCGCTGCCCGACGCGCGCCTCGCCTGGCTGTACGTCCTCCCGATGCTCCTCGGCAACCTCCCGCAGACGCTCTTCTGCGCCTTCACGATGCCGCTGCGCCGCCGGCCGCTGCCCCCGCCGCCCGCCGCGGCGTGA
>DHGK01000256.1:0-594 GCA_002402755.1 Planctomycetes bacterium UBA4800
TTCTCGATGCCCGGGCAGTACCCCACCTCCCTGAGGAGCTCGATATCGTAGCGGGTCCTCCCGAGGAGCCGTTCCGCCTCCAGGAGCTTCCCGGCCGCCTTGAGCTGCGCCGTCCGCTCCCGCAGCTCGGCCTGGATCGATGCCACCGCGCGGTCGATGCAACTGCCGGATGCAATGAAGTGCTTCGCCGGCCAGATCGTCACGCGCGCCGCGGTGCCCAGGACCGCGCCCGTGACCGGATCGATGCGCAGGATGCGCTCGACCGCATCGCCGAAGAGCTCGATCCTGAGCGCGGTCTCCTCGTACGCGGGGTGAATCTCGACCACGTCGCCGCGCGCCCGGAACCTCCCCCGGCCCACATCGTAGTCGTTGCGTTCGTACTGCAGGTCGACGAGCTTGCGCAGGAGCACGTCGCGGTCGAGCGGCGCGCCCGCCGCGATCGACGCCACGGACTCCTGGTACTCGGCGGGGCTGCCGAGGCCGTACAGGCACGACACGCTCGCCACGACGATCACATCGCTCCGCGTCATGAGCGCGCTCGTGGCGGACAGCCGCAGGCGGTCGAGCTTCTCGTTGATCGAGGCGTCCTTCTCG
>DHGK01000256.1:682-17726 GCA_002402755.1 Planctomycetes bacterium UBA4800
CCAGGGTCGGCCGGTCGACGGCGGCGACCACGTTGGCCACCGTGAAGGTCTTCCCCGAGCCCGTCACCCCCAGGAGCACCTGATCGGCTGCGCCCGCCGCGACGCCGGCGGCCAGCGCCTCGATTGCCGGCGGCTGGTCGCCGCGCGGGCTGAAGCCCGCCGCCAGCCGGAAGGGGCTCGGCGAGACGACCGCCACGCGTCAGCGCTCCCGCGCGGCGGCGGGACCGAGCACCCGCGCCGTCCACAGCGTCTCGGCGCGCACCCGCCCCACGCCGGGCAGCGCGAGCAGCTCGGCCAGCGACGCCTCCGCCGGATCGACCGCGCGCGGCGGCGGCGGCGCGAGCTCGCGGCACGGCATGAACGCGCACGCCGCGGCCAGCACGCCCGCAAGCATGAGCAACGCCCGAGCCCGTGTGCCGGCCCCCGCCATGATCGCCTCCCCTGCCGCGCTACGCGGGCGGAAACCGCCGCACGATGTCCGCCAGCCCCTCGACCGCATCTCCCTCGCCGATGCCGTTGCGCGCGAACCATCCCTGCGGCACCTCGAGGGCGTAGCGCACCCTGAACGCGCCCACGGTGGTCTCCTCCGCCATCGGCTGCATGTCGCAGATCTGGCGGATCCGGCCGTCGTCGTCGATGAAGGCGATGCTGAGCGGCACGGTCACGTTCCCCATGACGAAGCGCGGGAACTGCGCCTCGCGGTACACGAAGAGCATGCCGCTGCCGTCGGGAATGCAGGCCCGGAACCGGTACCCATGGATTCGATCCCTGTCGTTGGCCGCCACCTCGACGGCCAGCGCCAGTCCCTTCACCTTCAACTCCGCGCAGGGCAGCCCGGCCTCGCTCAGCTCCGCCGCGCCTCCCCGGCCGCATCCCGCCGCTCCCGAGGCGATCGCGAGCAGCGTTGCCACGAGAAGATGCCGCATACGTCTCTCCTTGCCGCTCGATTGTAGTCGCGCACACCGCGGCCCGCAACCTGAACGCGCGCGCCGCCCGGCCCGAGCCGGCGACGGTCCATCCCATCGTCCTCCCCGCTCTCTGCGGTCTCTGCGAGAGACTCCGCCCGTAGAGACGACCCCCGACAGGGGACTTCTCACGACAAGGATTTCGCGCAGAGAGCGCAGAGAACGCGGAGAGCCTTGGGACGACTTGCGCGCCGATCACCAGGCCGTGTCTTCCGGCGACGGTCCATCCCATCGTGCTCCGCGCTCTCTGCGGTCTCTGCGAGAGACTTTCGTTCGCCGCCGCCGGCGCTCCCCGCCCACGTTGACGAATGTCCCGGCAGCGCCTAAGCTTGCGTGCCGGCCCCAAGCCCCTGCAAGGCGCCTATTCGGTGAACCCGTGGCCCTGCAGGCGCCGGCCGTAGCCGGCGTTTCCCCCCTTCCCCTGAGGGGGGGACGGAAGGGGGGTTGTCTCAGACAGCAGGGACGCCGAGCGATTGCCGCCGTGGAGACCTCCGGTCCCCACCTCCATGGCGCCGGCAGAGCCGCAATTGCGCAACGGGCGCGTTCATTGCAAGGAGCTTTCCATGTTCGATCTTGCCGCCGAGATGACGCGCCGCCGGGACGAGAACATCGCCCTCTTCGGCGCGCACGTCAACCCGCGCCTCACCAAGGTGCTGCAGCTCATCGGCTTCGCCAAGACCTACGTCCGCGCCGAGGGCGCGTACCTCTACGACGCCGAGGGGAAGGACTACCTCGACCTCCTCGCGGGCTACGGCGTGTTCGGCGTGGGCCGCAACCACCCCGCCGTGGTCCGCACGCTCCGGCAGTACCTCGACCTCGACATCGCCTCCATGGTCCAGCTCGATGCGCCGCTCCTGGCCGGCATGCTCGCCGAGAAGCTCCTCGCGCTCGCGCCCGGAACGCTCGAGAACGTGTTTCTCACCAACTCCGGCACGGAGAGCGTCGAGACCGCGCTGAAGTTCGCGCGCGCCGCGGCGGGCCGCCGCAAGGTCATCTACGCCGACAAGGACTTCCACGGCCTGACGCTCGGCGCCCTCTCGGTCAACGGCAACCGCGATTTCCGCGACGGCTTCGAGCCGCTCCTTCCCGACACCGTTCCCGTGCCCTTCGGCGATGCCGCCGCGCTCGAGGCCCAGCTCGCCGCGGGCGATGTGGCCGCGGTCATCCTCGAGCCGATCCAGGGCAAGACCGTGCACGTGCCGCCCGAAGGATACCTCGCCGACGTCGCCCGGCTGTGCCGGGCCCACGGCGCGATCTTCATCCTCGACGAGGTCATGACCGGCCTGGGCCGGACGGGCAAGCTCTTCTGCGCCGAGTGGGAGAACGTCGAGCCGGACATCGTGATCGTCTCCAAGGCGCTCTCGGGCGGATTCGTCCCGGTCGGCGCGGTGCTCTTCCGGCGCTGGATCTACGACAAGGTGTTCAGCTCGCTTGAGCGCTGCGTCGTTCACTCGAACACCTTCGGCCGCGGCGGCATGGCCATGGCCTGCGGCCTGACGGTGCTCGACATCCTCCGGGAGGAGCGCCTCCCCGAGAATGCGCTCGCGATGGGCCAGGCCATCATGGACGGCGTGCGCGACCTCCAGCGATCCAACCCCATGATCAAGGACGTGCGCGGCCGCGGCCTGATGATCGCGATCGAGCTCCAGCCGCCGCGCGGCCTCTGGGGCCGCCTCCAGGGCGCGCTCATGGACAAGCTCTCGCCCGGCCTCCTGGCGCAGTCCTTCGTCGTGCCGCTCATGAGCGACCACCGGATCCTGACGCAGGTCGGCGGCCATGCGGCCGACGTCATCCGCCTGCTGCCGCCCCTCATGATCGGGCGCAAGGAAGTCGACCGCTTCCTCGGCGCCTTCGCGGCGGTGCTCGAGGCCGCCAAGAAGTTCCCGGGCCCGATCTGGGAAATCGGCAGCCGCCTGGCGGGGCACGCGATCAAGGGACGGTAGGCCGGAGGCCGGAGGCTGGAGGCTATAAGCTGGAGCCCCCTTCCACGGAACGGGGGGCAGGGGGCGATTCGACAGGTCGCGGCCGCCGGCGGCGAAGCTGCAGCCATGCGGGCATGATCGTCAGGCAGGCCAGCAGCGTCATGGCCATGCCGCAGGTCAGGACGAAGCCGAGGCTCTGGATCCCCCGGTGGCTCATGCCGAGGCCCAGCCCCGGAATGTACGGGATGGCCAGCACCCCGAATCCGATGATCTCCATCATGTTGACCATGATGACGCCGGGGCCGGTCCCCTCGGTGAGCCCGGGCGGCTCGCCCTGCGCATCCATGCGGCTCCGGTAGATGATCTGCACCCCCGAGTCGACGCCAATGCCGAACATCAACGGCAGCACGATGATGTTGGCGGCGTTGATCTGCATGCCCGCCACGCGCATGATGCCGAAGGTCACCGCGAACCCCGCGATGACGGGCACGAGCGCGAGCAGGCCGTCGCGCACGGACTGGAAATCCGCCATCAGCATCAGGAAGACCACCAGCATGCCGAGCGCGCCGGCGAGGATGTACGAATCCCTGATGAGCACGCCGGACTCGTAGATCTGCACGCTCACGCCCGTGATCACCGGATCGACCGCCCGCATGTCGCCGACGAAACGCGGCAGGAAACCGGGATCGAGCACATCCCGCACGGACGAGACCGACGGGTCGGGGAGCCGCGGGAAGATCTCGAGCGCCAGCGTGCCGTCCCTGCCGCGGTACGGATCGAGCACCTCCGGCGGCAGGTCATCCAGCCCGAGCGGCGTCGGGTCGAGCGCCCGCAGCACCTTGTCCCTGCTCTCGCGCCGCCAGCGCTCGAACTCCCCCTCGAGCCGCGCCAGGCGCGCGGGAGCCGCCTCGGGCGCGAGGCCCTGCATCGCCCCGGACAGGCGATCGAGGGCGCGGCCGACCTCGTCGACGTGCGGCCGGATGGCCGCCGGAATGTCCCCGCGCAGCGACTGCACCTTGAACGCGGCCTGCAGCATCATGATCGCCGGCAGGAGCCCCGCCCTGACCTCGGGCCCGGTGCGGCCGCGCGCGATCGCGTCCTCGATCTCCGGCCGCACCTCCTGCAGGAGCGCGACCTTGCGCTCCTCGTCATCGGGCATGAGCAACCCCACGCCGCGCACGACGCTCACGGTCGGGAGCCGCCTGAAGCGCTCCGCCCGTGCGCGCGCCTCCTCCATGTCGCCGACGATCGAGACGCCGAACCAGATCGATTCCCCCGCATCCTCGACGATGCGCCGCTCCCACTCCACGCTCGGCATTCCGGCGGGCTGGAGCTTGAGCAGGTTGTAGTCGAACTGCATGCCCGCGACCCCGGCCACGGAGAGCGCCGTCAGCGCCGCCCCGGCCGCCAGCGTCAGCGCGGGATGGCGCACGAACACCCTGAACCACCGGTCGTCGTAGTAGCGCACGTAGCGCTCGCATACCGGCACGATGTGCCGGTGCCACGGCTTGACGAGCCGGAGCATCGCCGGGAAGATCGTGAACATCGAGATCAAGCACAGGATCACGCCCACGCCGGAGATCAGGCCCATCTCGGCCACGCCGGTGAAGTCGGTCGTGAGCGTCATCATGAACGCCGCGGCAGTGGTCAGGCATCCCGTCAGGATGCCCGGGCCCATGATCCGGTACGTGTCGCGCATGGCGGCGATGTACCCCTCGGCATCGTCCTTGTGGGCATGCCGGATACGCTCGTAGCGCGACGCGAGGTAGATCCCGTACGCGATGCCCAGCCCGAGCAGGATCGGCACGAAGACGACGCTGATCACCTGCAGGTGGCCGACCGCGAGCGTCGTGAACCCGAACGTCCACGCGATCCCCACCAGCAGCGCCAGCGTGAGCATGAGGGGCATGCGCACGCTCTGGAAGGCGCTGACCATGAGGAGCGTGATCAGCGCCGCCGCGAGGATCGACGCCATCACCCCATCGCGCGTCGCGGCGTCGGTCTCATCGGCCTCGACCACATCGATGCCCGTCAGCCCCGCGTCGACGCCCGCATGGCGCGCCCGCACCTCCGCGAGCACGCGCCTGACCGATGCGATGGCGGGCGCCAGCGCGTTGATCTGGCCCTTGTCGAGCTCGGGCGTGACGCGGATGAAGTACATCCGGTTGTTGTCGCTGACCAGGTACTGCCACAGCCCGCCCTCGCGCTCGCGCTCGAGAATGAGGCGCCCGATGTCGGTCGGCTCCTCCGAGTCGTTCCGGACCGACGCCGTGAACGCATCCAGCACGCCCGTGAAGCTCCGGAGGTCCCTGATCGTCCCGGCGTCGCTCGCGTGCTCGGGCTCCTCCTGCATCCGGGCCACGACCTGCGCGATGAACGCCTCGGGGACGGGGCTTGAGAGGAGCAGCACCGCGTCCTTGACATCGACGAGCATCTCGCGGAACTCGTCCGAGGGCTTGCGCTCGTCCAGCGCCGCCAGCCTGATGGCCTTCGGGCTCACCGCGAGCGTGTCGAAGCCCCACACGGCCCGCCGGACCCACGGCGCCTTGTCCAGCGCCGGGCCCAGCTCGTCGAGCATCGCCCTGACCGCCGCGGCGCGCGCGTCGCGGCCGGCATCATCGGGGCCCGCATCGGCCACGATCACGAGGTCGCACGTGCCGGGGAAGCCCTCCTGCCAGCGGATGAAGCGCTTGTTCCATTCGATGCGCTTGGAGATGAGATCGTTGCGGTTCGACTGGAACGCGAGCGGCCCGAGCACCGCGCCCGCGAACGGGATGCGCACCGGAAACAGCGTCACGCCGATCGACGCCGCGGCGAGCAGCGCGCCCGCGCTGAGAACGACGTGCGGGCGCCTGGCGACGAACTCCGCGAGGCCGGCGAGCGCACGGTTCTTGATCCGCTGGTACACCGACATGGCATATGATCCTAAGACAACGGCCCGCGCACTGCAACGGGGCGGTTCGAGCCGCCGCGCGGCGCCCTTTCCAAGCTCTTTTTTTCTGTTACACTTGTTCGCTCGCCCGCGGCGCCCGCGCCCGGCGGGTGCGCTGCGCGGCGTCCGGAGGCCCGAAGGAGACCACGGTGCGGCAGACAACAGGACAGTCCCCCGAACGCGCGGTTGCGGCCGGCGTCTCGGCCCGGCCGGAGTCCGGCGCCCGCCTGGACCTCGCCATCGAACGCGCGCGGGACAACCTCCTCGGGCAGCAGCGCGACGACGGCCACCTCTGCGCCCAGCTCGAGGCCGACATCACCCTCGAGGCCGACCTGATCCTCGCCCTGCACTTCCTCCGGCGCGCCCGGACCCACGCCGGCCTGATCGCGAAAGCCGCCCGGGAGATCCTCGCCCAGCAGCTTCCCGGCGGAGGCTTCAGCATATTCCCGGGCGGCCCGCCCGACGTGAGCGCGACCGTCAAGGCGTACTTCGCCCTCAAGCTGGCCGGCATCCCCGCCGGCGCCGAGCAGCTCGTGCGCGCCCGCGCGGCGGTCGCGGAGCTCGGCGGCATCACGCGGTGCAACACGTACACGCGCCTCTACCTCGCGCTCTTCGGGCAGTACGACTGGAAGGGCATCCCCGAGATCCTGCCCGAGATCATGCTGCTGCCGCCCTGGTTCCCGCTCAATCTGTACGACATGTCGAGCTGGTCGCGCGCCATCATCGTGCCGCTCATGGTCGTCAACCACTACCGGCCGCGCGCGCCGGTGCCCGAAGGATGCGGCATCGACGAGCTGCGCGGCGACCGCCGCGCGGAGCGCACGCTGTACGTCGAGAGCCGCAACGGGACGTCGCCCTGGAAGCGCGTCTTCCTGAGCCTCGATCCGCTCCTCAAGCTCTGGAGCCGGCAGCCCATCGCGGCCATCCGCGGCCGCGCGCTCAGGAAAGCCCGCTCCTGGATCCTGCGGCGCCAGTACCGCTCCGAGGGCCTCGCCGCGATCTGGCCCGGCATCGTCAACACCGCCTTCGCGCTCACGTGCCTGGGATTCCGGGACGGCGACCCGGTGCTGGAGCGCACGATCCGGCACATGCTCGATCTCATCATCGAGAACGGCGAGCATCTCAAGGTGCAGCCGTGCAAGTCGCCCGTGTGGGACACCGCCCTCACGATGGTGGGCTGGCTGCGCGCCGGCATGGGATCCGCCGACCCCGCGCTCGTGCGCGCCGCGACGTGGCTGCTCGACCGCGAGGTCCGCCTGCCCGGGGACTGGCGCGTCAAGCGGCCGCACGCGGCGCCCGGCGGCTGGTACTTCGAGTACGCCAACGAGTTCTACCCCGACCTCGATGACACGTCGGTCGTCGTCATGGCCCTCGCCTGCGTCGACCTCGGGCCGGCGCAGCCCGTGCTCCAGTCGGCCATCGACCGCGCGCTCGGCTGGGTCCTCGCGATGCAGAGCCGCGACGGGGGCTGGGGCGCGTTCGACGCCGACAACCGCCATCCGATTCTCTGCGACGTGCCGTTCGCGGACCACAACGCGATTCTCGACCCCTCGACGCCCGACCTCACGGGACGCGTGCTGGAGATGTACGGGCGCCTGGGGTTCACGGAGCGGGACCCGCAGATCGCGCGCGCGGTCCGCTTCCTGATCGGCGCGCAGGAGCAGGACGGCTCCTGGTTCGGCCGCTGGGGCGTCAACCACATTTACGGCACGGCCGAGGTGCTCGTCGCGCTCCGCGCGGTGCGCCACGACATGGCGAGGCCCGAGGTCGAACGCGCGGCCGACTGGATCGAGAGCGTCCAGAACCCGGACGGCGGCTGGGGCGAGCGCTGCGATTCGTACCACCGCCCGGACACCCGCGGCCGCGGGGAGAGCACGCCGTCGCAGACCGCCTGGGCGATGCTCGGCCTGGTGGCCGCGGGCCGCTGGGATTCGCGCGCGCTCGCGCTCGGCGCCGACTACCTCCTCGCGGCGCAGAAGGACGACGGCACCTGGGAGGAGCGCTACTTCACGGGCACCGGCTTCCCCTCGGTGTTCTACCTGAAGTACCACTTCTACCCCCAGTACTTTCCGCTCATGGCGCTCGCCGCCTGCCGCGCGCGCACCCTTGATGCCTGGCCGGTCGCCATCAACGTCAAGCCGTCGCTCGCCGCCTACCGCAGGTCCCCGTCTCGCCGCCGGCTCAGGTTTCCGCTGCATCAATCCCTCGCCATCGGGAAGTACATCGCCGGCCGCACGCTGCGCCGCCGGTCCCGCTTCCCCATGGTCCTCATGCTCGAGCCGCTCCACCGCTGCAACCTCGCCTGCACGGGCTGCGGGCGGATCAAGGAGTACCGCGACTTCATGGATTCGGAGATGCGCGTCGAGGAATGCCTCGACTCCGCCGCGGAATGCGGCGCCCCGGTCGTGTCGATCTGCGGCGGCGAGCCCCTGATCTACAAGGACATCGTGCCGCTGGCCGAGGGCCTGGTCGCCCAGGGCCGCTACGTCTATCTGTGCACGAACGGCCAGCGTCTGGCCGCTGCCGCGCCCGAGTTCAAGCCCCACGGGCGCCTCATCCTCAACCTGCACCTCGACGGCCCGCGCGGCCTGCACGATGCGATCACCGGGCGCTCCGGCTCGTTCGACCGCGCCATCGCCGGCATCGCGGTCGCACGCGCGCGCGGCTTCCGCGTCACGACGAACACGACGTTCTACGCGACGACGACGCTCGATGACCTGCGCGCGCTCTTCGAGTACCTCCTTCCCTACGGCGTCGAGGGGCACACGGTGTCCCCGGCCTACGCGTTCTCCGATGCGGAATGCGGCGGGGAGTTCTTCCTGAGCCGCGAGGCCATCAAGGAGCGCTTCGGCGGGCTGCGCGCCCTGGCGCGCCGCTTTCCGCTCCTGTGCTCGCCCGTGTACCTCGACTTCCTGCTCGGCGCCCGCGACCTACCCTGCGCGCCCTGGGCCAATCCCACGCGCAACGTCGCCGGCTGGCGCGCGCCATGCTATCTCCTGCTGGACCGCCACTACCCGACGTTCAAGGACTACATGGAGGGCGTCGACTGGGAGGGTCTCGGCCCCGGAAAGGACCGGCGCTGCCGCGACTGCATGGTCCACGCCGGATTCGAGCCGTCCGCCGTCCTCGGGGGAGGCGCGGGGCTCAGGGACATCCTGAGGATCGCGCGCTGGCAGCTTGCGTGAGGAGCGTCCCGACCTCACACTGCTGACGGCGGTGCCGTTCGAGACGGCGCTCGCGCGCCGCCTGGGGCTGCGCCGCATCGCCCCGGCCCCGGTGCCCGCGTATGCGGGCTACGTCGGGAACGTTCTGGTGGCGCTGTGCCAGACCGGCATTCGCGCGAAACGTCTCGGCGACATCGAGCGCTCGCCGTTTCTCGCGCCCGAGCTCGGGCTTGTCTCCCTGGGCCTGGCGGGCGGCCTCGCGCCCGGGCTGCGCGGGGGCGCGGCCATCGTCCCCGCCGGCGTCGCCGACGGCGCCGGCCGCATTCCGGTGCACTCGTTCCTCCGAGCGGCGTTCGCCGCAGCCGGCGTCGTCGTCCCCTCGGACCTGATCGCGGCGTCGGACCGGCTGATCGCGACGCCCGAGGACAAGCGCGCCCTGCGCGATGCGACCGGCGCCGACGCCGTCGACATGGAAAGCGGCGTCATCGGAAGATGGGCCGCGGCGCACGGCATCGCCTTCGCGGTCGTCCGCGCCGTGAGCGATCCCGCAACGGCCGTGCTTCCCCCCGGCATCGCCGGCGGCCCGCGCGCCGGCCCGCATCGCGCGCTGCCCCGCGTCCTCCTGCTCGCCATCCGCGCGCTCGCCGCTCGCCGCGCGCTCGCGCGCGTCGTGCGCGCCGGCTGCGCCCGCCTCGCTGCGCTACCCGCCGAGTAGCTCGACGATCGGAAGCACCGGCACGCGCCGCCCGCCGCCCAGGTCGCCGATGCGCTGCTCCTTCTTGCCGTGGTGATCGGTGCCGCCGGTCGCGAGCAGTCCGCGCGCCGCGCAGAAGCGCAGGATACGTTCCGTCTCATCCTCGCCGTGCAGCGGGTACCAGGCCTCGAACCCCTGCACCCCGAGCGACGCGAGCTCCGGGAGCGCGTCGTCCAACGATGCGATCCCCGCCGCCCTGAGCGTCGGGGACAGGTGCGCGAGGATCGCAACACCGCCGTCCTCCTGCACCGCCCGCACCGCGCCGGCGAGCGTTATGCTGCTGCGCTCGGCATACAGCACGAATCCGCAGTCTTCGCGCGCCGCGCGCGCGATGCGGGCGCGCTCCTCCGCGGCCGGCGGCCTGCCCTTCGCGGCGGCGACGGCGTCCTCCCAGAAGGCCGCGATCAGCGCCGCCTTGCGGCCGTCGCGGGCGACGAACGCCTCGAGCACCGGCAGGGGAACGAGGCCGCGGCGCTCCATCGCTTCGCGCCAGAGCCTGCCGCCCGGCGGCACGGGCCAGCGCGGCGGCCGGCCGAGCGCGCGCTCGACCTCCGCCACCGACCGGCGATAGCTCTCCTCCACATCCGCGACGATCGCCGCCGTGTCGAAGGCGGCATCCTCTCCCAGGAACTCCCTCCGGCGCCGCTGCATCCGCTCGACGACCGCCGCGGGCGCCCACCTGAGCACCGACTCGAGCCTGTGCGTGATCGCGTTGTCCCAGCACAGCGCGCGCACGCGCTCGGCGCGGGCAGCGCCCCCGGGAGGGAAATACCCGAGCAGATGCATCACCGCGCCCCGCCACTCCGCGCTGATCTCGATGCCGTCGAGCACCTTGAGCCGCGCGCCGGCCGCCGCCCGCAGCGCATCGACGCCCTCGCCGGTGTCGTGGTCGGTGAGCGCGATCGCCGCAAGCCCTTCCTCGGCGCACGCGCGCTCGGCGAGCCGCTCGACGCCGTCGCGGCCGTCCGAGAAGGTCGAATGCAGGTGAAGATCGATGTGCGCCATCGCCCGTGTCGAGCGGCCGCCCCAACGCTCAGAGCCAGCCCTGCTCCCTGTACCATGCCGCCGTCTGCGCGATGCCCTCCCGGAGCGTGCGCGCCGGCGCGAAACCGAGCTCGCGCGCCGCCCTGGCCCCGGAGCATGTCCAGTGCGCGTGCGCGATCTCCCTGACCTTGTCGCGGTTGAAGATCGAGGGCCGGCCCGTGATTGTACCCCGGAGCCGGCTGAGCATCGCCGCCGGGAGAAGCACCCACCGAGGCACGCGCAGCGGCCGCGGGCGCGTCCCGAGCGCCGATGCCATGGCCGCGACGACCTCCTCCCACGGGTACGGCGACGGATCGCAGATGAAGTACGTCGAGCGCGGCGCGGCGCCGGCCGACGCGATCAGGCCCGCGGCAAGATCGCCCGCGTGAACGAGGCTCACGGTCCGCGCCGCGGGGCCGACCCGCAGATCGAATCCGCGCGCCACGCACTTGAAGACCGCCAGCAGATCGCGGTCGCGCGGCCCGTACACCGCGGGCGGCCTCGCGATGACCCACGGCAGGCCGGAGGCCCGGACGCAGCCCTCGGCCTCGAGCTTGCTCCGGCCGTAGGCCGACACGGGCGCCGGCGGATCGTCCTCGCCGCGCGGCCTGTCCGCGGCGCTCGGGCCGCACGCCGCAAGGCTGCTCACGTGCACGAACGCCCGCAGGCCGCGCGTTGCGGCCGCCGCCTCGCACAGGCGGCGCGTCCCCTCGACGTTGACGCGGACGAAATCGCCCGGCCGGCGCTCCTTGACGGCGCCGGCAAGGTGCATGACGACCTCCGCGCCCTCGCAGGCGCGCGCGAGCGCGGCCGAGTCCTCCAGGCTTCCCTCGATGCGCGCGGCCGCCTCGGGCAGCGCGTGCCGCGCCGGCCCGCCCGCCGCCCGGACCAGGCAGCGCACGTCGGCGCCCCGCGCGCACATCTGCTCCGCGAGATGGCTCCCGACGAATCCCGTTCCTCCGGTAAGCAGCACCCGCACGCCGCGCATGCTCACAGCGCGCGCTCGTAGACGCGGTATACCTTCGTCACCACGCCGCCGAGCTTCTCCAGGGGCCGGCACATGGCCCGGTTGTCCTCCAGGATCCACGAGCACTCGGTCGCCGTGTACCCGGCGGCCAGCCCGCGGCGGATCGTCTCGCCGACCAGGATGCCGTCGAGGCCCCGGTCGCGGTACCCCCTGACGACTCCCAGAAGGATCGTCCGCAACCGCGTGATCGTGCGGGCGCGCCGGGCGAAGCGCAGGGCCCCGAAGGGAAATAACCTGCCGCCGGCCGCCTTGAGGGCCGGGTTCACGTCGGGCACGGACAGCGCGATCCCGACCGGCGCGCCCGCGTGCTCCGCGATGAACATGACGCGCGGGTCGGTGATGCGCTTCATGGCCGCAGCCTCGTCGTCGAACTCCTCGTCCGTCATGGGCACGAAGCCCCAGTTCCGCTCCCAGGCCGCGTTGTAGACAGCCCGCATGCGCGCCACCTCGCCGGCGAAGCGGCGCGTGTCCACGGGACGCACCGTGATGTCGGAGGCGCGCGCGCGCAGCCGCTCGAAAAGATCCAGGGTACGCGCGTCCAGGCGCTCCTGCGTGATCTCGTAGGCGAGCAGATCCTTGCCCTTGGCGAAGCCGAAGTCCTCGACGAACCCACGGTAGTGCTCGCGGTGGTACGGCATCATGACCGCGGGCATGCGCTCGAACCCCTCGATGAGCAGGCCGAACTCGCCGTTGGAGCTCGGGCTCGCCGGCCCGAACACGGTCGTCGCGCCCCCGGCGCGCAGCGCCTCGCACGCGGCGGCAAGCAGCGCGCGCGCCGCGTCGGGATCCTCGGCGCACTCGAAGTAGCCGAACGCGCCGGCGCACGTCTCGTGGAACTCGTTGTACCGCCGGTCGATGATCGCGGCCACCCTGCCGACGGCTCGCCCGTTGCGCTCGGCGAGGAAGCAGCGGGTCTCGGCATGGCGGTGAAACGGGTGCGTGGTGAGCTGCCGCCTGACCTCGCCCCGCAGCGGCGGCACCCACAGGGGATGCCCGGCGTAGAGCGCGTACGGGAGATCTATGAACCGGCGCAGGTCGCGGCGGCTCGCGACCTCCGTGATGCGCAGGGACGGGCCCGGCATGCGCTAGATCAGGCCCACGCCGCGGCAGGCCTTTTCGATGACTTCGAGGGCGCGCGCGAGCTGCGCCCGGGTGTGCGTCGCCATGACGCTCAGCCTGAGGAGCGACTGCGACGGCTGCACCGCGGGCGGCACGACCGCGTTGACGAAGAGCCCCGCGTCGTTGAGCGCGCGCCAGAGCTGAAACGTCTTCATGTTGTCGCGCACCATGAGCGGAATGATCGGCGTCACGCTCCCGGCCGTGTCAAGCCCCATGGACTTGAGGCCCGTGCGGAAGAACTCGGCGTTGTCCCACAGGTGCTGCCGGCGCTCGGGCTCGTCGCGCATGACATCGAGGGCGCCGAGCACCGCCGCCGCGTTCGCCGGCGAGAGGCTGGCGCTGAAGATCAGCGATCTGGCGTGGTGCATGAGGTAGTCGATGACCTCGCGCCGCGCCGCAATGAACCCGCCCACCGAGGCCAGGCTCTTGCTGAACGTCCCCATGATGAGGTCGATCCTGTCCGCGAGGCCGAAATGCTCGCCCGTGCCGGCGCCGGTCGCGCCCAGGACGCCCAGCGCGTGCGCGTCGTCGGACATGACCGCGGCGTCGTACTTCTCCGCCAGGCGGACGATGTCCGGGAGCGGCGCGATGTCGCCTTCCATGCTGAAGACGCCGTCGAAGACGATGAGCTTCCCGGAGATCTGGCAATCCTCCAGCACCCGCTCGAGGTCCGCGACATCGTTGTGGCGGTACCTGAGCATCTCCCCGTACGAGAGGCGGCACCCGTCGATGATGCTGGCGTGATCGGTCTTGTCGATGATCACGACGTCGTCCTTGCCGAGCAGGCCGGCGATGGCGCCGAGGTTGGCCTGGAACCCGGTGCTGAAGGCGAGCGCCGCCTCCTTCCCGACGAACCGCGCGAGCGCCTCCTCCAGCTCGATGTGAATCCGCAGCGTCCCGTTCAGAAACCGCGAGCCGGCGCACCCGCTGCCGTACTTCCTGACGGCCTCGATCACGCGCTCCTTGATGCGCGGGTGGTTCGTGAGGCCGAGGTAGCTGTTGGAGCCCAGCATGAGCATGGGGTGGCCGCCGACGATGACCTCGGTGTCCTGCGCGGAGTCGATGCAGCGGAAGTACGGGTACAGCCCGCACCGCCGGAGTTCCTCGGCCCGCGTGAAACGCAGGCACTTTCCGATCAGGCCGTTCTGGTGGCCGTCGTCCTGAGGGCTCGCGCCGCGGGCTGCCACATGCTGCTCTGACATAACGTACGCTTTCCTCAATGACCGCCGGCGCCCCCCCGGGGCGCGCGAATCGACGCCGCTATGGTAGTCCCGTACGACCTGAAATGCAACGGGACGGCCGCGGGCCCCCCGCCCCCGCCCTCACCGGAGCCCGAGGGACGCGAGCAACGCCGCCGCCCGGCCCGCGAGAGCCGTGTCGCTGCCCTCCCGCCCGAGCAGCCCGAACATCGCGTTCTTGTACCCCACGACGCCCGGCTGCACGACGCCGTTGATGCGCAGGATCAGGCACTCGATGAGGACCGCGTTCATCTCCGACTGCAGGAGCTGCCCGATGACGAAGGGCGTGCGCTCGGGGATGCGCCACACGTCCACGGGCACCCCGCGCGTGATGTGGTCGTAGAGCAGCGCCTCGCACACCACCCGGTTGACCTGGTTGACGCTGAACGCGGCCGCCGTCTTCCCCAATCCGTCGGCAACGCCCTCCAGGGCCGGAATCGCCAGATCCGCGCGCGCGAAGCGCTCCAGCAGGAAGAACAGCTCCTTGATGTTGCGGGGGCCCTCGGCGACGAGCTGGCCGTCGGAATGCGCCTCCCGGCTGTAGAGCGCCTCGACCACGCTCAGGCCGTACCCGGCCTTCCCGTCGCTTTCGGGATAGAGCTGCCGGGCCCACGAGAGAACGCCGCCGAGGTGCCAACTGTTGCTCACGAGCCGCTCGACCGCGCCCCCGTGCAGCATGAACGCCGCCCGCACGACCGCGCGCCTGAGCGCCACGTTGGCGGCCGGCTCCGGGCGGCGGCACCACTCTTCCTCGGCGCAGCGGGCGCCCTCCAGCAGCGATTCGACATCGATCCCCGCCGCCGCGATCACGAAGAGCCCCGCCGCGCTCATCACCGAGAAACGCCCGCCGATGCCGTCCGGCACGTTGAAGAACGGCGCCAGGTCGGCATCGATGCACGCGTTGAGCCCGTACTTCTTCACCGCCTCCCTGAGCGCCCCCGAGGCCGCGTCCGTCACGGCGACCGCGTGCGCGCGCATGCGCGCCGGCCCGAGCCAGTCGGCCATCAGCCGGAACATGACGGCGGTCTCGGTCGTCGTGCCCGACTTCGAGATCACGATGACGCCGGTCCGATCCGGGTCGAGCGCCTCGAGCTTCTCGCGGATGAGATCGGGATCGAGCTGCTCGCCGAGAAAATGCACGCGCGGCGCCCCGCCGCGCGCCTTCGCGTCGATGGCGCTCTGGCTGTGCGTGAGCGCCTGGACCACCGCCGCGCCGCCGAGGTACGATCCGCCGATCCCCACCGAGACGATGTCGCCCAGGCCCTCGGCGAACTTCCGCGCAGCCCGCGCCAGCTTCCCGGCCGCGCCCTGCGCGAGCGCGCGCTCCGGAAGCTGCTTCCAGCGCGTCATGAGCGTCGCGCCGTCCATGAGCAAGGGGTGTTTCCGCCCCTCCGCAAGCAGGCGCACGGCTTCGGCGCCGGCATCGTACAGCGTCCCCAGATCGTCCTCGGTCAACCCTCGCGAGCACGCAAACGGGACCCCCAGCGCCCCGCGATGCTCGTAGCCGATGCGTGCCGTCATGTGCGCCTCCTGCCTCCGTGCGAACCGCTGTACGATAACGGACGGAATGCGTTTCGGCAAGCGCCTCCCGTGGCGGGCGGGCGCGCCGGGGTCTATAATGCGGAGACCATGTGCAGGGCCTCGATGTCCGCGGCATTTCTCGCGTTGCTCGCCTCCTGCGCCCAGGAGGACCTGGTGACGGTCCGCATGGCGTCGCTGGCCGGCGCCGATGGCGCGATGCAGGCCACGACCGACCCGGCCGTGAAGAACATTCTCATCCGGAACGGCACCCACCGGTACTGCGGCATGGCCCCCATGTTCGCGCTGCCTCCCGACCGCGTGGCCGGACTCGTCCGCGTCGCCGCCGGCGGCTACGAGGTGCGCAGCCTCGACGAGGGTATCATGCTCTCGCGCCCCGACACGTGCGACGATGCGCCCGCCGTCCTCGCGGAGCCCGCGGGCCGCACGATCTGGTGGTCGGGCGGCAACGAGGGCGGAGACCACATCTACCGCGCATGCTCCGCCGACGGCTACCTGTGGCACGGCGATGACGCCGTGCTCGCCCCGTCCGAGTTCACCCAGGACGCGCGGCCCCGCGATGCCGTGCACGCGGCAGCCCCCGCAGTGCTGTGCATGCGCGACACCTATCACCTGTACTACGCCGGCACGGCCGGCGGCACGGTCGACAACGAGATCCTCCTGGCGGTCTCGCCGGACGGCGTCACGTGGATCAAGTACAGCGCCGGCGGGACGCCGGCCTTCCCGACGCCCGTCATCCCCAACGCCGAGCCCGACGGCACGTACGGGATCGGGCACCCGAGCGCGCTCGTCAAGGACGGCACCGTGTACCTGTACTTCACCAGCAGGCGCCGCGGCGCGTCAGGTCTTTTCCTGGCGACGTCGGCGGACGGCATCCGGTTCGGCCCGCCGCGGTGCGTGGCCGCGGACATCGAGAACGCCGACGTGAAGTACTGCCCGGACCTCGGCATCTTCTTCATGGCGTACGGCGAGGTGAGCGACCGGAGCATCTTCTTCAACGTGTCCGCGGACGGCCTGTCGTGGCTGCCGCACGACCGCGCGAGGACGATCGCGACGGGCGGCCCCGAGACCGTCCACCACAGCCCTGCGATCGCGGCCGACGGCCTCGGGCACATGCAGCCGCAGACGCGCGTCTTCTACGCGGGCGGGCTGCATGCCGGCGCGGCCCTCCAGCCCGAGTCGTGGGAAATCGAATCGTCCTGGATCGAGATCATCCGCCGTCCTTGACGGGCGCAGCGGCGACTGCCATCTCAAGCCCCATCCTCCAGCCTGGATCATAGAGAACATAGTCGGTGAACCCGCGCGTCGAAACGTGCAATGAACAAGCCCGTTGCGCGATTGCGGCTCTGCCGGCGCCATGG
>DHGK01000126.1:0-6328 GCA_002402755.1 Planctomycetes bacterium UBA4800
CCGCACCCGCAATCCGGCCCCGCAGGCGCCGGCCGTAGCCGGCGTTTCCCCCCTTCTCCCGAAGGGGGGACGGAAGGGGGGTTGTTTCAGAGTGAGCAGGGACGCCGAGCGATTGCCGCCGTGCAGACCTCCGGTCCCCGCCCCCACAGCGCCGCCAGAGCCGCAATTGTGCAACGGACGTGTTCACGGGCTCACCGACTACGTACTATCCACGCCGTTATCGCGAAATTGCAGGCTACTCCCAGGGAATGCCTTATGACTCGGCGCCGGGCGCCTGGAAATCCGAGCGGATTCCCGCTTGCGGCTTTTCGCGCCAGGCCGTAAAGTCGAGATGTGGATCAAGGAAATTGGGGGAAGGACTCCGTGCCCTTTCGAGCAGGAGAGAATACTGCGTGATCCGGTCCTCCGGGACCGAGGAGGTATGTAGATGGCTATATCCAGAGTCATTGCAGCGTGTGCGGCGGGCCTTCTCATGGCCGGCGCGGCCGGCGCGACGCCGGTCGATGTCGATCACATCGTGTACCCCGGGCTGACGGCGACCAATCCCGGCGTCTACGCCGGCAGCGTCGACATGAGCTACGCGGACGGGGTCCTGACCATTGTCCTCAGGAACACCTCGACGGGCCTTGCGGGGCCGGAAGCGGCCGACAACCTGCTCACCGGCATCGGGTTCGATCTGCCGGACGGCGTGTGGATTGCGGGCGGCAGCGTGGTCATGGCTCCCGGCTGGGACGCGGGCGATCTCTTCAACGTGACGCCCCCCATCGGCTGGAACGGCAACCTGTCGTCCGAGTGGGGCTACGACACGCAGGGCATCAACAGCGGCGCGTTCGGCAATGCCGACCTCATGGACGGCAACTTCGTCGACAACGCGGTGTCGGTCATGGAGTCCCAGACGACCGGCCGATTGGCCGGCGGCTCGCTGGGCGGTTCGCCCGGGCTCGGCGGCACTGATTTCGGCCTCCTGAGCGACGCGGTCGACGGCGGGATCCTCGGCAACGGCCTTGCGGGGATCCAGCACGCGGTCGTCATCTCCTTGGGGCTGGGCGGCGACATTCCCGCGGACCTCGTCGCGCGGATCAACCGCGGCGACGTCGTCCTGTCGTTCGGGTCGCCGACGGGCGTGCCCGTCCCCGAGCCCTCGACGCTCGCGCTGCTTCTCTTCGGCGGGCTCTTCGGCCTGGCGAAGCTCCGGCGCCGCTCGAAGTAACGCTCCCGCACACGCGCGCGGCTTCTTCTACCGGTTGAAGTAATTGGGCTCAACGACCACGTCCGGCGCCGCCGTCACCGCGTGCAGCCGCACGAGGTTGTAGACGAGGCTCCCGGGCATGAGATCGCCCTCGTAGCAGTTGACGCTCGTCGCCCCGCGGAAAAGGCCGCGGTGGTAGAGGCGCCCGATCGCGAGGCGCGCGTGGCGCTCGGCCTGCTCGAGATGCGCCGGCTTCCGCGTCAGATCGTACAGGTCGACGAACAGGCCGAGGATGCTCGCATAGACGTGCGCCCGCACGATCTCGTGGGGCGGGGGAGGCTCGTGCGCGGCGTAGAACGACGCGAAGCCTTCGGCGAGCGCGAGGGCCCGCGCATCGCCCGTCATGCGATGGGCCGCGAGGAGCAGCACGGCGTTGTCGGCCGTGAACCCCCCGCCGTAGACGCAGCGATAGGGATCGCTCCAGTCGCCGCCGGCGGTCGCGACGCGGCCGCCGCGCGGAACGCTCGTCATGAAGCGGCCGGCCGCGGGGTCGTGACGCGCGCTCAGAATCGCATCCAGGAAGTCCCTCGCGGTGCGCTCGAATCGCTCCTGCTCGCCGAGAAGCCGCGCGCTCTCGCCCAGGCTCACGGCGAGGCTCAGAAGCGTTTCCAGGGACACCGTCCCGTCGCGTCCGGAGCACGCGGGCGGGAGGCCCGACACGGGGTCGCGCGCGCGCATGATGTGGTCGAGCGCGCGGTCCGACCAGTCGCGGTACTTCGCGTCGCCCGTCCGCGCCGCGAGGAACGACCAGAGATGGATGTAGAACCCGCCGTGCCGCGGAAAATCCATGAAGCCCAGCCCCGCGGGCCGCGGCGACGGCAGCGGCGCGCCGATGTCGGCGTGCCGGTCGTAGGCGAAGGTTCCCAGGTCGACGACGTGGTTGAGGAGCCCCTCGCCCTCGCCCGCGACGGCGCGCGCGTCGATGGTCCAGAGGCGCTCCCAGAACGAGGCGGGGACGCCGCCCAGGAACTCGTGCGTCGCGTGGCCGGGCTTCTCGGCGAAAAAGTCCCAGTGCGCGTGCTCGCCCCACGGAAAGAGGCCCGTGCGCTGCGGGCAGTGCGCCGCGAAGAACTCGAGGTAGGCGGTCGCAGCCCGGCGGTACTTCGGGTCGCCGGTGAGCGCGGTCACGGCATCGCAGGCGCCGAGCAGCATCACATCGTGGAAGAGGTTGCCGCCCCGCAGCGTGCGGTCGCCGCTCCGCTGCCCGGGAACGTTGGGCGGCGCGTCGTCGGGAATCGCGTGCGTCTCCATGTCCAGGAGCGATGCGAACATGGGGCTCGGGACGGGGCCGTAGCGGTCGGTGCCCTCCGCGATCAGCGTGTCGAGGCACGCCCGCGCGTAGTGAAGGTACCCCTTGGCGGGATCGTAGGGCTCGCCGGGGTAGACGATCTTCTCGCCCATGGCGCGCCGTATCGTGAGACGCTCCGATTCCTTCTCGCCGGGGAGCGGCGCCGCCCGCGGCGCGGCCGCGGCATCGGCGCGCGCGGGGCCGTAGACCTCGACCTCGCGCAGGCGCGGGAAGGCGTGGTCCGCGCGCCACGTGTCCGTGATGCGAATGCGCAGGCGGCTCGTGCGCACGGGCGGCCATGCCGCCGTCACGCGCAGGTCGCGATTGTCCTTGACCGCGGCGAGCGGCGTTGCCCCCGCCCACGCGTCGCCGGCCCACGCGTAGATCTCGAAATCCCTGAGCGCGAGCACATCGCGCAGCGTCTCCGAGGTGATGGCGACGCCGGCGATCGCGACGGGCTCGGGAAACACGATGATCACGTTCGTGGGCTGCCACGTGAGCGGGTGCCCTTCGCCGACCCAGTGGTTCGCGAGGTCGCCGTCGATGATGTGCCGCACGTGGTACTCATCGGCGTCGGTCGTGTGCGTCGCGTACGCCGCGGCGCGGGAGCAGTCGATCTTCACGAGATCGGCCGCGGTGAACGGAAGCGACAGCAGGCCGAGCAATGCGGTCATGGCATCAATCGTAGCCGTGACCGCAGCGGCGGGGCAAGACCGTGCGGGCGCGCTCAGCGCCGGTCCCTGTCGCCTCGCTCGCCCCTGTCGCCCGGCCACCGCCGCTCCGGGCCGCGCAGCTCCTCGGCCTTCGTGCGCGCCGTCGCGGCGCCGTCCTCATCGCCGAGCGCCGAGAGCACGCGGCCGAGGTCTGCGTACGCCTGGCCGAGCGAGAACCGCAGAAAGCGCTGCTCGTGTCCCCGGCGTCCGGCAACGTCTTCGCCGGCCGGCAACAGCTCGCTGATGACGGCCTCGTACAGCGAGCGCGCCTCCTCGAGCTGCGGCCGCGCGCCCTGGTCGCGCAGTGCGCCCGCCAGCGACATGCGCAGCATCATCCGGCCGAACGTGTAGGGGGCGACGTCGGGAAAATCCCGCGTGAGCGCCGACTGCACGGGGATCGCCTTCCGCAGGACCTGCTCCAGTTCGGCATGCCGCTTCGCCTCGCCGTGCAGTTGCGCCAGGCGCATGCAGATGCCGATGTACGACGCGGCGTAATCCGGCACGTTCGGGTGCGCAGAGAGGAGCGTCTCGGCCGACGCGCAGGCCTGCGCCAGACGCTCGGTGACCTTCGCGGTCGCGTCCGCGTCCTTCTGCCGCATGGCCACGTTCTCCCGCCAGGTGATGGTTGCGCGCGTCTCGTTGAGGTCGTAGAGGTAGTCCGGCGCGCCGGGCGCATCCGCGGTGAGCGCCTCGAGGAGCTCGATCGCCGCGGCAAGGTGCTCGCTGCCTTCGTCGGCGGTCCGGAAGAACGAGATCTCGCGGTGACAGCAGGCGAGGAGGTGACGCGGCTCGGGCGCGGACGGCTGCTCCGCGACGAGTCCCTCGAGCACCGCGATCGCCTTCGCGAGATACTCGCGTTTTTCCTTGAACTCCGGCGGGGGCTCGAAGCGGCCGCGCTTCCCCGCCTTGGGGTCGTCGCCGTCGGGATGCGGCGGCCCGTCCGGCACGCGCCCGGCGTCCTGCGCCGGACCGGGTTGCTCCGCCGGAGGCCCTTCCTTCGGCCGCGGCCCTCCCGACCGCGGCCCCCCCGGAGGCGGCCCGCCGCCCATGGGCCCGCCCACCGGCGGCCCGCCGCCGAACGGCCGGAGCCGCCCGAGGAGATAGTACGTTCGCGCCAGGTCGAATCTGACCGGCGCCTGGCGCGCACTGCCCTCCGGCAGCGCGAGGAGTAGCCCGAGCGCCTCCTGGTAGGATGCGCGCGCCTCCTCGCCGCGCTGCAGCGCGGCGTACACGTTCCCGAGCTCGTTGTGGATCTGCGCGGTCTGGCAGGCGAAGGCGCCGGGCGTGCGCGCCGCAAGCTGCTCGAAGAGCGCCAGCGCCCGCCGGTACGCCGCCTGCGCCTGGCCGGTGTGGCCGAAGCGCTGGCGGATGTCGCCGAGCCGGCGCGTCGCCTCGGCGACTTTCTTGAGCAGCTTGACGTCCTCGGTGCCCTTTTCCGAGAGGTCCTCGAAGAACTCGAGGAGCTGCTCGAGGAGCGCGGCGGATTCCTTCGAGAGCACCGACTGCGCGGGGATCTCGATGGCCTCGCTCTCCGCGTCCGTCACCGCGAGGGAGTTGGACGGGACGAGGCGGTTCGGCGCGAAGCGCGCGAAGATCTTGTCGAGGGCCGACAGCGCCAGCTCCGACGTGGCCTCGGTGCGCGCGTGCAGCTCCTGCTCGCGGACGTAGCCCACCGATGCCGAGATCGCGACCAGCGCGAGGAGCAGGATCGATGTGCCCGCGAGCGAGGCGACCGCCCGGTTGCGCCGCGCCCATCGCCAGAGGCGCTCGGCGGCGCTCACACGGCGGGCGAGAATCGGCCGGTCCTCCAGGAAGTTGCGCAGGTCGCCGGCCAGGTCCGCGGCGGAGGCGTAGCGATGCACCGGATCGCGCGCGATGGTCTTCAGGACGATCGTCTCCAGATCGCGCGGAACCTGGGGGTTGAGCGTGCGGGGCCGGGGCGGCGTTTCGTGCAGGATCTTGTGGATGAGGGCGCTTCGGCCCGAGGCCTGATGCGCGGGCTTGAGCGTGAGCAGCTCGTAGAGCGTCAGGCCCAGGCTGTACAGGTCGCTGCGCGCATCGGTCCTGCCCTCGAACTGCTCGGGCGCCATGTACCTGAGCGTTCCCACCACGTCGCCCGAATGGCTGCCGTCAGGGTCGATCGCCTTGGCCAGCCCGAAATCGGCGACCCACACCAGGCCCTGGGCATCCACGAGGAGATTCGCGGGTTTGATGTCGCGGTGGAGCGTTCCCTGGGAGTGCGCGTAGCTGAGCGCGTCGGCCACCTGCAGCCCGATCCGCGCGACGCTCGCCCAGAAGGCCGCGCCCTGGCGGCTCGGGACCGCGGGCGGCGCGGCGGCGGCGTCCGGCGCGGCCTCGCCGTCGCGCCCGGCGCTCTCGCGCGCCGCGCGGCGGACATCGTCCGCGAGCAGCCTGGTGGTCTCGCGGCCCGGGACGGGCGCGCGGCCGGCGGCCGGGAAGGCATGGCGGATCGTGTCGCGCGCCGCCTCGATGAGATCGCTGCTGCCGTTGCGCGCGAATTCGCGGACCACGCGATCGAGCGCCGCGCCCTGGATGAACTGCATGACGTAGTAGTGGAAACCCGCGTCCTGTCCCACGCCGAAGACCGGGACGATGTTCGTGTGGTGGAGCCGCGCGGCCATCTGGGCCTCCCGCTGGAATCGCTCGAGCTGGCGGGGCTCGAGCAGCGCCTGGCGGGGCAGGACCTTGACCGCGACGCGGCGCCCGAGCGATTCCTGCTCGGCCTCGAACACGATGCCCATGCCGCCCCGGCCGACCTCGCGCAGGAGATGGAAGTCCCCGAGGCGCTGCGGCAGGCCCGAGGCGTGCGGCGCGGGCCCGCCCGGCGAGCGATTCGCCTTGAGCTCCTCGAGCGCCAGTATCGTCGGGAAGACCTCGCGGATCCTTGCCTCCATCTCCGGGTGGCGCGTCACGTACTCGTCGACGGTGGGGCGTTCGCCGCGGCGCGTGCGCGCGACGAAATCGGATGCGAGGCCGTCGAGGACCTCGATCGGGTCGGGGTTGTCGGGTCGCTCATCCATGGGAACTCCTGTGCGTAAGGGGCCGCGCAACAATAAC
>DHGK01000126.1:6388-30700 GCA_002402755.1 Planctomycetes bacterium UBA4800
GTTATTGTTGCGCGGCCCCTAAGCATCGCGCGCCTCACGTCCCGGCCGAGGCGCCGGACGCGAACCCCGGCAGCTCGGCGAGGATCTCCTTCAGCCGCCCGAGCGCCCGCATGTACCGCATGCTCGCGGCCTTCTGCTGGATGCCGAGGACCTCCGCGGTCTCGGCGTTCGTCAGCTCCTCGAAATGCCGCAGGGCGAGCACTTCGCGGTCGAGGGCATCCATGCGCTCGATCGCCTCTTCCAGCCTGCCGTGGAGCTCGGCGCGCATGGCGGCCTGGCTCGGCGAGGTGAGGCTCCCCATGAGCTGGAGGGCGAGCGACGTCGACGTCGCGAACGGGGCGCCGCCCCCGCCGAGCGGGACATCGCGGCGGGCATCGCGCTGCCGGGCGCCGAAGTGCCGGCGGTAGGCATCGAGAAACGTCTGGCGCACGACCGCCCGCAGCCACACGAGGAACGACATTTCCCGGTTCCGGGCCAGGTGCGGCAGGCGCTGGGCGGCGTTGAGATAGGATTCCTGCAGGATGTCGTCGGGGTCCAGACGCGTGCGCAGGCGCGGGTCCAGCCAGAAATCGACCATGCGCCAGAGGCGCGGGCGGTGCACCGAGAAGAACTCGGCCAGCGCGGCCGTGTCCCCCTGCTCGGCGCGGGCCCGGAGGCCAGTGTCGTTCGTGTCGTCGGCTTCACTGCTCATGGTTGTCTGGAATAACGCGGCAGAGGCCGTTCGTTCCACCGTTCCCCGGTCCCGCGGCGATTGTCGCATACCCGCGCCCGCCGGGCAAGGAACGCGCGCGGGGCGGACACCCGGCCCCCCGCGGTGGAATATCGCCCCGCGCCCGCGTTACTAGGAACGGCAGAGTCAAGGCGCCCCCAGACACGGCCGTCTCCGTTGCGGCCGGGCGCCCCGTGGAACGCGTCATCGGTTGTCACGAAAGGAGGACACGATGCGACGGTTGAGTCACTGCTGGAAGCTTGCGTGCGCCGCGCTGTTCGGCGCGGCCTTGCTCGCGCCCGTCTTCGCGGCGGAGGCCGGGGGCGGACGCCGGGGCGGGGAAGGACAGCCGCCCAACCAGGAGGAGATGCGGAAACGTTTCGAGGAGTCCAGGCAGCAGGCCGCAACGCGCATGAAGGAGCAGCTCGGCTGCACCGACGAGGAGTGGAAGGTCATCGAGCCCAGAATCCAGGCCGTGCGCGAGGCCCGCGAGAGGAGCTTCGGCGGGCGCATGGGCATGGGGATGGGCATGCCCGGACGCGGTACGCGCGGCGGTCCCGGACAGGCGCCCGGACAACCCGGACAGCCGGGCGGCCGCGAGGGCCAGGAGCAGACCGAGATCCAGAAAGCGACCACGGCCCTGCAGGCGGTGATCGACAAGAAGGACGCCAAGCCCGATGAGATCAAGGCGGCCCTGGCGAAGCTGCGCGATACGCGCAAGAAGGCGCAGGACGATCTGGCCAAGGCGCAGAAGAGCCTGCGCGAGGTGCTGTCGCAGCGCCAGGAAGCCGTGATGGTCCTCCAGGGCATGCTGGAGTGACCTCGACACGACGGAGCGGCGCCGCACGGTCCGCGGCGCCGCTCCGCCGCAATTGCACCCCGCGCGCCGTTCACCGTTCCCGACATGGATGCGGCACGCGCGGATTCTCAAGGGCTCTTCCTCCCTGCCACGGCGATGGAAAGAAGATTTGCCACGAAGACACGAAGACACGAAGATGCGGGCGCCACGCACCGTCCTGCACGCTCCCGCCTGAGAGCGCGGCGTCGGGTCCGAGCAGCGTCCTTGGTGTCTTTGTGTCTTCGTGGCAGGTGGACAAGGAAGCATGCGGCGGTTGCCCGAGGGCCCGTGGATGACTCCCTCCGCCCGTACCCGGAGTTCCCATGAACGCCATCCTCGAACACATGGTCAGGGACGGGCTTCTCAGCCGCGCCGGCGTCGATCGCGTGCGCGCGCTCCGCGCCGATGGCGTCGGGCTGGACGACGCGCTGCGGCAAAGCGGGGAGCAGGACGAGGCGCGGCTGCTCGAGTACCTGTCCAGGGAGTTCGGGATCCCCTGCGTCTCCCTGGAGACCTGCGCCCCGGACGCGGATTTCGTCTCGCGGTTTCCCGCCAAGCTGCTCCTCGACCACCAGATGCTCCCCCTGCGCGAGGACGAGCACGGGCTCCTGGTCGCCACGAGCAGGATCTTCGACAGCGCGCCCTTCGATGAGCTGCGCCTCGCGAGCCGCCGCGATGTCGCCCTGGCGCTGGCCCCGGCGGCCGAGATCAGGCGGCATCTCACGCAGCTCCTCGGCGTCGGCGCCGACACGCTCCAGTCGCTCTCCGCCGAGCGCGATGCGATCCAGGTCCTCGATACGGGGATCTCCGACGAGGTCGAGATCACCGACGCGGCGGCCGACGCCTCGATCATCAAGTTCGTCAACCAGGTGCTTGCCGAGGCGATCGGCACGCGGGCGACCGATGTCCACTTCGAGTCGTTCGAGAACCAGCTCCGCGTGCGCTACCGGGTCGACGGCGTGCTCGTCGAGGCCAACATTCCGGCGTCGGTGAGCCGTTTCCGCGCGGCCATCGTCTCGCGCCTGAAGATCCTGAGCAACCTGGACATCGCCGAGAAGCGCCTGCCCCAGGACGGNNATCCCCATGCTGCACGGCGAGGCGGTCGTGCTGCGCCTCCTGGACCGCAGCGCGACGATGCTGGGCCTGGAGCATCTCGGGATGGACGGCCGCGACTTTCGCATCTTCAAGACCATTCTCGCGCTTCCGCACGGCATCGTGCTCGTCACCGNNCTCAACTGCCCGCCCATCTTCAAGGAAATCTCCGACCAGCCGCGCGGCATCGTGCTCGTCACCGGCCCCACGGGAAGCGGCAAGACGACGACGCTGTACGCGGGCCTGTCGCAGATCAACTCGATCGAGCGCAAGATCATCACGATCGAGGACCCGATCGAGTACCAACTGCACGGCATCAACCAGATCCAGGTGTCGGAGAAGGCCGGGCTGACGTTCGCGCGCGGGCTGCGGTCCGTGCTGCGCCACGATCCGGACGTCATCCTGATCGGCGAGATCCGCGACCGCGAGACGGCGGGTATCGCGGTCCAGGCATCGCTCACGGGGCACCTCGTCTTCTCGACGCTGCACACGAACGACGCTCCCGGCGCGCTCCTCAGGCTCGTGGACATGGGCATCGAGCCGTACCTCGTGGCGTCCTCGCTCGAGCTCGTGATGGCGCAGCGCCTGGTGAGGCTCATCTGCCCCGCCTGCCGCGAGGAGCTGCCGGCGCAGGAGCGCGAGCGGGTCCGCGCGGAGTTCGCGGGCGAACTGCCCGCCGCGCTGTTCCGCGGGCGGGGGTGCCGCGAGTGCCTGGGCAGCGGCTACCGCGGACGCCAGGGAATCTTCGAGCTCATGCCCGTCGGCGAGGAGATCAGGGCGCTCGTTCTGCAGAGCCGCGCGTCGACCGAGATCCGCAGGAGTGCGGTCCGGGACGGCATGCGGAGCCTCAGGGAGGACGGGCTCAGGCTGCTGCGCGCGGGCGCGACGACGCTCGAGGAGATCATCCGCGTCACCAAGGACTACGGCGGCAACGGCAACGGACACCGCCCGGAGGCATCGTGAGCGAGGCCGGACCATGACGCTGTTTGCCTACACCGCGCTCGATGCGCAGGGGCAGAGCACGGCGGGCGCCGTCGAGGCCGCGAACCGGGCGGGCGCCGTCGACAGCGTCATGGCGCGCGGGCTCGTCCCGGTCTCGGTCGAGGAGCACGCTCCCGCGGCGCGGGCCGCGCCGGCGCGCGTCCGGCGGGGCGGGCGGGTCTCGGGGCGGCAGGTCGAGGCGTTCTCGCGCGAGCTCTCCAGCCTGCTCTCGGCGGGCGTGCCGCTCGGCCGCGCGCTCCAGGTGCTGAGCCGCGAGACATCGTCGCCGGCCGCCAGGCGGATGTGGGAGGCCGTGCACGAGGATGTTCTGAACGGCAGCTCGCTCGCGGACGCGCTCGCCAAGTGGCCCTCGGCGTTCTCGGCCGTCAACGTGGCGATGGTGCGGGCGGGCGAGACCGGCGGGTTCCTCGATCTGGTGCTCTCCCAGATCGCCGAGTTCCGCGCGCGCGAGCGGGAGCTTCTCGGCAAGGTCAAGGCGGCCATGGTCTACCCGTCGATCCTCGCCGTGCTCATGTGCGCCGTGGTGGCATTCCTCCTGACGTACTTCATCCCGAGGTTCCAGGTGCTCTTCGACGAGTTCGGGGAGTCGCTGCCGCTCCTGACGAGCGCCATCGTCGGCGTGAGCCGGGCGACCGTCAGCTACGGGGTCTTCGCGATCGCCGGCGCGGTCGCGGCCGTGGTCGTCGGCCGGCGCGCGCTTGCCACCGAGCGCGGCGCGCGCCGCCTCGAGCGCGTGCTGCTCGCGCTGCCCGGCGTGGGCCGCATTCTGGCGCGCTTCGCGCTCATACGCTTCTGCCGCATGGTGGGGACGCTGGTCGGCGCGGGCGTGCCGCTCGTCGCGGCGCTCCAGGTGGCGCGGGGCGCGATCGGGAACATGACGCTCGCGGATGCGGTCAGCCAGGCGATCGACAACGTCAAGGGCGGCGAATCGCTGTCCAGGGGCCTGCAGCTCTGCCCGGTGCTCTTCACCCCGTCGGTGATCGAGATGGTGGCCGTCGCCGAGGAGAGCGGCCGGCTGGACAAGGAGCTCGTCAGGCAGGCGGAGGGCAACGAGCAGGAGCTGGACCGCAGGCTGCGCATGCTGGTGGCGGTGGTCGAGCCCGCCCTGCTCTTCATCATGGCGGCGCTCGTGGGCACGATCGTCGTGGGCATGCTGCTGCCGGTGTTCACATTGCAGGAGATGGTCAAATGAGACTGGCATGGTACGAATCGCGGCGGCGGGGCGGGTTCTCGCTCATCGAGCTTCTGCTCGTCCTCGTCATCCTGGCGACGCTGGCGGCCCTCGTGGTCACGAAGTTCGCCGGGCGCTCCAAGCAGGCGAAGGTCACCGCCGCCGAGACGGAGGTGAGCCGCCTGGAGACGGCCCTGGATGCCTTCGAGATCGATGTCGGGCGCTATCCGACGTCGCAGGAGGGCCTGCGGGCGCTCTACGATCAGCCCGGCAACGCGGAGTCCTGGAAGGGGCCGTACCTCAAGCGGGGCATTCCCATGGACCCGTGGCGCAACGAGTACATCTACGAGTACCCCGGGCGCTACAACCAGGACGGGTTCGACCTGCACTCGCCGGGGCCGGACGGTCAGGACGGCACCGACGACGACATCAAGAACTGGTCCGAGAAGGATGTGTGAGGGCGTATGAGCGGCGAGCGCAGGCATCCGCGTTTCCGTGCGGGGCCGCCGGCTCCGGGCGCGCGGAGCGGCTTCAGCCTGCTCGAGCTGGTGTTCGTCCTGCTGATCCTCGCGGGCGTCCTGGCGCTGGCGGTGCCGTCGCTCCGCGGATTCGGGGAATCGCGCCAGGTGCGCGACACGGCCGGCAACGTCCTCGCCCTGGCCAAGTACGCGCGCTTCCGGGCCGTCTGCGAGGGTCGCGAGTACCGCCTGCACATCGACCGCGCGCGGGGCCGCTACTGGTTGGAGACCGTGGGAGAGGAGGGGTTCGAGCGCCCCCTTTGCTCCTTCGGGCAGGTGTTCTTCTTTCCGGAGACGATGCTCGTCGAATGGTTCGACTCGACCGCGGCGGAGCGCAAGGGCTACATCGCGTTCGCGCCGAACGGCCGGGCCGATGCGGCGCGGCTGCATCTCACGGGCCGGCTCGGCACGGTCATCGCGGTGGGCTGCGAGGCGCCGGGCGAGCCCTTCAGGATTCGCGAGGTGTTCGAGCGGGGGGTGCGGCGTGGATGAGCGGCGGCGCGGTTTCACGCTGATCGAGGCCCTCGCGGCGCTGCTGCTCGTCGGCATGGTCATGCCCATCGCGATGCAGGCGCTGTCGCTGACGTTGCGGCTGGCGGGTACGGCGGCGCGCACGAACACGGCCGTCATGCTCGCCGAGTCCGCGATGCACGAACTGCTGTCCCGGCAGGCGTGGGACTCGACCGAGATGGAGGGCACGTTCGACGACGCGGATTTCGGCGAGTGCGATCCGGACGGCGCCCGCGTCGGGTCCTCGCCCTATCGCTGGAAGGCGACGCTCGGGGACTGGATCGACGGCTCGCTCGGCGAGCTCACCGTGCGCGTGACGTGGATGGCGCGGGGCCGGGAGCACGAGGTGACGCTGACGACGCTCGTGCCATCGAGCGAGTCGTGAGGAGGCCATGGCGCGAGGATTCACGCTCATCGAGATTCTGGTCGCGCTGGCGCTCGTGAGCGTGCTCACGCTGGCGCTCTGCGGGACGCTCGAGACCGGCTTCAAGGCCGAGCGGCGGGCGCGCGCCGCGATCGAGCCGGTGACCGCCGTGCAGGCGGCCCTGGACATCCTGCGCCGGGACGTCGAATCCATGCTCCCGCCCGCCGGCATCCTCGCCGGCGGCTTCATCGGCGAGAACGGAACGGGCGGCGAGGGCCGGCCGAGCGATTTCCTGGAGTTCTGCACGGCGAGCGGCGGCCCCGACATCGAGCGCTCGGCCGAGGCGGCGATCGGGAAGCTGGAGCTGGAGGCCTTCACGCTGGAGGAAGAGGCGCAGCGGTACGGCTGCGACATCGTGAAGGTCGAGTACGGCCTTCTGGCGCGGACGACCGGCAGCGCGTTCGACCTGGTCCGGTGGGTGACGCGCAACTCGCTGACGCCCACCGAGGCGACCCCGGAGCCGCAGATCGTGTGCCGCGATGTCGTGTCGTTCGACGCGGCGTACCTGGACGGCTCGGAGTGGATCGACGACTGGGATTCCAGCCAGCGCGAGGGGCAGATCCCCCCGGCGATCAGGATCCGGCTCGTCAAGCGCGTCATCGAGCCGCGCGCGGCGGGCGAGGACATCGACATCGACCTGGTGGACGGCGCGCGGCTCTCCGCGTTTAAAGGAGAGATGGTGCTCACGGTGCCGACCGCATCGGCGGCGAGCGCCGAGGAAGGCAACCAGTTTGTCAGGTGAGAGGCGAGTAATGACGCGCGGCGGAACGGTGCACCACGGGGGCCCGAGAGGCTCCAGGCGCGGCGCGGTGCTGATCGTCGCGCTGTTCATCGTGACCGCGATCGTGGGGCTGGTCCTCGTCCTCGCGCGCGACAAGCGGATCGATGCCATGGCGGCGGCGCACGAGCGGGCGAGCGCGCAGGCCCGGGCGATCGCGCTGGGCGCGGCGCAGGCGGTCATGACGCTCGGCGATGCGCTGCCCGCCGACGTCGTCGAGGTCGGCGATGGAGCCTTCTGGCTGCTCGATCCGGACTGGGACGACGACAAGAACGCCGCCTTCGGCATCGGCGATGAATCCTCCAAGCTCGACCTCAACACCGCGACCGAGGAGATGCTCCTGATGCTCCCCGGCGTCGACACGGCGCTCGCGGCCGCGATCATCGACTGGCGCGACGAGGACTCGACGCCGGCCGCGAACGGCGCGGAGAACGAGTACTACCTGCTTCGCAGCCCGCCCTACTACGCGAAGAACGCCCCCTTCGAATCCGTCGAGGAGCTGCTCTTCGTTCGGGGCGTGACGCCCGAGATCCTGTACGGCGAGGACTGGAACCGGAACGGCCTTCTGGACCCGAACGAGAACGACGCCTCGGAAACCGATCCGCCCGACAACGCCGACGGCACGCTCGATCGCGGCCTCATCGCCTTCGTGACGATCTACAGCCAGACGCCGGCCGAGGGGCTCGTCAACGTGAACCAGGGCGGCGGTGCTCCTGCGGGCGGCGGTGCTCCGGCGGGCGGCGGTGCTCCTGCGGGCGGCGGTGCTCCGGCGGGCGGAGGGGCCCCGGGCGGCGCGGAAGGCGGCGGCGAGGAGGAAATCAAGAAGGTGCTTCAGGACGCCGCGTCGGCCGGAAGCATCGCCGAGAGCCGCGTCGATCAGATCCTGCAGAGCATCCTGTCCTCGGGTCCGTACACGAACCTCATCGACATGCTCTTCAAGACGGGCATGACGGCCGAGGAGTTCAATGCGGTCGCTTCGCGGTTCACGGCCTCGTCCGGGCAAGATGGGGCGGCGAGCCTCATCAACGTCAACAGCGCCCCGAAGGAAGTGCTCATGACGCTTCCGGGGCTTTCCGAGGCCGATGCGGAGGCGCTCATCGCCTATCGCAGGAATGCCGGCGGATCATCCGCCGCGGCGTCCGGTTCCGGCGCGCAGAGCTCGACGGCGAGCACCGGGCCGCTCGCGGGGATCGGGTGGGTTTCCGAGGCGCTCCCGCGCGAGAAAGCGGTCGCGATCGGCGGCGCGGTGACCACCCTCTCCACCCAGCGCAGCGCCGACATCGTGGCGGTGAGCGGCGACGGCCGCGCGTTCGAGCGCTACCGCATGGTGTACGACGGATCGGGCGAGTCGCCGCGCCTCGTCCTCTGGCAGCGCCTGACGCATCTGGGATGGCCGCTCGATGCGAGCATCCTGACGTCGCTTCGGTCGGGCGCATCCCTTGCCGAGCTTCCCCGGACGACCCGGCGGGGGGTGTTCTGATGGTACTGCGCGCGCCGCGGGCGCTCGGCCTGGCGTTCGACGACGGGGGAATCCTCCTGGCCGAGGTCGTTGTCTCGGGCGCGCGCAAGATTCTCTCGCGGACGGCGGAGTTCCGCTTCCCGGCAGGGCGGGACGCGGCGGACCCGGCGTCCGTGGGCCGTATGCTGGCCCAGTTTCTGCGCACCAACCGCATCTCCGCACGCGGCGCAGCGATCGGCATCCCTGCCCAGTGGCTCGTGACCAAACAGGTCACGCTGCCGCCTGCTGATGCTGCGTCGCGTACGGGGATGCTGCGCATTCAAGCCGAGCGCGCGTTCGCCCACGGGGCCGGGGAGCTGGCCGTCGACTACACGTGCGATAACGATGCGTCGGGGCGGAGCACGGTGCTCCTGTGCGCCGCGCCCCGGGAGAGGATCGACCGGGCGGTCGCCATTGCGCAGGCCGCGGGGCTGCAGGTCGCGTGCGTCACGCCGACGGCGGCCGCGCTCGCACGCGCGGCCGCGGCGGCTGCCGGCGGCGGTGCGCCGCGCATCGACCTTCTCATCGAGCGGGGGAGGATCGACGCCGTCGTTCTCGCCGGCGGCCGCATCGAGGCCCTGCGCCACGTGCCGTCGGGAGGCGATGCGAGCCCCGCCGGCGGCGCGTGGGGCGAGCGGCTCTCGAGCGAGGTCCGGCGCATGCTTCTGGTGCGCGAGAACGAGGGCGCCGGCGCGAGCCTCGTCCTGTGGGACGGCCTCGGCCTGTCCGCCGGCACCATCGCCGCGCTCGGAACGACGCTTGCCCTGGGCGGGTGCGAGATCGGATCGGTCGGCGCGCTCGCCGAGCTGAACGGCGCGGATGCCGCCTGCCCGCGCCATGCCGGCGCGACGGCCCTGGCGCGCGCGGCGCTGGATCCGGCGCTCCGCGACATCGATTTTCTCAACTCGCGCCTGCGGTCCTCCGCGGTGACGCGGTTCGGCCGGCGTCTGCGCGCCGCGGCGGTCGTCGCGGCCGCCGCCGTGCTGTTCATCGGGTGGAGCATCGTCGACTGGCAGCTCGCGGCGCACGCCGTCAACGGCCTCACGCACCGGCTCGAGGCCCAGGCCGGGCACGTGCAGGAGGCGCGCGTCGTGCGGGAGAAGGTCTCGCTCGCCGGCGGCTGGTTCGACACGCGTCCCGAGCACCTGGAATGCCTCCTGGAGCTCTCGCGGGCGTTTCCCGAGGACGGGAGAATCTGGGCCACCCAGATCTCGCTGTCGCAGGACATGCGGGGCGTCGTCTCCGGGCGCGCGGTCGAGGACGGCGTGGTGCTCGAGGTCTTCGAGCGCCTGCAGGGCTCGGCGGCGTTCTCCGAGGTGACGCTGCACGGCGGCATGACGTACCCGAAGGCGGTTGCGCGCGACCGCAATCTGGCGTTCAGCATCAGCTTCCGCATGCGCGGGGGGCGGCCGTGAAGACGAAACGGGAACGACTGCTCCTGATCGGCGCGGCGCTCGTCGCAGGCCTGTTGCTCCTTGATTCCTACGTGCTCGCGCCGCTCAATGAGAAAGCGGAGGCGCTCGCGATCGAACGCGAGAAGCTGGAGACGACGGTGCTCGCCAACGACACGTTGCTCAGGCAGCGCGACGCGCTCGTGCAGAAATGGAGCCGCTGGTGCGAGCGCAGCCTGACGAACGACCCCTCGGAGGCCGAGCGCCGCGCGCTCAACGCGCTCAGGTCGTGGGCCCAGGACACCGGCGTCACGATGGGCTCGATCCAGCCCGAGCGGACCGCCGCGAAGGGCGTGCTGCGCGAGGTCAGGTTCCAGGCGTCGGCGCGCGGCAGGTACGAATCGCTGGTGCGCTTCATGTACTGCATGGAGACGGCGGAGATTCCGCTCCGCGTCGCGCGCGTGGAACTGCGCGCCGACAAGGACGCGTCGGGCGGACAGATCGGCCTCGATATCACCTTCTCGACGCTGTTCCGCGCCGCGGAGGCTTCCGGCGACGCGGCGCGGGATGCGGCTTCGCCGCGGGGAGGCGCATGATGGCCGCGCGCATCGCGTTCGCAATCCTGTGCGCGGCGGGTGCGCTCGCCGCGGCCGATGCCCCGGCGGCCGCCAAGGCGGAGTACCGGCGCGTGCCCGCCGCCGAACGCACCTGGGAGCGGTATCGCGAGATCGCGGCGCGCAACATCTTCAGCCAGCAGCGCCGGCCGTTCTCGAGGGGCGCGGAACGTGCGGCGGCGGAGGAATCCGAGGGACCCGGCGGGGGGGGACGCGGCGAGACCAAGTCGCCCGACCGCCCCGAACGCTGGGTGCTGCTCGGCGTGAGCAAGGTCGGGGACCGCCTTCTGGCGTTCTTCGAGGATACGGACGCCACGGTCGTGCGGCACGCGGCAAGGGGAGAAACCGTCGGCATCTGTACGCTGGCCGCGATCACGCTCGACAACGTGACCGTGCGCGTGGCGGATAGGGAACAGACGATCGCGGTCGGGTGCACGCTCGCGGGCGACGCGGCGCCCGCGCGCGCGCCGGCGGCGGCATCCGAGGGGCGCGCGCCGGCCGGTTCCGCCGATGCCCGGCCGGAGCCGGCGGAGGGGGCGGCGGAGACGCCGCCGGGAGATGGCGATTCGGTGCTCGATCGGCTGCTTCGCCGGCGGCAGCAGGAAATGGGCGGCCCCGGCTCGTGACGACTCGGCCGCGGCCGCAACTGAGGCGACGATGAGGGTCGTTGGAGGCTGCGGAACGGCGGCGTCCGCCCTGCCCACTCGTTGATCGGGGCCGCGCGCGGAGCGCGGAGAGACCCGCACGGAGAAAGGAGCGTGACAATGAGCGCATTCACGTGCGTGTGCGCCATGCTGCTTGACGCGGCGATCATCGGCGCGGCGGAGGAGCCGCCCGCGCCCGCGGCGCCGGCCGCGCCCGCGACGGCCGAGGTTCCCGCGGCGCCCGATGCTCCCGCGACGCCTGAAGTCCCGGCGGCGCCCGAAGCCCCCGTTGCGCCGGTCGTGCCCGCGGCGCCGGCTCCGCCCGCGGGTTCCGAGGCGGCGGCCGGCGGAGAGCCCGCCCCGCAGCCCGGCGCGGAGAACGGCATCTGGCTCAACTTCAAGGATGCGCCCATCGACACCGTGCTCGCGCATCTCTCGGAGGTCGCGGGCCTCATCATCGTGACCAAAGAAGACGGCTTCAAGGGCCGCGTGACCGTGCAGAACAGGCAGCGGCTCGAGGTCGACGAGGCCCTGAGCGTGGTCAACAGCGTGCTCAGGCAGGAGGGCTTCGCGGCCATTCGTGTCGGGCGGACGCTCACCGTGGTGAAGCTCTCGGAGGCCGCCAAGGCCAACACCCCCGTGCGCGTCGGATCGGACCCGGCGGGCATTCCCGAGACGCTCGATGTGATCACCCAGGTGATGCCGCTCAGGCGCGTCGAGGCGCGGCAGTTGCTCCAGGACCTCAGGGCGCTCTTCAGCGAGGAGACGAACGTCGCGGCCAACCAGGTTGCCAATGCGCTCATCATCACCGATGCATCGGTCAATATCCGGAGAATCGCGCAGGTCGTCTGGGCCCTGGATAGCGCCGATCCGTCGACGGCGAGCGTGGAGGTCTTCCCGCTCAAGTACGCGGAGGCGACCGATGCGGCGCGCCTCGTCAACCAGATCTTCCAGACGACCGCGACCTCCGGCCGATCGTCGGATCGCGGCTTCACCCCCTTCTTCCAGCGGGGCGGACCGGGCGGTCCTTTCGGCGGCCCCGGCGGGCCGGGCGGAGCGGGCGGCACGGGCGGCACGGGATCGTCCGGCTCCGGCCAGGCGGCATCGCGCATTCAGGTCAACGCCTCGGCCGACGAGCGCACGAACACGGTGGTCGTGAGCGGCCCGCCCGAAACGCTCAAGGTGGTGGGACAGGTCCTCAAGGATCTCGATTCGAACCCCGCCTCCAAGCAGGAGGTCTTCTTCTACCGGGTGCGGAACGGCCAGGCCATCCAGATCGAGACCGTGCTCAACAACCTCTTCGGCACGGGAAGCACGTCGTCGCGCAGCCGAACGCAATCGGGCACGCGCGGCACGAGCACGACGTCCGGCGGGCGTTCGTCGGGCGCGCTGCGCACCAGCGGCGGCGGCCGGGGCGGGTCGGACATGGGCGGCGGCATGGCGGACGCGGGCGGCGGTCGGGGCGGCGGCATGGCCCAGGCCGGCGGCTCCGGCCAGGGCGGCTTCGGCGCCGCGGGGCGCGGGGCGGGCGGCAGGCTCTCGTCGCAAAGCATGGAGTCGGCATCGGAGCTCTACGGGCAGGTCTACGCCGTCGCCGACGAGGACACCAACGCGCTCCTCGTCACGAGCCCGTCGGGCGCCGTCGAGATCGTCAAGGGCATCATCAAGGAGCTGGACACTCCGGTGCCCCAGGTGCTGATCAAGGTGCTGATCGCGGAGGTGACGCACACCGACGAGCTCGACATAGGAAACGAGTTCTCGCTGCTGGAGTTCCTGGCCAAGAACGACATGAGCCTCTTCACCGATTTCGGCATCGCCTCGCAGCCGTACGGCATGGTGTACAAGTACATCAACAAGGACGCCGAGACCACGCTCAGGATGCTCGCCAAGGACAGCAAGCTCGAGGTGCTCTCGCGGCCGTACATCCTGGCGAGCGACAACCAGGAGGCGAGCATCACCGTGGGGCAGGAGGTGCCGTTCATCACCAACACGCGCCAGACATCCAACGACGCCACGATCAACACGATCGAGTACCAGGACGTCGGCATCATCCTCAACGTGACGCCGCACACGAACCCGGACGGCATCGTGACGCTCGATGTCGAGCCCGAGATCTCCGCCATCAGCGGCGACACGGTGCCGATCTCCGAGACCGTCAACGCGCCGGTCATCGCCAAGCGCTCGGCGCTCTCGCGCCTCGCCATCCCCGACGGCCACACGGTCGTCATCGGCGGGCTCATGGAGGACAGCGTGACCGAGACGTTCTCCAAGGTGCCGCTCCTGGGCGATATTCCGCTCCTGGGCTGGCTTTTCGGCCGCATGGAGCGGAAGAAGTCCAAGACCGAGCTCCTGATCTTCCTGACGCCGCACGTGGCGAAGGATCCGTACGTCCTGAGACGCATGTCGGAGAGGGAGAAGGAGCGCATCACGATCGTCGACAGGGCGATTCACGAGGGCGTGTTCGACAGCCACATCGAGGGCATGCAGGGCGTCAATCCGCCGTCCGAGCCGCCCGAGGCCGCCGGGGAGGACGGGATCAAGACGTTCGATCTGCCCGAGAAGCACGCGGAGAACGGCCGATGAAGGGCGCGCGGCGGTCGCTGCGCCGATGCGGAGGGGCGTTCGCGTGTCTCCTCGCGCTCGGCTGCGTGTCCGTGCCGCCGGGCACGGCGCACGAGACGATCGACGATCCCGCGGCCGAGCGGTTGCACCGCCTCTGCGAGCACGTTGTCCTGTACTACGCGGCGCAGCAGGCGCTCCCGCCCGATGCGGACGCGCTGCGAGAGGCGTTCGGCGCGGCGCTTCCGCCGTGCACGTCGCCTCGTTCCGGAGAAGACTACTCTTTTCCGCCCGGGGCGGTCGCGATCGCCGGCCGTCCCGGGCGACTCTTGCTGTACGACCCCGCGCCCGCGATGATCGGCGGCCGGCGGTGCCTCTGGGGCATTCTGGTCAGCGAGTCGCCCGGGATGCACGGCCTCGTCACCCAGGTCGTACCGCTCGGGGAGCGGGAGGTCGCCGAGGCGCTGCGGGTGCGCTGAACGCGGCGCACGCGCCCCGCGTCGACGGGACGCGGCGCCGCAGCCTCGGGTGCGATTACCGCGCCGCGAAGGCGTTCTTGATCTCCTCGATGCCGACTCCCAGCGCCTTGCGGGCGATCGCATCGAGGGCGTCCTCGGGCCCCTGGAAGTGCATGGTCGTATGCACGTGGGCCAGGGTCGCTCCCGGCGCGAGCGCGGCGCCGGGCGAGGAGGACTCGATCTCGTAGAACGGCCCGAGCGGCTTGGCGCCCGGTGCGGGAGGCCCGTCGTTGTAGCTGTTGACGACGTCGCCGGCGAACGGCTCCTTCTGGATCTCCCACATGGAGTTCACGTAGTCGGCCGCGCCCTCGGGGATCGTCAGGTGGACGATCGTCAGGACGCCGTTCGCGGCGTCGTAGCTGCCGGCGAAGGGCTTGGCGCGCCGCGGGGAGATGCCGATCTTGCTCCGGTACTTGCCGTCGCCGCTGAAGAAGAGCACGCCGTCCTTGACGATCAGGCGGTCGGGCGGCACCTTGCCGAAGTAGGCGTCGTTGACGGCGGGCCCGAGCTCCGACTCGGGCCCCTTGTTGAAGGGGATCACGATCGTCGTCGCCGGCGACGGGTTGAACATCCCGAGGATCCAGATCGACAGGAGGCCCGTCTCCTTCGTCCACGCCGCCGCGCCCTTGTTGGTGATCCTGTTGTCCGAGCAGTAGGCCACGGTTGCGATGCCCGCGGGCACCGGCAGGCCCAGCGCCGCGACGGCATCCGCCTCCAGGACGCGCACCTCGCGGTTGAGCTCGAGGTTGAACTCGGTTCCCGAGTAGTTGACGAGCTGCATGGCCTTCCGGAAGTGCATCCGGCCGCTATCCTTCGCGACCACATCGTACGGCCCCTCGTTGATCGGCGGCGGCGTGAACCAGTGCGCGAGGTCGAAGGGGTCGCCCTTTGTGAAGAAGATGGAGAACTGGCCGCCCTCGGGGCCGAGCCAGAAGCGATCCTCGCCGCCGAAGGCGTTGATGTGGAGGTTGTTCTCGCCCGATGCGATCAGCTCGCGGTTGATCCAGCCGAAGCTCAGGCCGTCGGGGCCGGCGGCGGTGCTCGTCATGACGCGGCCCTGGAGATCGGGGTTGACGGCCACCCGGGCTTCGCCGTCGCGGCCGGCCAGCACCACGACCTTGGTATGGGCCTTGAGAAACTCCAGGTCGTCCTTGAAGAGGATGCGCGCGGGCGACTGGGCGCAGCCCGCGGCGAGCGCGCAGAGCAGACACAGCGATGCAAGACCGTAACTCATGGGGCCTCCTTCAGTTTCGGTTCGACTGCGGACGGCGATTCTAATCCGCGCCCGGCCGTTCGGCAAGGCCGCGGCGGCCCGCGTGAGACCGGTCGCGGACGGCCGCGCGAAGGAAGACGAGAGAGCCACGAAGAGTATCGGGTGCATTCCGAGCGCGCGGCGAGTCACCGCCGGTCCTTGGTGTCTTGGTGTCTTTGTGGCATCGTCCTTCCTTCTTCCCGGATGTGGGGGCAGCTCCGCGAATGGAGGACGAGATAGCCACAAAGACACGAAGGCACGAAGGGGTCTCGGGTGCAACCCGAGCGCGCGGTAATTCACCGCTGATGCTTAGTGTCTTCGTGTCTTTGTGGCATCGTCCTTCCTTCATCCCCGGATGTGGGGGCAGCCGCGCGAATGGAGAACGAGAGAGCCACGAAGACACGAAGGCACGAAGAGGCTTCGGTTGATTTCGAACGCGCGGCGACTCACCGCTGATCCTTGGCGTCTCTCGCACAAGACGCCTGTCCGCCTGCGCGAACGCGGTGAGGAACGCATGGACGGTTGCCCGGAGAGAACGCCGCAGGGCCGCCGGGCGGCGGAGGGCGCTTGCGGCCCGGCCGCCCCGTGAGTAGAGTGAAGAAGAGCGCCTTCCGGCGCATCGGTGAACGGCGATCGGCGCGAGGAGGAGCGCATGGAACCGCTGCGTGACACGACCATGTTCCTGACCGGCGCGACGCGCGGCATAGGCCGCGCCATCGCGCTGCGCGTCGCGCGCGACGGGGCGCGCCTCGCCCTGTGCGGGCGCGACGCGGCCGCGCTCCGCGATGTCGCCGATGCGGTACGCGCCGCGGGGGCGCCCGAGCCCTTTGCGCAGCCCTTCGATCTGGCCGATGCTGCGGCGGTCGAGGCCTTCTATCGCGCGGCGCGCGAGCGGCTCGGCCCGCCTGCCATCCTGATCAACAACGCGGGGTACAACGCGCGCAAGGCGCCGCTCTGGGATGTCGCGCCCGGCGAGTTCGACCGCATGCTGGCCGTGAACCTCAGGGCGCCCTTTCTTCTCATGCGCGCGGCGTTTCCGGACATGCGGGCGCGCGGGGGCGGCCACGTCGTCAACATCCTCTCGACGGTGTGCCATTTCGACAACGAGGCCATGGGCGTCTACACGGCGGCGAAGAAGGGCCTCATGGGCCTGACCGACGTGTTCAGGAAGGAGGCGCGGCCCTTCAACATCCGCGTGTCGTCCATCTATCCCGGCGGCACGGACACGGCCTTCAGGCCCTCGCCGCGACCCGACTACCTGAAGCCCGAGAGCGTGGCCGATGCCGTGTATGCGGTGCTGGCACTGCCCGCCGAGCTCGCCGTGCACCACATGACGTTCCGGCCGATGGTCGAGACGAATTTCTGAAACGAGGAGCGGCCGATGCGACTCACCAGGCGATCATGTACCGCGGCGCTCGTTGCGTGGCTGTGCGCGCCGGCGCCCTGCGCGGAGGACCGCGGCGCGGACGTCGCCGACATTCCCTCGAAGGAGATCGAGCTGGCGGTGCGGGCGAAGGACGCGCCGGAGGCGAAGGACGCGGCGAAACGGACCTACTTCCTCATCGAGCCCCGCGCGAACGCCCGGAAGCCGGCGAAGGGCTACGCGCTCCTCGTCGTCCTGCCCGGCGGCGACGGGAGCCGCGCGTTCCATCCCTTCGTCAAGCGCATCTTCAAGCATGTGCTCGGCCCGGACTTCGCGGCGGCGCAGCCCGTGGCGGCGCCGCTCGCGATCACGGCGCAGATCGTGTGGCCCACGGCGAGGACGCCGGGCCTGTACGGCGCGCCCGCGACGGAGGATTTCGTCGAGGCGGTGATCGCCGACGCGGCCGCGCGCCTGCCGATCGACCGCACGCGCGTCTACGTCATGGCGTGGTCGTCGAGCGGCCCGGCCGCCTACGCGATCTCGCTCCGGAAGGAGAAAGCCGCGACGGGCTTCTTCATAAGCATGTCGTGGTTCCGCCCGGCGGGCTTGCCGCCGCTCGAAGGGGCCAAGGGCGAAGCCTACGTCATCGAGCACTCGCCCGGCGACAAGGTGTGCCCCTTCGCGATGGCCAAGGACGCCGAGCAGCGCTTGACGGCGGCGGGGGCCAAGGTGAAGTTCGTCCAGACCTCGGGCGACCACGGCTGGTCGGGGGACGTGTACGGGCGGATGCGCGCGGGCATCGCGTGGCTGGAGAAGAACCGTTCCGTGCCGGCCGCGGGCGAGGAGAAGAAGGGCGGGGGCGAGGGGAAGAAGAAGGCCGCCGAGAAGTAACCGTTCACGGTTCTCTCGCCGTGCTCGGATCCACAGACAGATGGCATCTGACGGAGAAGAAACCACAGAGGCACGGAGAGCACAGAGAAGGACGGAGAGAGACCGAATCGCAATGGACTTGCGCCCGCACCTCGTCTCACGTTCCCGTCTCTGTGCCCTCCGTCTTCTCTGTGGTGAATCGGAAAGAGCACCACGAAGAACGCCGGAATGTGATGTGCTGAAAGCGGAGATTCGCGCGTTCGGGAGGCCCTGTGAACGGTCACGCGTTCGGATGGAGACGGAGAGAACCCGTGAACGATCGCGTGGCAGCGTTCTCGTGCGCAGACGTTCGGCGTGGTCGATGCCCGCGGCGGCCGCCTACTCCTGCGCGACGCAGATCCGGTTGCGGCCGCCTGCCTTGGCGGCGTAGAGCGCGCGGTCGGCGGCCTTGAGCAGCAGCTTGGTGGATATCGTGGCGGCCGCGCGGGCGGCGACGCCGATGCTCACCTCGACATGGCCCCTCACTCCTGCGACCTCGAAGAAACCGGCCTCGACCTTGGCGCGGACGTGCTCGGCGACGGTGCGGACGCCCTGCTCGTTCGTATCCTTGCAGATCACCAGGAATTCCTCGCCGCCGAAGCGGCAGACGACATCGCTCCTGCGGACGTTCTCGCGCAGGATCTGCGCCGTCTGCTGCAGCACGAGGTCGCCCGCATCGTGGCCGTGCGTGTCGTTCACGGCCTTGAAATGGTCGATGTCGACGATCATGCAGGCGATCGGGCGGCCGTAGCGGATGGCGGTGCTCCACTCCTGCTCGAGCCGTTCGAGCGCGTAGCGGCGGTTCGCGAGCCCCGTGAGCGGATCGGTGAGCGCCGCGCGCTCGAGCTTGCGGTTGGCGACGCTCAGCTCGGCGGCGTAGTGCTTGATCTCCTCCTTGTCCCGCGCCACCTGCTCCTGCAGGTTGACGATGCGGCGCGCGGCGCGCACGCGCGCGAGAAACGCCCGCGGGTTGAACGGCTTGACCACGTAGTCATCCGCGCCGGCGTCGAACGCCTCCACGAGATGACTCTCGTCCTCGCACGCGGTGAGCATGATGACGTAGATGGATTTCGTCTGCTCCGATTGCCGCAGCGCCTTGCAGAGCTGGACGCCGGTCATGCCGGGCATCATCCAGTCGGTCACGATGAACTGCGGGTTGCTCTCGAGCGCCCGCCTGAGGGCGGTCTCGGCACCGGGCGCGGTCTCGACCGCGTGGCCCTCGTGCTGGAGGAGCGCGCCGATGAAGTCGAGCAGCGCGGGGTCGTCGTCGACGACGAGAATCCGCATACGCTCGGGGTCCTTGGGCTCGGCGCCGGCCCGCGCGTCATCCCGCCCGGCCTGCGCGATCTTCTCCTCGTGGGTCTTGGTCGTGGGGACGCCGAGCAGGCGGCCCAGCCGGCGCCATTCGCCGGCGGCGGTCCCGAGCATCTCGGCGAGCCCCGCGGGGTCGAGCCCCGCCTCCCCGGCATGCGCGTCCAGGGCGGAGAGGAGCGGGGGACGGAGCGCATCCTCGGCCCGGCAGACGGCCGACATGTGCCGCGCGACGTGGAGCAGCGTCGCGAGCCGGGAATCGCGCGATACGGGGTCCAGCCCCGAGCCGGCCGGGTCCTCCTGGCAGCGGGCGGCCTCCACGAACACCGCGGGCAGCCCCCAGTCCTCGAGCATCGCCGCGGTGAGGTCGTTGTGATCGAGCGCGAACTCCTCGCGCTCCAGGCGGCAGAGCTGCTCCTCCTGCGAGGCGCCCGCGGCGGCGAGCACCTCGGTGTAGCGGTCCGGGTGGATCGTGGCCAGGGCGAGGCGGCCGATCTGACACAGAAGCCCGAAGGAGAAGGCCTCGTCGGCGTTCGCCGACTTGATGGCGCTGGAGAGCATCTGTGCGCTCACCGCCGTCGCGAGCGACTGCGACCAGAAGCCGTCGTAGTCGAACTTCCGGCAGGGACTGTTGCGATAGCTGGAAAGGAGCGAGAATCCGAGGGCGATCTGGCTGCCCCGGTAGACCCCGATGCGGATCGCGGCTTCCGTCACGGAGGCGGCGGGGCGGCCGGCGCAGGTGCCGGCCGTGTTGGCGTACTTGAGGATGCGCCCGGACAGCGCCGGGTCGCACTTGAGCACCTGCGAGAGCTGCTCCACGGTGGTGTTCGGGTCCTGCGTCAGGCGCAGCACCGCCAGCGCCACGCCCGTGGGAGACGGCAGGCGCCCCGTCGCTTTGAGCTCGTCGATGCGAGTCTTGTTCTTCACGAACGGCACAAGGCTCCCGACCATCCGAATTGCGATTGCGCGGCGGGCGCCCGGCGCCGGCCGCGAACGACGCGCCCGGAGCGCGTTCCTTCCGCGTTCCGGGCACTCCGCCCTGGAGTGTCGTACAACTCTACCTCGGAGCCGGCGAGAGGGGCGCCGCGCCGGAGGTGCGGCGGTCGCAAGTAGTTGCGGCGTACGCCGGATGCGGGGGGCCGCGCTCGTGCCGCCGCCGAGGCCTCTCGGCGCCGCTCGACACGTTCTCGGACCGTGCCGCCGCGCGGGGCGCGTTCCGGGCGCAGCCCGGGCCGGCGGCGCGTGCCGCCGCGGCGCTACACGCCCTCGCGCGCCTGCCGTTCGAGCTCGCCCGCGGAGCGGTTCGTCTGCGGGGTGTAGCCGGGGAGCGGCAGGATCGACGCATGGATCGCGTCGAGCAGCCAGCTCACCTGCGGGAAGAACGAGTGCTCGAGCTCGGCCGGCGGCGTGATCCAGTTGCGAGAGCCCACCATGGTCACGGGCGCGTCGAGGTGGTTGAAGGCGAACTGCGAGATGTACGCGGCGATCGTGTTGATGTAGCTCCCGCGCTCGCACGCATCGGAGGTGATGAGCAGGCGGTTCGTCCTGGCGAGCGACGCGATGACGGGCTCGTAGTCGAAGGGCACCAGGCTGCGCCCGTCGATCACCTCGGCCTCGAGGCGGAAGCGCGTCGTGAGCGCCTCCGCGGCCTCGATCGCGGTGTAGAGGGTGGGGCCGAACGACAGGATCGTGAGATCCTTGCCGGGGCGCTTCACCTCGGGAACCCCGATGGGAATCTCGTAGCTCTCGCGGGGCACGCCGCCCGGGCGGAACAGCTCGGTCACGCCGTAGGTCTTCTGGCTCTCGAAGCAGATCACCGGGTCGTTGCCGCGCAGGGCGGCGATGATCAACCCCTTGGCATCGTAGGGCGTGGCGGGGTAGATGACCTTGAGGCCCGGCATGTGGGTCGTGAGCGCCGACCAGTCCTGCGAGTGCTGCGCGCCGTACTTGCTGCCGACGGAGATGCGCACGACAACGGGCATGGGGAGATCGCCGCCCGACATGGCCTGCCACTTGGCGAGCTGGTTGAAGATCTCGTCGCCGGCGCGCCCGAGAAAATCGGCGTACATGAGCTCGACGAGCGCGCGGCCGCCCTCCAGGGCGTAGCCGACGGCCGAGCCGATGATCGCGCCCTCCGAGATCGGCGCGTTGAAGAACCGGTGGTAGGGGAAGCTCTCGGTCATGCCGCGGTACACGCCGAACGCGCCGTCCCAGTCGCGGTTCTCCTCGCCGTAGGCGATCAGGCGCGCGTCGCGGTGGAACTCCGCGAAGATGCCCTCGAAGAGCGCATCCCGGTACGACACCGCCTTGGACTCGGGCAGGGGCTTGCCGCCGGCGAGCCCGGCGCGCTGCTTGCCCGCGAGCGCCTTCCAGCGGCTGTTCTCCTCCAGCGGCTTGAGGGCATCGCCCGGGCGGAGCGGCACGGCCGGCGACTGGGGCGCCTGCGCGAACATGAGCTTCGCGATGCGGTCGGGGTGCGCGACCGCATCGATGCGGGGGGAGCGCGCCGAGTCGGTCGCGAGCGTGAACGCCTTGGCGACCTTGGCCTTCGCGTAGGCGTCGAGCTTCTCGATGTCGGCGGCGCCCGCGAGCTTCGCCTGGAGCAGGCCGCCGGCGTACTCGCGCAGCGGGTCGGCCTTCTTCCACATCTCGATCTCGTCGCGCGAGCGGTAGCTGCTCGCGTCGCTCGGCGAGTGTCCGCTCTGGCGGTAGGTGAGGATGTCGAGGAGCACCGGCCCCCGGCCCGACGCGATGAGCTCGCGCTTGCGCCTGATCGCGTCGGCGACCGCGAGCGGGTTGTTGCCGTCCACGGTCTCGGCGTGCATGTTGTGCGGGTTGACGGCCGCGCCGATGCGCGAGAGCTGGTCGAATCCCATCGTCTCGCCGCGGGGCTGGCCGCCCATGCCGTAGAAGTTGTCCATGAACGCGAAGATGATCGGCAGGCCGCCGCGGCGCTTCTCGGGCCACAGGGTCGTGAGCTGCCCCATGGAGGCGAAGTTCAGGGCTTCCCAGACCGGCCCGCACGCAGACGAGGCATCGCCGATGTTGGCAATGACCATGCCGGCGCCGTCCATGACGCGCTTGAAGAGCGCCGCGCCCGCCGCGATGTCGCCGCTGCCGCCGACGATGGCGTTGTTCGGGTAGATGCCGAAGGGCGTGAAGAACGCGTGCATGCTGCCGCCCATGCCGCGGTTGAATCCCGGCTCGCGGCCGAAGATCTCGGCCAGGAGCCCGTAGAGGAGGAAATCGACGGCGCGCTCGAAGGCCGCGCCGGCCGGGTCGAGCGTCTCGGTGACGGCGAGGATCGCGCCGCCGTGATACTCGCGCATGATGCGCTCGAGCTCCGCGCCGTCCAGCGCGCGGATGGCGGACATGCCCTTGGCGATGATCTCGCCGTGGCTGCGGTGGCTCCCGTAGATGTGGTCCTCAGTCCCGAGGAAGAACGCCTCGCCCACGGCCGCGGCTTCCTGGCCGATCGAGAGGTGCGCAGGGCCCTTGTGGTCGTAGGCCATGCCCTCGTAGGAGCCCAGCTTCTTCACGGCGTCGAGCATGCCCTCGAACTCGCGGATGAGCGCCATGTCGCGGTAGATGTTCAGCGCGGCCTCGGCCGAGAGCCACCGGCCCGCCTGCACCTCCTCGCCGACCGTGCGCCGGTACTGGTTGATGGGAATCTCCCCGAGCTTGAGCAGGGAGGGGCGTCTCATGACCGACGGATCGAGCGTGAGCTGTTTTACCATGCGAGTACCTCGGTGAATTCGGTGTGCCCGCCGCCCGGGCGCAGGCCTTCGCGCCGCGCGGTTCGCCCGCAACGGACCCCGTATTGTAGCAGCACCGGCGCGCGCTTGACAAGGTCTTCACCACGCGCCGGCCCCCTTCTGCCGCCGGCCCCGAAATGCTATAATCATTCTTTCTTGACGGTATTCGAGGTGCATACGTGACAGACGCCGGAACTCGTCCTCAACGTTCGCGGAGAAGAGCGCAGCAGCCGAAGCCCAAGGCGCCGCTCTGGGTCATCCTCGTGTTCATCGGCGTGCCGTCGGTCGCGATCGTGTGCATGCTGGGGTACATCATCCACCGCGATCTGCTGCAGGCGCCGCCGCCCGAGCCGCCGCCGCCGCCGCCGGACCCGTCGGCCATCGTGAAGGAGGCCGACGCGCTGTACCATTCTGCGCTGAAGGATAGGGCGGCGGCGCTGGCCAAGGCCAAGGAGGACAAAGATCCCAGCTTCGAGTTCGACTCGGCGATCAAGAAGCTCAAGCAGGCGAAGACGTTGTACCAGGGGATCATCGATCAGATCATGGAAGCCAACGGCGGCCAGCTTCCCGATGACTATCGCGGGTACGAGAGCAAGAGAAACGAGATTCAGCGGGCCTTGGGCGACACGGCCAAGATGAAGAACTTCTAGCGGCGCGGCGGCCCGGGACGCGCCCGCACGGCAAGGGCCGGGAGGCGGCGATGGAGAGAAAGCGGGTCGGACACGACGATGCGCGGCACGCGCAGCGCGCCGTGGAGAAGGATCTGCTGACCGGCGTCATCCTGGCGATCGTGATTCCCGTGCTCGCGTTTCTCCTGGCGCGGGCCCTGGACCTGGCGGGGTGGGGCGAGGGCCCCCCGAAGCTGAAGATCGAGCGCCCGCCCGTGTCGATCGCGCACGCGCGCGACATGCTGCTCGAGCTCAAGCGCCTGTACGACGAGAACTACCGCGCCGTGTTCGTGCCGCGAGTCGAGCGCGCCAAGAGCGCCGGCGGCACGGAGGAGCACTCGCGCGAGTTCAAGTGCGCCGACAGCGTCTTCACCGAGTGCCGGAAGATCATGGCGCGCCTGGGCGAGGAGCGCGCCCGTCCCGACAACGAGCTCGGGCCCGTCCTGGCCGACATCCAGCGCTGGGAGCAGGAGCTGGCGCAGGCGGCCGCCCGCCACGACGAGCTCAATCCGGTGCCGGCGCACATGCGGCGCTGAGAGCCCGCGTAACCGTGCACGGGTTTTTTCCGTTGCCGTCTGAGTGCACAAGCCTCACGTCAGAGATGGAAGACAGAGAAAGAAGGTAACCGTTCACGGTTTTCTCGCCGTGTTCGGGTGCACACACGTGTCATCTGACGGAGAAGAAACCACAGAGGCACAGATAGCACAGAGAAGACAACGGAGAGAGACCACCGCGGAGCCATGTAACGTCTCACGTTCCGTTCTCTGTGCCCTCTGTCTTCTCTGTGG
>DHGK01000022.1 GCA_002402755.1 Planctomycetes bacterium UBA4800
CCGTGTCAAGTGCGGCGGTCTTCCTCCGTTTTCTTCTCTGTGCTCTCTGCGCCTCTGTGGTTTCCTTTCCGTCAGATGCCGCATGTCTGTGCATCCGAGCACGGCGAGAAAACCGTGAACGGTTACCGTCTTTCTTCCCCGGATACGGGCGCCGGACGGGCCTACCGCCACACGACGCCGCCCGCGAAGAGATAGTGGAGCGCGAAGGCGAGGAGCGACAGGGCGGCGATGCCGGCGACGATCATCGCCGTGAGGCGCAGCGTGTCCTTGAGGGCGGCGCGCACATCCTCGCGGCGCATGCAGGCCGAGACCAGCGCGGTCGCGAAGACGACGGGCAGCATGAGGAGGAAGCTGAGCCAGACGGGCATGTCAGTCACGGCCGGCGCCTCCATCCGACGGCGTGCGGGCGGCGCGTCCGGCGCGACCGGCCGCGCGGGCGCTTCCCGGGCGCGGGAAGAGCAGATCGACGACCAGGACGAAGTTGAGCAGGCCCGCCACGCACGTGTACATGATGCCGCAGTCCAGCAGCCAGGGCACGGCGATGGGGTGCGGCGGCGTCTCGCGCGCATGGCGCGTGGCGTCGTACCACGCGCCGAGGAGCGCCGGGCCGCCGGCGCCGATCTGGGCCCAGAACGCGATGTCGTGCTCGGCGCGCGACACGGCGCGGTACTCCGACATGATCTGGCCCGCGGCGAAGCACCCGATGAGCACGGCGGCGTAGATGAGCCCCTTGGCCCGCTCTCCCCGCAGGAGATGCCCGAGGCCGGGCACAAGCCAGCTCAACGCCGCCCAGAGCGCATTCGTCGCGTGCAGCACCGCAGCCTCACATGGTGAACTTCTCGCCGAGGTAGCACCTGCGCGCCTCGGCGTTGGCGAGGATCTCGTCGCAGCCGCCCTCGGCGATGATCTTGCCCTCGAAGATGATGTACGACTTGTTCGTCGTGGCGAGCGTCTCGCGCACGTTGTGATCGGTCAGGAGAATCCCGATCCCCCGGTCGCGCAGCCCGTAGATGATCTCCTGGATCTCGGCGACCGCGATGGGATCGACGCCGGAGAAGGGCTCGTCCAGGAGCAGCAGGCGCGGGTTGGTGATGAGCGACCGCGCGATCTCCAGGCGCCGCTTCTCGCCGCCCGAGAGCACGGTCGCGCGGCTGTACGCCAGGCGCGTGAGCCCGAACTCGGCCAGCAATTCCTCCTTGCGGCGGGCGCGGTCGCGCCGCGAGAGCGGCGTGATCTGGAGAATCGCCTCCAGGTTCTCGTCGACCGTGAGCCCCCGGAACACGCTCGACTCCTGCGACAGGTAGCCTATGCCGAGGCGCGCCCGGCGGTACATGGGCAGCCGCGAGATTTCCTGCTCGAAGAACGAGACGGCGCCCTCGTCGGGCGTGATCATGCCGATGGTCATGCGGAAGGTCGTGGTCTTGCCGGCGCCGTTCTTGCCGAGCAGTCCGACGATCTCGCCGCGGCCCACCGTGAAGCTGACCTTGTCGACCACCCGCCGGCCCCCGTACTGCTTGGCGAGGTTCTCGACCTTGAGAATCACGTCGAAGGCCTCGCGGCGCTCCTTCCGGACGGCCGGTTTCAGAATCGCTTTTTCGATCATGGTGACCTCGGCGGATGACCTCACCGTATGAACTGAAGCCGCATGTCCCACGGCGTGAGCGGCCAGAAGACGAAGAACGCCTTGCCGACGAGGTTCGCGCGCGGGACGCGGCCCCACACGCGGCTGTCGGCGCTGTTCGGGCTGTTGTCGCCGAGCGCGTAGTAATCGTCCGCGGGCACCTCGAACGGCAGCGCGTGCCCGGGCTCCCGGCGGTAGTGCGCGTCGCGCCACACGGCGAGGCGCTTGAGCCGCACCTGCGCGTTCCGCGCCTCGATGCGCAGGTCGTTGCGCGTGATCTCGGGCGAGCCGGTCGCGACCAGGGCCTGGAGGACGATCGCGCCGTCGGCGCGCACGGCGAGCGCGTCATCGAGGTTGTCGATGACGAGCGCGGTCTCCCGCTTCGCGGGGAGGGAGCCCGGCACCTCGTGCAGCGTGCGGGTGACGCCGCCCGTTGTCTGGAGAATGCGGAACGAGCGCCCCGCGGCCTCGCCGAGCGGCACCTGGAACTCGAACGTGTGAGGGCCATCCTCCATGACGATGGCGAGGAGCGCGTCCTCCCAGGCCGCGGCGACGCCGGCGGTGAAGGCGATGCGGCGGTCCGCGACCATCTGGCCGGCACGCTCCCTGAACGCGTTGTAGGGGCTCAGGTCGGTCGACTCGCGGCCGAACCGGACGAGCGCGCGCGCGGCCGTCCGTCCGGCCGCCGGCCGCGAGTCGTCCCGCACGGGCGCGGGCAGCGGCATGGCGTTGAAGTCGAGCAGACCCTCCTCGGGGCGCCACGCGGCCAGAAGCGGCGCCTCGGGGGGCTCGCCCGGCGGCCGCTCGGGTATCCAGGCGGGCGCGGCGTTGTAGCCCTTTTCGCGGCGCGTGCTGTCGTGGATCGATCGCAGGACGGCGTCCTGCGCCGGGCCCGGCTTGCGCGCGATCGCGAAGTCGGCGCCCGCGCCCCGCGGCCTGACGTACACATCGCCGTTGCGGATGTCGATGGTCTCGCCGCCGAACCCGATGAGGCGCTTGATGTAGTTCTGCTCGCGGTTGAAGCGGAAGACGAACACGTCGTACCGGCGCGGCGGCACGAGCTTGTAGTACAGCTTGTCGACGAAGAGGTGGTCGCCGCCCGTGCCCTCGCCGGCGGCGATGCAGTCGTGGAAGCGGTACTGGCACTGCGGGCAGGCTATGATGAGCGCATGGAGGCCCTGGCTCGTCTGAAGGCCGCGGTGCGCGCGGCACTGGATCCACTCGTTGCCGCGCGCCTCGACCGTCGCGCCGCACGGGCAGCGGGCGCTCGGGAGATCCCGGTACACGACGACCGGGGCGCCGCAGGCGCCGCAGGCCGGCTTCTGGTAGGCGAGGTTCTCGAAGGCGCGGCCGTCGATGCTGCCGTTCTCGAGCGTCGGCAGGGAGACGGGGAGCCGCGCCGCGCAGTTTGGGCACTCTTTCCAGGCGTGCTGCCCGAAGAGCGTCACGCCCATGGATCCCGTCGGGATCTTGAAGGCCTCGATCGTGAAGTACCTGAGGATGAGGGCCAGCGCGATGGCCGTCAGGAGCGACTCGGCGTTGTCGCGGATGAAGCGCACCGTGGCATGTCCGGCCTGTTCCGCCATGGCGGTCAGCGCTCCCCCGCGCCGTGCGCGCGCAGAAAACCGGCGACGGCCTCCAGGGCCCGGGCCCGGTGGCTGACGCGGTTCTTGTCCCGATCGGAAAGCTCGGCGAACGTCGCGCCACAAGGCGGGTAGAAGAAGAGCGGGTCGTAGCCGAAGCCGCCGCCGCCGCGCGGCGCTTCCAGGATCATTCCTTCGACCGCGCCCTCCGTCGCGAAGACCTCCCGCCCGTCCAGGCCGAGCGCCACGGCGCACACGAAGCGCGCGCGGCGGCCGGCGCCGCCGAACGACGCCAGCGCCGCCAGGAGCTTCGCGTTGTTCGCCGCGTCATCGTGGGGGCGCGCGTAGCGCGCCGAGTTCACGCCGGGAGCGCCGCCGAGGGCGGGCACCTCCAGGCCGGAATCGTCCGCGAGAACCCACTGGTCGGTGCGCCCGGCGTACGCGGCGAGCTTCGTGCGCGCGTTGGCGAGGAACGTGGCGCCGTCCTCGACGATGTCCGCGTCCCCGAGCTCCGCGCACGCGCGGGCCTCGATGCGCATGGGCGCGAGCAGCGCAGCGATTTCCCGGAGCTTGTGGCGGTTGCCGGTCGCGACGAACATGATCGATGTGCGGTTGCGGGTCTTCAGCATCGGCTCTTCCGGCGGCGGCGGCCCCGCGCGCACGCCGCGCGGCGGCACGGTCGCCCGCGCCAGACACATACTATACCGCGCCCTCGGGGATAAGGAAGAGACCGGAAAGGTCGCGGGCGCGTAATTCCGCGCCGGGGCGCGGTCCCCCGCGGGGCTCCCGGCCTATGCATCGCGGGCCTTTGTGGTTATCATGCTTGTCTTGCGCGCCGGGGGCCGGGGCCCGAATGCGGCGCATCGCACAAGGAGTCGTCATGAAGGTGCTCATCGCGGGCGGCGGGGGCTACATCGGCAGCCACATCGCCTGGTACCTCGTCAAGGCCGGCCACAAGCCCGTCGTCATGGACAACTGGAGCAGCGGGCGGCCGGAGCGCGTCGATGGCATCGATCTGTCGACGGCCGAGGCGCAGGAGCGGCCGAAGGCCAGGGCGGCCTTCGAGCACTTCGCGTTCGATGCCGCCGTGTTCGCGGTCGCGCCGCCGCTGGAGGCGCGGCCGCAGCGGCTCAGGGCCTCCAAGATGATCCCCGCGTGCGTCGGCGGGGCGGTGGTGCTCGGCGAGCTGTGCGCGCGATTCGGCGTCGCAAACGTGGTCGTGCTGTCGAGCGGCGCCGTCTACGGCGCGACCGGTCTTGACGGCGTGCCCGAGGATGCGCCGGAGCGGCCCGAGTGCCTGCGCGGCGACGTGGATCTGTGCATGGAACGCATCTTCGGCGGCTACGCCGCGGAGGGCGCCTTCGGGCTGCATGTCCTGCGTCTCTTCAACGTGGCGGGCGCGAGCCCCGACGGCGGCAACGGCGAGGCGCACGACCCGGAGCGCCACCTCGTTCCCGTCGCGATCAGGGCGCTGCTCAAGGGAGTGCGGCTGCCCGTGTGGGGCGCGCACCTCGCCACCCCCGACGGCTCGGCGGTGCGCGACTTCGTGCACGTCCTGGACGTGGCCGAGGCCGTGCGCCTGTGCCTGGAAGGCCCGCCGCGCCGCGGGCATGCCTGCTACAACGTGGCGGCGGGGCGGGGCACGAGCGTCAGAGAGGTGATCGCCGCGGCGGAGCGCGTCGCCGGGAAGAGCGCCGCCGTCGTGCCGGGGACGCCCGACGTGCCGGTCGTCGGCGTGCGCGTCGGCCGCATCGAGAAGATCCAGAAGGCGCTGGGATGGGAGCCGCGGCACAGCGCGATCGAGGAGATTCTCGCGACCCAGTGGGACTTCGCGCGCCATGTCGCGCGGGATGCGCCGGAGGACGGGCCGCTCTCGACCGAGGAGACGAGCGCGAACCTCTTCGGAGAGGTCGCGTTCAAGCTGGGCTTCGTGCGGCGGGAGGACGTGGCGCTCGCGCTGCGCAAGCAGCAGGAGGACGTGGCGGCGGGCAGGCCGCACCGGCTGCTCGGCATCGTCATGCTGCAGGAGAACATGATCACGAGCGCGCAGCTCATCGAGATCCTGCGGTGCTACGAGCAGAAGCCCGGAGGAGCACAGAAGGCATGAGGTACCTGGCGATCGGCGTTGCGGTGCTGGCGGCGGGGTGCGTGCCCCTGGAGCGGCCGCGGGAAACGGTGCGGGTCGACCTGCGGGAGCCGTGGCTCGATCCGGACGCGCCCGTGCTGCGGGTGGGCCCCCGGGTGATCACGCGCGGAGAAGCGTACCGCCGCGTGGTCGAACGCTTCGGCGGCGGGCAGATACTGAGCGGGATCGCGCGCGACGAGCTCCTGCGCATGGGCGCCGAGTCGATGGGCATCGCCGTGCGCGAGGAGGAGGTCCGGCGCGGCGCGGAGGAGCGGTTCGACGCGTGGTGCGGCGAGTTCGCCGATGCGGAATCGATGCGCCGGCATCTGGCCGGGGAGGGGCTGACGCGCGAGGAGGTGCGCGCCGCGTTCGAGGATGAAGCCCGCCGCGAGATCCTGACGGCGAAGGTCGTGTCGGCGTCGCGCGTGATCGATGACAAGGCCCTCCGGGACTACTACCGCGAGACGTACGCCCAGGCGCGCGTGTACGTGCGGCATCTCGCGTTCCCCGGCGGCGCGGAGGAGAAGGACGCGCTGAAGCGCCGGGCCGACGGCGTCGTCCGGCGGCTGCGCGGCGGGGAGGCGTGGGATTCCGTCGCCCGCGACGTCATGGAGGCGGCGGGCGATGCGCCGGCCGCGCTCGGCGGCGACCGCGGCTGGATCGGCGAGCAGGCCGAACTGCCCGAGGACCTGAAGAGCATCCTGTTTGCGCTCGGCGCCGGCGAGACCGGCGAGCCCGTGTGGGAGGAGGGTTTTGGCTACCATGTGTTCAGCGTTGCAGAGACAGCGGCATCGGAACCGTACGCGCAGTGCCGCGAGAAGATGGCCGGCGAGCTCGCGGGCGAGCCTCCGCGGCCCGGGGAAATCCGGGACGTCCTCGCGAAGCTCGGGGAGAAGTTCCCTGTCGAGGTTATTAGCGCGCCGCCGCCGGGCGAAGCGCCGGCCGGCGCCGGAGTACCGGAGCGATCTTCCGCCCGTTGAGGCGGCGCTGGAAGCGATCCTGTTTGCGGCGGGCGCGCCCATCGCGCCGGCCAAGCTGGCGCAGGGCCTGAGGAACCTCTACCCCAGGGAGAAGGTCGTCGAGGCCATCGGGGCGCTCGAGCGGCGCTATGCGGCGGGCGCGCACGGCATCGCGATCGAGCACGTCGCCGGCGGCGTGCGGCTGGTGACCAAGCACGAGTTCGCCGAGCCGGTCGCGGCGGTGCTCGGCCGCCCGCGGACGATCACCCTCTCGCCGGCGGCGATCGAGACGCTGTCGCTGATCGCGTACAAGCAGCCCATCAGCAAGGCGGACCTGGAGAGCGTCCGCGGAGTCCAGTGCGACGGCGTGCTGCGCAGCCTGATCGAGCTGGAGCTCGTGCGCGTGGCCGGGCGCGACGAGAGCCTCGGCCGCGCATTCCTCTACGGGACGACGAAGAAGTTCCTGGAGCAGTTCGGCCTGCGCGGCATCAAGGACCTCCCGCGGCCCGAGGCGTGACGATGCGCGCGGGAGATCAACGCCGCGCCGGCTCCCCGATCGTGCGCCCGAAGTCATCGAGCGCGGCGCGCGCGCCGGGAATCCGGTCGCGCAGCTCGGGAAGCACCTGGCGCAGCACCAGGCGGCTCGGCCTGCCGAGCGGGGGAACGGGCGGGGCCAGGGCTGCCGCGATGTCCTCGCGCGCGCGGGCGGAGTGAAGCCGCGCGGCGAGCGCGATTCCCGCCGCCTCGGCGCGCGAGCGTGCGGCCCAGGCGGCGGCTGCGGCGCGGGCGTCTCCGCGCCCGACGCCGCCGATGCGATAGTCGATGCGAGTGTCGTCGCCGGTCCCGGCCGCCAGAATGCCTCGCGAGAGCGCGCCGGCCGCCTCCGGCGGCACGTCGATGGCATCGAGGTACTCGGGCGCCGTCAGGAGGCGCGCCGCATGCTCGGCCTGCTCGGCGCTCAGGCCGGCGATGAGAGTTCCGCGGAGTTCCCAGCGCGCATCGATCAGGAATCCGCCGCCGGCGCAGGCAGCCGCGGCGCACAGCGCCGAGACGAACAGCTCGCGCGGCAGCCGGCGCAGCCGCACGGCAATCGAGGCGGCCGCGAGCATGCAGGCGGCCGCGAGGAGAAGCCCGAGATACGCGTGCGGCACGAGGCTCACGGCCCTTTCCCGGAGGCGAGCCGGATGATCTTGGCGCGCAGGTCGCCGGCGAGGGCGGCGAGCGCGCCGCGCGCCGGCGACCGGGGCAGCTCCTCGAAGAAGGCGGCGCCTTCGCCCAGGAGCCGCGACGCGATCTGGGCGCTCTCCTCGACGGCGGCCCGCATGCGCGCATCGGCGAGCGCCGACGCGAGGGCATCGGGCTCGCCGCCGGCCTTGAAGTACAGGTCCCTGAGGGCCTGCGCGCCGTGCGCGTCGCGCAGGCAGATCCAGGGCAGGGTGAGTATGCCGGCCTTGGCGTCCCGTCCCGTGCTCTTGTCGGCGCGCGGCGGGGCGACGATGTCGTACAGATCGTCGCCGATCTGGTAGGCGATCCCGAAGCACTCCCCGAAGCGGCCGAGGCGGTCCGCGTGCGAGGCGTCGAGCGCCGCCAGGCGCCCGGCAAGAACTCCGGCCGTGCGGAAGAAGCTCGCCGTCTTCGCCGCGACGATGGCGAGGTACTCCTCGCGGCGCAGCAGCCGGCCTCGCCGGGACCATTGCCTGATCTCGCCGGCGCAGACGCGCCGGACGAGGTCGGCCATGAGGGCGACGAGGTCCGGGCGCGACAGGTCCGCGAGCAACTGGAACGCGCCCGCGAGGACGTGATCGCCGTAGAGCACGGCCTCGCGGTTGCCGCGCAGCGTGTGCAGGGTCTCCCGGCCGCGCCTGACCCGCGCGCGGTCCAGCACGTCATCGTGGAAGAGCGATGCCGTGTGGCACAGCTCGAGCACCGCCGCGACCACGATGTGGGGGACGCCGGGACGCTGTCCGAGCGCCTTGGCGAGCAGGAGAAACACGACGGGGCGCAGGCGCTTCCCGCCCGTGCGGAGGGCATGGGCCGCCGCGGCCTCCAGGAAGGGCTCATCGGGCGCCAGGTGCCTGCGGATGAGCTCCTCGACGTCCGCGAGCTCCGGGAGGAGCGCCTCCGGCCGATGCGCGTGCGAATGTGCCTGCTCGTGCGTCATGACGTCCGTGCTCGCTCCGGCCGGCGGCGGGAACGCCGCCCGGCCGCCGCTCGCCGCCCCCGCGCCGCGCTCATCGATACAGGCCGTGCCGCTCGATGTAGTCGGCCACGTCCGCCGGCACGAGATGCCGGAACGGTTTCCCTGCCGCGATGCGCGCGCGAATGTCGGTCGAGCTCTCGGCGCGGGGCGGCATCGCGACGACGAACCGGTTGAGCCGCGCGACATCGCCGGCGCCGAGCGCCGGGAATTCGGCCGCGCGGTAGCGCCGCGGAGCGCCGGGCCTGACGACCGTCACGATGGTCGCCAGGCGAACGATCTCATCGAGGCGGCGCCACGCGGGCAGCTCCGCGATGGTATCACTTCCCACGATGAAGAAAAGATCGGCGCGGGGCTCGCGGGCCCGGATCGCCCGCAGCGTGTCGACCGTGTACGAGGGGCCGCGGCGGCGGAGCTCGATGTCCGAGGCCTCGAGACGCGGGAACGGCGCCACGGCGAGCGCGACCATCGCGTGGCGGTGCGCGGCCGACGGGCGCGCGCGGGCGCGCTTGTGCGGGGGGTTCCGTGCGGTGATCAGGCGGACGGCATCGAGCGCCAGGCGCTCGCGGCAGATGCTCGCCGCCGCGATGTGCCCCAGGTGCACGGGGTCGAACGTGCCGCCGAGGAGGCCCAGGCGCCGCCGCGGGGAGGCGGACGTATCGCCGCCGGGCGTTCCGGATTCGTTCGCGGTGGAGTCGGGCGGTGCGCGCACGAGAATGGAGATACCCGATTCGGACCCGCCTGGCAAGAGGCGGGGCGGGCGGACCCCGGCGCGGCCGGCCGACCTTCTCGCGCGTGTCGTCGATGAGCGCCTCCTTTCGTCCCACCGCCGATCAGCCCGCGGCACGCTCCTGGCGTGACGCCTGCGTGTCCTCTACCGGCATGCCAACCGCCCTAGGTGCGAAGGCCCCTCGCAGAGAGCGCAGAGACCGCGGAGGACGAGGGGATGGACCGCCGCCGGAAGACACGGCCCGGCGATCGGCGCCCACGTCCTCCCCAGACCCTCCGCGGTCTCTGCGCTCTCTGCGAGAAATCCTTGAGACTGTAGCATGAATACTGGGTATTGTCTCAAGTCGTTGAGCCTTCCAGACCGATCTCTTCAGGTAAGAAGATGTACCTTGCCTGGAGAGAAGAGAGATGCCTGGCCCCGGAGAGTACCGACCGGATAGGACAGAGGGAATCACGCGCGTTGAGGACCTCCCCCAACCGAAGGTTCTCAAGCGCAGCCGTGACTTCAAACGCCGGCTGTGCCCTCGTTGCGACCACCGCGCGTACCGCCACCGACGAATGGAACGAGTTCTCCACGACGTGGGGGACCCGAGGTCGGAACGACCGGTCGATCTCCATATCACGTATTCTCAGCACTTCTGCAGTCGCTGCGAGAAGTACTTCAACGCGGACATGACGGACCTCGCGTTGCCGGGGAGCAACTACACCCACCGGGTGGTGTCCACCGCGGTACGGCTGGTCGTCGAGAACGGTCTCGCATACCGAGTGGCCTCCTGGCATCTCTGGCGAGACCACCGGGTTTTCGTCCCGTTCGCCACCATTCAGAACTGGGTCGAGGCGTCGGGGGAAAAAAGGCGGAACGCGCGTCGAGGGTGACTACCTGGACTGGGCTTTTCGCGAGTTCTCCGGATACATTGCCGCCGACGAACTCTACCACGGTCCCTTCGGCGTGCTCTCGATCGTGGACAACCGCTGTTTCAAGCGGCTCATCTTCGACGTCCTCGACCATGACCCCACGCACGAGGACATCCTGAAGTTCTTCCGGCGCTTCAAGAAGATCCTCGATGACCGAGGCCTGCAACTCAAGGGGATCACCACCGACGGTTCCGCTCTGTATCCGAAGCCCATTCTGGAGGTCTTCGGCAACGTCCCGCACCAGGTCTGCGAACTCCACGTCATCTCCGACCTCACTCTGGCGGTTTTGAGGGCAGTGGCGAAGGTGCGCAAAGCCATCCGAGCCCAGATGCCCCCGACACCTGGAGGGCGACCTCGAGGTAGCGAGGCCAGGAGGCGCGCTCGGGCGAAGAAACAACTGGAAACAAAGGTCACCGAACTCTTCGACCATCGTCATCTCTTCGTCCAGCATGACCTCACGCCTGCGCAAGCCAGGACGCTCTGCAATATCAGCCGAGGCGTACCAGCCCTCCGCGCCCTCCGTGAGATCATGGACGAGGTCTGCCGGTCACATCTAGCGCGCGCAGTCGGGATGAACCCAGTAGTTATGCTACAGTCTCCGCTTTTTTCAAGATTCCGCGTCAGATTTCCGGTCCTCGAGCGATAGCGCGGTTAGAGAGGGCCTTCGGGAGCGGGACGGTCGGGCGGACCGCACGAAGTCCCCGAGACAGGAGGACCCCGAGACAGGAGGCGGCCATGCGATACCTACCCATTCTCTCGTGTCTGTGCGCGGTGTGCAGCGNNNNAGATCCAGCTCGCGATCGACGCGGCTGCGGACGGCGACGAGGTGCTCGTGAAACCGGGGGAGTACGTGATCACCGTGCCGATCACCTTCCGCGGCAAGGCCATCGCGGTCCGGGGGGAGGCAGGGGCCGACGTGACGGTGATCAAGATGGTGGCGCAGCCGGCCGATCCTGACCGGGCGAGCGTGGTGATATTCGAGAGCGGGGAGACTGAGGCGTCGGTGCTTGATGGGGTCACGCTGACGGGGGGGAAGG
>DHGK01000258.1 GCA_002402755.1 Planctomycetes bacterium UBA4800
GGACCGGAGGCCTGCCCGGCGGCAATCGCTCGGCGTCCCTGCTGCCTGAGGCAACCCCCCTTCCGTCCCCCCTTCAGGGGAAGGGGGGAAACGCCGGCTACGGCCGGCGCCTGCAGGGCCGCGGGTTCACCGAATATGTACCCTTGGCGCGCCTGGGCTTTCGCGTATGATGAGAGCGTGCCGTTCGTGGGAGCGGCGCGACCGTTTCCGACCGAGAAGGAGGTTACCATGCAGTGTGCGCGTACCGTGTTCATGGCGTTGGTGTTCGCCGGTCTCCTCGCCGCGCCCCTGGGCGCGAAACCCAAGGTGCTGCTCCTCATCGGCGGCGAGATCCACGACTGGAAGGGCGTCGGCGACAGCGTCCAGAAGACGCTCGAGGCCTCGGGGCTCTTCGAGATCACGCGCGTCGAGAACGATCTGAGCTTCTTCACGGCGGAGAAGCTCGGCGCCTTCAACGTGGTCGTCTTCTACTGGACGCTCGGCACGCTCACGACAGAGCAGCGCGCGGGGCTTCTCGAGACCGTCGCGGCGGGAAAGACCCATTTCGTGACCTTCCACAGCGGCGCCGACTCGTTCCGCGGCGACCCGGCGTACAGCGCGTTCGTCGGCGGGCACTTCATCGGGCACCCCGCGTACCGCCAGTACGAGGTCAGCTTCACCCCGGTCGACCACCCGATCACGAAGGGCCTCGGAGACCGCTTCTTCCAGACGGACGAGCAGTACCTGCTCGACTACGATCCGCGGGTGACGGTGCTCGCGCAGGGCATGCACCGGGGCGCGCTCATGCCCTCGGTCTGGGTCAAGAAGTGGGGGCAGGGCCGCGTCTTCTACACCGGCATGGGCCACGACTCGAAAGCCTGCGAGGCCGAGGTCTTCAAGAAGATCATCACGCGCGCGACGGCCTGGGCCGCGGGAGTCGAGGTGCCGGCGTAGGAACACGCCATCGCACCGCGCGGGAGGTGCTCGGGATGCGAAGAACGCTGCGCCTCGTTCCCGTCCTGCTCGTCGGCTTCGGCCGGCCGCTCGCCGCGCTTCAGAACAAGCTCATTCCGTGGGATCGGCGCGCAATGGCTCGATTGCGCGCGTGGCGGGGATAGAGCCCCTCGCGGCGCGATCGCTCCGCGAGGGGCTCCTCGCCGCCCGCCCGGAGCCGCGGCTACCGGCCGTAGTCGTCGCAGCCCAGCTTGTCGGGCGTCGGATCGTCCTGGATCTCGCCCGGCGTCGTGCCCGGCGGAAGCCTGTCCTTCGCGAAGAGATACGCGAGCATCTTGATGGGGTCGGCGATGTCGATCATCCCGTCGTCGTTGACGTCGGCCGCATCCTCGCAGGTGATCTTGCCGGTGCTGAAAAGATACGTGAGCAGGGTTATGGCATCGGCGATGTCCAGGTTGCCGTCGTTGTTGGTGTCGCCGCGCACGAACCGCTCGTTCAGGCACAGGTTCATCTCGACCTGCCCCCGATAGGGCACGCAGTCCGTCGCCACGGCGACGAGCGTCGCGATGTCGCCGCGCCCGTAATCGCTCGTCGGAAGGAAGCCGCGCCCCTCGGCATCGGTGAAGGCGAGCGCGAACTGGCCGGCGGGGCCGGTCAGACACAGCCGCGCATTGACGACCGGCGCCCCGGCCGCGTCCCGCACCAGGACGGCGATGCGGTCAGGCGGCAGCACGCACGAGGGGTGGCTGACGGCCAGCACCGCCGGCGGCTTGATCCAGAGGGGCAGTTCGGGGTCTCCCATGAGGTTGAGCGCGAATATCGCCCAGCGGTGGGGCGCGCTGTCGGTCATCCACGACATGCGGTTGTGCAGGCGTCCGACGTTCCGGTAGGACGACAGCCCCTTCCAGAACTCCCGTTCCAGGTCGTCGCCCGAGCCCACCCAGCTATAGCGCGAATTGCCGACGTAGGCCGCGGCGCCGCCCGTCGCGGTCTTCACGAAGTGCTCGGCGACGCAGTCGTCGTCATCGAAGCGGCCGGTCGAGCACGACTCGGCGTACACCGCGCCGCCCCTGAACCCGTTCGCCAGCACCTTCACGTCGTCGCGGTGGACGCCGGCGCAGCCGGCCGCGTTCCCGTGCCCCGTGAGGCTGACGAGGTTGTAGCCGGTCTCCAGCTCGGCCTTCATGGCCGGGCGCGAGAGCTCGAAGAGGTCGGCGGCGGGGTAGCCGGGCGTGTCCTCCCAGTCCTGGTAGTAACGCTTGCGCGACGTGACCTGCGGCGCGCGCACGGCGAGCAGTTCCTTGATCTCCTCCTTCTCGACGACCGAGCTGTCGGGCTCGAAGCTGTCGAAGAAGAACTTGGCGGGATGGATCTGCGCGAGCGGCCCGCGCACGACCACGTACTCGGTGGGGATGGGGATCTCGAACTCGAAGAACCACATGTCGATGTAGTACTCCGAGCGCGTACCGTAGGAACTGTTCGTGCAGAAATAGTACCCGAGGTGCGATGCGTCCGCATCGCGGTTGTAGGGCACGTACCAGTAGTCGCCGGCGCCGTTGTAGGCCACGAGGTCGTACACCGTGGGATTGACCCCGCTCTTGAAATGGCACCTGCTTCGCGAGGTGGCGGAGGAATAGTAGTACTTGCCGACATCCGGCGGATCGACCGCTCCCTCCTCGACGGCGGGGCCGCCGCTCCAGTTCGCCGAGCCGAGGAGCAGCTTGCGCACGAACGCGCTCGTGAGTCCGCTTCCCTGATCGTAGGCGATGGTCTTGTCCACGAAGGCCTTGGCCTCGGCGCCGCTCTCCACCGGCGCTCGCCCGAGGACCATGTTCGGCCAGTACGAGACGCCGTCCAGCGACGTCGTGTTGTTGTACTGCCCGTAGAGCCCGTTGTCGTTCAGATCCCAGTCGTGCTTGCCGGCCTGATCGTAGAGCGGCGAGACGAGGCTCGCGTAGTACCGGTCGGTGGGGATCGTGTTGCAGTCCAGCGCCGCGTAGAAGTCCGTGCTCTGTATGTCGGCCGAGGGGCCGGCCAGGCGCACGTACGCGGTCTTGACGGCGGAGGCCGTGGCGTACGAGTCGCTCGTCACGTACTGCCAGCCGGGGTTGGCCGCGCTGGGGTTCGTGACGCGCGCGAACGGCCTGCCCGTCGCCTGCGAGACGATGAGCGTCCCGAGCTCGATGTTGTCACGGTGATGAATGCGGACGAACTGCGTCGCGGCGTCGTAGTAGCAGCAATCCTTTTCGGGCGCCGCGACGGTGTCGAGGAAGATGTAGTGGCTGCCGTTCCGCACGTTGCCGGTGACCTTGCGCGGCGGTATCACCGACACGTCGCCGCCCAGGAGCACCCAGTAGGTGTTCCATTTCGCGCGGGCGTGCTTCAGGAAGTTGCGGATGACCTCCTGGGTGTCGCGCGTGCCGATCGGATCGAAGATGCCGTAGCGCCGCTTGAGTATGTCCTCGACGGTGACGACGGCGGCCTTCTCTCCCTTGGAGGTCTTCCAGGCGGCGAGCCGTTCGAACTCGGCCGTCATGTCGCCGGTCAAGGCGGCGCCGGGCGTCATGTCCTCGCGCCATTTCTGGTTGTCGGTGATGATGAGATACCAGGCGTCGAGCGTCTCGAAGAGGGGAATGCGCGGCAGCGTGACCAGATCGTTCGGGTTCACGATCTCGGCCCGGAGGTCCTCGATCTCCACGATGTCGACGTAGGTCGGCTCCCTGATCTGGGGAGTCGTGCCGCCCGACGCGGAGATGCCGACCGTGACGCTCGATGCCATCTGGAGGACCCCCTCGCGGGGACGCCACGTGACGGGGAAGACGTCGATCGTCACGACGTCGTAGCCGGCGATCGTCTTGGTCTCGCGGATGCGGGCATGCGCGGGCGGCCAGACGGGGTACTGGGCCAGACCGGGGTCGGGGGGAATCGCATGGGCCTCGGCCGGGTAGAACAGGGGCGTTTTGTCCTCATCGAGCGGAAACTCGGGCGGCTGCACGTCGCGGCCGGCCTGATACCCCTGCTGCCATTGCACGACCGGATGCTCTTCCTTCGATATGACCTGGCCGGCGTCCACGATGAGGTCGCTTATCTTGGCCCCCGCGGGAACGGCGACCTTCCGCGTCACGAAGGGCAGCACCGGGAACCCGGGCTGGGACGTGTTGCTCGCGCCGAGCATGCGGACCGAGGTGATCTTGATTTGCTTGGGCGGATAGAACGCCTCGCGCACGATCAGGTCGTCGAGATTGAACTTCTCGACGAACCGGACCGACTCCTGGCCGAAGGCCGCCGCGGCCGCCAGGGACGCCGCGAGTGCGAGCGCGCCGCGCCGCGGAAGCCGGGAACGAACAGCGCGGTGGAAGTGAAGCGACATGGTTCCGTCTCCCTGGATGGTTCCTTGTCCGCCGCCGATCCGGCGCGCGTACACGACCGGCGCTGCGTACGGCACGACCGGACGCATGCCCCCCGAGGCCACGACCCTTGTACACTTATTGTACATCGAACACGGCGCGCGGGGCAACGGGGAAACGGCGCCGAAGGAGCCGCCGGGCGGCCCGCGCCGAGCGTTCGCCCGACTCGACATTCGTTGCCGCCGCCGATAAAATACAGGGCCCCGTATCCGCCGGATACGATCGAATGGGGGCGTTGCAGGCGCGGCGGGGATCCGAGCCCGCCGGGAGCGTGCGCGCGGCGCCGGAGGAGAGTCGGTATGTCGCTTCAGAGAATGGACTTGGGAGCGCAGCAGGTCGTGCTGCATGGCACGGGCGCCGTGTGCGGCACGTCCCATGAGCTCGCGGCGAGCCATGCGTTCGCGCAGGTCGTGCAAGCGTTTGTCGACGACCTGAGACGGCAGGATTCGACGCTGCTGGAGCACATCCCTCTGGGGCTCGAGGACCAGGGCGGCGTGTCGCGCCTCGTCGCGCTCCTCTGCGAGCTTGCCGAGGCGCCGTGGGAGCGAGCGGCCGGAATGCCCGCGGGCATGCGGGACAGCGCTGCGTGCCGGGATGCGCTCCACCGTTTCGCCGAGGGGCTCTACGACTTCTGGCGCCGGCACGTCAGGTACATGGTTGTGCGCTCGATTCCCGGCGGCGAGCGCCACGAGCGGCGGCCCTATCGGGCGTTCAACGCGACGGTCGAGCAGCTCACCCACCTCGTGCGCGGCCTGTACCGCGACGTCTGCGAGAACATCACCGGCGACCATCCCCGGGTCTACCGCCAGGTCCCCGCGGGCTGCAACGTCGGCATGATCGCGGTGCCGCGGAAGGTCGATCTGCCCGCGCCCTACGCGCGGCTCCTGCGCGATATCCCGTTCATCCGCCAGATGTGGATCGATCCGCCCATGATCATCGATCCGCCGATCAACAAGCGCATGGGCGTGTTCCGCCGCGTCGAGCGGAATCCGCTGGAGCGCGTGGCGCTCGACCCGACGAAGTTCCTCTGCTACCCGGCGCAGGTGGGGCCGCTCGTCATCCTCGTCTGCTTCCACCAGGAGTTCGTAGGGCTGGGCGCATCGCTCGCGAACCTCTTCGAGCTGGCGTCCGACGAGCGCATCGCGGCCGGCGTCGACGCGGTCTACGTCTACGGCGCGCCGTCCGAGTCCATGGTCGAGTTCGGCGAGCTCCCGGCGGTATTCTTCGACGACGAGGCGCGCGGGCTCCTCGTCGGCGCCGTGCCGCTCGAGGACCGCTTCGGCTACTTCGGGTACGTCAAGAAGATGGTGCTCACGCTCCACAACGCGGTCATGCTCAAGCGCGGCCGCATGCCGTTTCACGGCGCCATGACGCGCATCGCGCTCGCCGGCGGCGCGGCGGCGAACGTGCTCATCATCGGCGATACCGCGACGGGCAAGTCCGAATCGCTCGAAGCGTTCCGCATCCTGGGGCGTGACTGCATCCGCGAGCTCCGCATCATCGCCGACGACATGGGGTCGCTCGAGGTCGATGCCGCCGGCGATGTGCTGGCCTACGGCACGGAGATCGGCGCCTTCATCCGTCTCGACGATCTCCAGCAGGGCTACGCGTTCGGCCAGATCGACCGCGCGATCATCATGAGCCCCCAGAAGGTCAACGCGCGCGTCGTGCTCCCGGTGACCACGCTCTCCGAAGTCCTGCGCGGCCACCGTCTCGACTACCTCTTGTACGCCAACAACTACGAGGAGGTGGGCGGCGAGCGTCCCATCATCGAGCGATTCGCGACGGCGGCGGAGGCGTTGCGCGTCTTCCGCGACGGCGCGGCGATGTCGAAGGGAACGACGATGTCGACGGGCATCGTCCACAGCTACTTCGCCAATATCTTCGGGGCGCCGCAGTACAAGGATCTGCACGAGGCGGCCGCGGCGAGAGTCTTCGAAGCCGCATTCGCACGCGGCGTCTTCGTGGGGCAGATGCGGACGCGCCTGGGCATCGCCGGCTGGGAGACCCGCGGCCCGGAAGAGGCGGCCCGCGCCCTGTTCGCGATCATCGCGGGACGGTAGCGCGGCGCCCTCCGTGCCCGCCCGGTCAGTCGGCAAGCCGTTTCAGATCCTCGAGGTCCTTCGGCCGGCCGCCCGCCTGCTTCATCCTGCGAAGCCACTCCAGGTTCGCGAACCTGATGCCCCGCAGCACCTCGGCCGAGTCGTGGAGCAGACGCGTGTTCTTGCAGGGATACCCGGGGATGTGATCGAAGATGTCGAGATAGCCGAGGTCCGTGCGGAGCATCATGACGTGTTCGGTGCTGATGTACGCCTCGGACACGGGCACGAGTCGTTCCAGACCGGTCGCGGGATCGATCTCGTCCGAAATCCACTCGGCATTCAGCTTCTTCAGGGCCGCGAGGAGCGCGCGCTCGGCGGCGGGACTCCGCACGAACACCACGTCGTGATCCTCGGTGGCGCGCACGTACCCGTGATAGCCGACGGCGTGGCCGCCGATGACGACGAACGGCACGCCGTGCTCGGCCAGAACCTCAAATATCCCCGCCATCGCGGCGTCGTCTCCGTTTCCGCCGGTTGCGGCGCTCGAAGCGCGCGCGGCCGTCGGGCGACATCGCGGCGAAGACGCGCGCCTGGAGCTCGTCGAGCCGTTCCAGGCGCTGCGCGGGCGTCAGCCGCTTCGTTTCTTCCGTCATGCGCGCGCGCGTGCGCCGTGTCATGATCCGATCCCGTGCCGCCCCGGCTACAGCTCCCAGCCCTTGCGGTACTCGCGGGCGACGAACTTGTCGATCTCGGGCGCGTTGGTGCAGCGCATCGACGCGACGTCCCACTCGAGCTTCTTGCCGGCGCCCGCGAACATCGCCAGGTGGCCGGCGAGCGCGAACGCGGTGAGCGGCGCCGCCGAATCCGGGAAGTTCGAGCACGGCGTCCCGTCGTTCCGGCGCGCGTGGAAGAGGTCCTCGATGGGCCCGCCGCGGGCGCGCGGAATCGTGCGCGGCGGCTCGGGGAACTCCTTGTGCCGCTCCTCGGGTATGAGCCGCGCGTCGGTGCCCATCAGGCCCTTCGCGCCCACGAAGAGCGTGAACTCCCCGAACTTGCGGTTGTACTTGGCCTCGGCGTCCTTCATGGCCTGGGGCTTGACCCCCTCGTGGTCGTAGACGTACACCTTGACGGGCGGCATGGCGCCGCGCGCCGGGACCTCGTAGCGCACGACGTTGTCCTGCGCATAGTACTCGTCGCTGCCGCCCGTGGTTGAGAGGCTCTCGACCGTCCACGTCGTCGCCTCGCCGATCTTGAGCGCCCAGAACAAGGCGTCGAGGTGGTGGCAGGCCATGTCGCCGATCGTGCCCGTGCCGAAGAGGCGCCACGACCGCCAACTGAAGGGGTGCAGGCCGTCGTGGTACTCCCGCGTCGGTGCCGGGCCGATCCACTCATCCCAGTGGACTCCCTTGGGCACCGGCTTGCTCGGCGGCCGGCCGCCCTTGCCGCCGAAGTTGCGGCCGAGGATCGTGTGCGTCTCGGTGACATCGCCGATCGCGCCGGCCCAGATGTACTCGCACACGCGGCGGATCTCCTCGCTGCAGTGCCCCTGGTTGCCCATCTGGGTCAGGACCCTCTTCTCCTTGGCCGCCTTGGCGAGCGCGTAGCACTCGGCGATGTCGTGGGCGAGCGGCTTCTGGCAGAAGACGTCCTTGCCGAGATTGATGGCGCGCATCGCGGCCGGCGCGTGGTGGTGGTCGGGCGTCGCGATGAGGACCACATCGATGTCCTTGTGGCACTCGTCGAACATCTTTCGGTAGTCGACAAACGTGCGCGGAAGGGGCGTGCCTTCTTTGAGCTTGCCCTTGACGTCGTTCATCACGTTGCCGAGAGTGTTCTCGTCGATGTCGGCGAGCGCGACGAGGCGCTCGGAGAGCGCGCAGCCGACGCTGTAGCCGCCCATGCCGCCCGCGCCGATCACCGCGACGCCGAGCTTCTCGCTCGGCGAGGGAGCGGCCAAGGCGAACGGACCGCGTCTCGCGCCGAGCACGGTCGCCGCCCCTGCCGCCACGAAGCTCTTCCTCAGGAAACCGCGCCGCGTCTCGCGCATCGACATGCCGACCTCCTTTGCTGCCGCGCCTGCCGGCCGAGGCCGGGGCGCCGTGGTCCACACGGAATCGTCGCCGAACTTCCCTCCATCGTACGCAGAGGCGGCCGGAAACGCCAGACGCGGATCGCGCGCGCCTCGTCAGTGGCGCTCGGCAATGAGAAGCGCCTCTGCGGCGCCCGCGAGGACCGGCGCGAGCCCCTCGAGCTCGACGAAGAAGTCCTCCAGGACACCCTGCGAGGGCTTCTCGAAGCGCAGGCTCCAGATCTCGGCGCCCGCCGGATCCGCGCGCGCGATCACGAACTGGTGCGTCTGTGCGATCGAGTCCCTCTCCTGGATCACAGCGCCCGAGGCGTCGCGCACCGCCGCCCGGACGCGCTCGGCATCGTTGCCGCCGGAGATCTTCACCCCGAACTCGCGCACGCCCGCCGGCGCCTGGAAGAAGAGCTCGCCGGCCGCGCCGAGGAAGTGGAAGAACCCGTTCGCGGAGTACAGGCAGACGCGGTGCGTCGCCGCGCTGATCTCCAGGGTGGCGCTTCCCGGCTCGGCGGCGATGCGATACGCGCCGGTTTCCTCCGCCGTGAAGACGTGCGGCGCCGAGCTTCCGGCCGAGACGGCGGCGCGCAGGACTTCCTTGCCGGACGGCGAGAAGACCCTGAGCGGCGCGGCCGCGGCCGGGCCCTGTCCGACGGGCCTGAGAACTGTCGTGAAGCTCGGCTGGTCGGCCGCGCGGGCCCACAGGAGGAACTCGGCGCGTTCCCTCTGGCGGACGCGCGGCGGGGAGAACGTCTCCGGACGCGCATCGGGAAACGCGGGCGCGAAGCGCGCTCCCTCGGTCTCGAACGGCGCGAAGATCTTGAACGCCTGCGACGGGAACCACGCATCGATGCGTTCCTTGTCGAGCGTGAGCGTCGTGCGGTGCCCCTCGCGCTCGACCGCCAGCGTTCCCGTCACATCGACCAGGCGGACCCCGGCGCCGAAGTCGCGCCACGCGAGCGGCAGCCGGTCGATCGGGTCGCCGACGACGCAGTCGATGAAGGCGATGCCGCCGATGCTCGCGCGATCCCCCGCGCCGCTCGCGATGACGATCGGCGCGAGCGCGGGGTCTTTCACGGCGGCATCGCGCACCAGGCATCGCTCGAAACGGATGGCGCAGCCCATTGCCGGCTTGCGGTGGATCGCAATCCCGGCCCCTTCGGGATGCTCGATCTCGCAGTCGGCGAACTCGATGACCCCCGCGACCGGATCGT
>DHGK01000102.1 GCA_002402755.1 Planctomycetes bacterium UBA4800
AGTGCGGCGGTCTCTCTCCGTGTTCTTCTCTGTGCTCTCGGTGACTCTGTGGTTTCTTTTCCGTCAGATGACACGTTGTTGTGCACCCGAACACGGCGAGAAAACCGTGAACGGTTACGATGCCACGAAGACACGAAGACACCAAGGACCGGCGGTGAATCGCCGCGCGCTCGGAATATACCCGAGACCCTTCGTGCCCACGTGTCTTGGTGGCTATCCCGTCGTCCGGCACCCGTTCACGCTTCTCTCGCCGCCTTCGCGTAGGCGGACAGGCGTTACTCTTTCTCTATGTTGATGGTGATGGCCGCCTCGTTGACCAGAATGGGTGCGTACTCCTCGGCGGGGAGTTGCATGAACCGGCCGAGCGACGAGGGGATCTGGGAGTACAGGAGCCGCGCCCGCACCGTGAGCTCGCCCGCGGCGGCGTCCTTGGGGACGGCGACGGCGTAGCGCTCGATCTTCGTCTCGCGCGGGCCGATGCGGTAATCGATGTCGGTGTTCTTCGCGGTGTGCCACTGGCAGATCGTCATGCGGCCCTGCGGGTCGAAGAACGGGCGGCGGAAGATGCGGCAGCCGTCCGGCACATCGCCGTCGCGGGCGATCTCCTTGTGGCAAGCGGTGCAGCGCTGCGGCGGTTCGAAGCTGTCGTAGGTGAGTGCGGGCGCCTCGCCGGCCCCGAGAGGGGAGCACATGCCCGCGACAACGATCGCGACAGCGCGGACGACACAGCGTGCGAGCCTCATGGCGATCCTCCGTCTTCTCGCATCCCGGCGTACACCGGCGCGTTTCCGACCGAAACGATCCTGGCAACCGAATCGATGTGTAGTATGGGGAACCGGCGGAGCGCTGTCAATCGTGCCCGGCGGCGGGCGCGCCGCGCGGGGTTCTTCAGCGCCACTCGTGCTTCCAGTAACGCCGCTTGAGCTCCTGCTTGAGCTTCGGGTAATGGTTCCGCCAGAAGCCGGCCAGATCGTCGGTGATCTGCACCGGGCGGTTGCTCGGCGCGAGAACGTGGATGACGAGGCGCACCTTGCCGCCCGCGACCGCAAGCGGCTCGCGGGCATCGTACAGGTCCTGGATGCGCGCCGCGAAGAAGGGCGCGGCGCCGGGGGCGTAGGTGATCTTCGCCCGCCGGCCGCGCGGCAGGCGAATGTCCTCGGGAGCGAGGCGCTCGATGAGTGCGACCTGGCCGGGGTTGTGCCAGGCCTTGAGAAGCGGCAGCACCGGCCTGTCCGCGACCTCCTTGGCCGCGGTCGCGCCCCAGCAGAGCTGCTCGAGGACGGCGCGCCGGTCCTCCTCGCCGAAGGGCGCGATCCCCTCCTCGGGGCACCACCCCGCAACGCAGTTGACGCGCGCGATCCACTGGTCCGCCGCCTCGTCCCATCGCGGGAGCGCGATCTCGCCGCGCGCGATCGCGCCGGCGAGGAGCCGCGCCGCCTCCTCCCTGGGGACATCGGGAGAACGCGTGCAGCCGATCTCCAGGTCGAGGAAGAAGCGGCGCCGTGACGCCGCGACGAATTGCTGCGCGGCGTCGTAGGACACTTCCTCGCGAACAGAGCATGCGTCGGGAAGAAGCTCCGCGAGCCACTCCTCCCGGACGGCCGTGGCCATCGAGAGCCTGACCGAGCCGCTCCCTCGGGCGCCTTCGATCTCGTTGACTTCGGCGGCGACGAAGAGCTCGTGCGCGCGGGCGCAGCTCTCGCGCGCGAGCGCGCCCGTGCGGCCGTCGACCAGGTTGCAGCCGAGGGCCGCGGCCGATTTCTTGCGCGCGAGCCGATCGGCGAAGCCCGCCAGCACGCAGCGGCACACGGCATCGTCATCGCCGCCCTCGGCGAGGCGCAGTCCTTCGCCGCGGGCGATGGCGAGGAAATGCTCGGCGAGCAGGCCGACTCGGCGCGCGGCGGCGGGGTTGAGCCCCATGCTCCGGCATGCGCCCGCGTCGAAGTCGCGGCCGGCGCAGTAGTGCCACGCGCGCATGAGCGGCGTGAAGTCGGAACGATCGCCCGGCTCGGCGCGGATCGCCGGCGGGGACGCGCCGCGGGCGCGCGGAAGGAGCTGCGGCTCCTGCGCGAGCGCGGCGATCAACGCGACGCTCGGCACGCAGGCGCGCGTGCCGGCCTCGATCAGCATGCGCGCGCAGCGCGGGTGCACTGGGAAGGCGAGCATGCGCCGGCCGAGCGCGGTGATGGCGCCGTCCGGCCCGCCCGTCGCGCCCAGGTCGGCGAGCAGGCGCTCGGCGTGGGCGCGCGCGTTCGGTTCGGGCGCCTCCAGCCACGGGAACGCGGCCGTGTCCGCGATTCCCATGCCCTTGAGCGCCAGGAAGGCCTCGCTCAGATCGATGCGCTTGATCTCGGGAAGCTCGAATGCCGGCCTGAGCGCCTGCTCGCGCTCCGTCCAGAGGCGCACGCAGCGGCCCGGCGCCGTCCGGCCGGCGCGTCCCGCGCGCTGGTCGGTCGACGCGCGGCTCACGCGCGCGATCCAGAGCGTGTCGATGCCCCGGCGCGGGTCGAAGCGCGGCATGCGCGCCAGGCCGCTGTCGATGACGATGCGGACTCCGGGGATCGTCAGCGAGGTCTCGGCGACGTTGGT
>DHGK01000265.1:0-15676 GCA_002402755.1 Planctomycetes bacterium UBA4800
ATCGACGAGGCGCGCACGCCGCTCATCATCTCGGGCCCGGCCGAGGACTCGACCGACAAGTACTACATCGCCAACCGCGTGGCCCAGCGCCTCCAGCGCGGCCGCGACTACGACGTCAAGGAGAAGGAGCACCAGGTCGTCCTCACCGAGGAGGGCATCGAGCGCGCCGAGAAGCTCGTCGGCGTCGACAGCTTCTTCACGGGCCAGCACATGGAGTGGCCGCACCACATCGAGCAGTCCCTGCGCGCCAAGGAGCTGTACAAGCGCGATGTCGACTACGTCGTCAAGGAGAACCAGATCGTCATCGTCGACGAGTTCACGGGCCGCCTCATGGACGGCCGCGTCTGGAGCGAGGGCCTCCACCAGGCCGTCGAGGCCAAGGAAGGCCTGAAGATCAAGGAGGAGAACCAGACGCTGGCGACGATCACGCTCCAGAATTACTTCCGCCTCTACAAGAAGATCGGGGGCATGACCGGCACGGCCATGACCGAGTCGTCAGAGTTCTACTCCATCTACAATCTCGACGTCATCGCCATCCCGACCAACAAGCCGCTCATCCGCGCGGACCACACCGACGTCATCTACCGCACGCCGGCCGAGAAGTGGCGCCAGATCGTCAACGAGATCGTCGAGTACCACAAGGTCGGCCGGCCGAGCCTGGTCGGCACGATCTCGATCGAGAACTCCGAGAAGCTGAGCGAGATGCTCAGGCGCCGCGGCATCAAGCACGAGGTCCTGAACGCGAAGCACCACGAGCGCGAGGCCGAGATCGTGGCCAAGGCCGGGCAGCTCGGCAACGTGACGATCGCGACCAACATGGCGGGCCGCGGCACGGACATCGTGCTCGGGACCTTCACGCGCGAGCGGCTCCTGGAGCACTGGCAGGAGAAGGGCATCGCGCCGGCGTCGCTCCGCGCCGAGCTCTCGGAGGATCGCATCGCGGAGGAGCTCACCCGCCACTGGGCGGCGTACTATCTTCCCGAGGAGACCCGCGCGAAGTGCGGCGACGACATCCCGCGCCTCCAGGACGCGCTCCGCGCCCACTGGAAGGCGATCGGCATGTATCCCCTGTCCTTCCGCCTGGTCGAGGCCGTCAAGGACCTCGGCGGCCTGCACGTCCTCGGCACCGAGCGCCACGAGGCGCGCCGCATCGACAACCAGCTCCGCGGCCGCTGCGGCCGCCAGGGCGATCCCGGCTCCTCGCGCTTCTACCTGTCGCTGCACGACGACCTCATGCGCCGCTTCGCGCCCGAGCGCGTCGAGCGCATTCTCGAGCGCCTGGGCATGACCGAGGGCCAGGAGATCGCGAGCCCCATGGTGAGCCGCGCCATCCGGCGCGCGCAGAAGAAGGTCGAGGCCTGGAACTTCGACATCCGGAAGAGCCTGCTTGAGTACGACCAGGTGATGAACGAGCAGCGCAAGATCGTCTACGAGCAGCGCCAGAAGGTGCTCGAAGGCGAGAACCTGCGCGCCATCATCTACAAGATGTTCCGCGACCACGTCGCCGCGGCGGCCCGCGAAGCCCTCGATCCGCGCGCGGGCGGCGAGGAGGATCCGAGCGCCTTCCTGGACTACATCCGTACGCGCTACGACATCGCCGTCGATCCCGCGGCGATCGCGGGCCTCGAGCGCGAGCAGGTCGTCGCGCACGTCGCCGACGTCTTCCGGAGCCGCTACGAGGCCAAGATCGCCGAGGACGGGGAGGAGATCCGCCGCGCGGTGGAGCGCTTCGTCCTGCTGGACCGCATGGACGAGCGCTGGAAGGACCACCTCCACGCCATGGACCAGCTCAAGGCCGGCATCGGCATGCGCGCCTACGCCCAGATCGATCCCAAGGTGGCCTACAAGCGCGAGGGCTACCAGATGTTCGACCAGATGATCGCGGCGCTGCGCGAGGACGTGACATCGCTCGTCCTGCGGGTGCGCGTCAAGCGCGAGGACGAGGAGCGCATCGGCCGGGCCTGGAACGTGACGAGCGAGGTCCACGACGACTTCGGCGCGCAGGCGCGCGAGAAGCAGAAGGAGCAGGCCGTCGCCGGCCAGGGGCCCGCGCGGGTCGAGCCGATCAGGAACACGGGCCCCGCCATCGGCCGCAACGACCCCTGCCCCTGCGGCAGCGGCAAGAAGTACAAGAAGTGCCACGGCAAGGACCAGGCGTGATGGGGGCGGCCGGCCGCCTGGCGGCGCGCGCCGCAATCAACTGCGCGCTCGCCGGCGGGGCCTGCGTGCTCTCGCCGTACCTCCTCTGGCGGTTCGCCACCGTCAGGCGCTGGCGCGCCGGGTTCGCCTCGCGCCTCGGCCTGTCGCTCCCGCCGCCCGGGGCGGCGGGCGGCCTGTGGATCCACACGGTCTCCGCCGGCGAGCTTCTCACGGCCGAGCCGCTCATCAGGCGCATCGCCGCCGAGTCGCCCGACCTGCCGCTCGCGCTCTCCGTGACCACCGAGGCCGCGCACCTCATCGCCTCGGAACGCCTCGCGTCGATCCCCCGTTTCTTCTGGCCGCTCGACTTCTCGCCGGTCGTCGACCGCGTGCTGGCGCGCGTCCGGCCGCAGCTCATCGTCCTGGTTGAGCTCGAGCTCTGGCCGAACTTCCTGCTCGGCGCGGCGCGGCGCGGCATCCCGCGCATCGTCATCAACGGCCGCATCACGGCGCGCTCGGAGCGCCGCTTCGGCCGCGTTCGGCCGCTCGCGCGCCGGCTCTTCGGCCTCGTCGACCGCTACGGGGTCCAGAACGAGGAGTACGCGGCGCGGCTCGAGCGCCTGGGCGTGCCGCGGGAGAAGCTGGCGGTGCTCGGCAACCTCAAGTTCGACGTGCCGCGCAGGGAGGATACGCCCGTCGCGCCGGTGCGGGCGCAGCTCTCGCTGCCCCCCGGACGGCTCGTCATCGTGGCGGGCTGCACCCACCCCGGCGAGGAGGACCTGCTGCTCCGCGCCCTGCCGGAGCTGCGCGGCGCGGGCCTGGTGCTCGCGCCGCGGCACCTGGAGCGCGTGCCCGAGGTGCTGGCGCTCGTCCGCAAGTCCGGCCGCACACCCTGCACGCTCGGCGCCGGAGACGCGGGCGACGTCCTGGTCGTCGATCAGTTCGGCAAGCTCGATTCCCTGTACCGCGCGGCCGACCTCGTCGTCATGGGCGGCACCTTCGTCCCCCGCGGCGGCCACAACATGCTGGAGCCCGCCAGGTGGGGCGCGCCGATCGTGTTCGGTCCCAGCATTGACAATTTCCGGGATATTGCGATAGGCTTGCTCGATCGCAGGGGCGCCGTCATGGTGCGAACGCCGGACGAGGCGCCCGCGGCGCTCGCCGCGCTGTGCGACTCGCCCGAGCGCCGGGCCGCCCTGGGCGCCGGCGCGTACGCCGTGTGGAGCGAAGGACGGGGAGCGATCGACAGGTACCTGCGGTTGATCAACGACATGCGACGAAAGGAGACCTCCTGCAATGGGTAGACGCAAGCTCGTGACCTCGGAATCGGTGACCATGGGCCATCCGGACAAGATGGCGGACCAGGTCTCGGACGCCGTCCTGGATGCGATCATCGCCCAGGACACGAAGGCGCGCGTCGCGTGCGAATGCCTCGTGACGACCGGCCTGGCCATCGTGGCGGGCGAGATCACGACCGAATGCTACGTCGACATCCCGGCGACCGTGCGCGCCACGATGCGCGACATCGGCTATACCGGCGCCGCCATGGGCTTCGACGCCGATAGCTGCGCCGTGATGACGACGATCGACCGCCAGTCGCCCGACATCGCCATGGGCGTCAACGGCACGGGGCTCCACAAGGAGCAGGGCGCGGGCGACCAGGGCATCATGTACGGCTACGCCTGCGACGAGACGCCTGAGCTCATGCCGACGCCCATCCTCCTGGCGCACAAGCTCTGCGAGGAGCTCGCCCGGGCGCGCAGCGCGCGCGAGATCCCGTACCTGCGCCCCGACGGCAAGAGCCAGGTCACGGTGGAGTACGACGGCGACCACGCCGCCCGCGTACACACGGTCGTCATCTCGACGCAGCACGCGCCCGATGTGGACTACGAGACGATCCGCCGCGACATGGTCGAGCGCGTCGCCAAGAAGATCATCCCGGCCAAGCTCCTGGACGCGGACACGATCTTCCACGTCAACCCCACGGGACGCTTCGTCACGGGCGGCCCCGCGAGCGACTGCGGCCTCACCGGGCGGAAGATCATCGTCGACACGTACGGCGGCGTGGTCAAGCACGGCGGCGGCGCGTTCTCCGGCAAGGACCCGACGAAGGTCGACCGGAGCGCCGCGTACATGGCGCGGTACATCGCCAAGAACATCGTCGCGGCGCGCATCGCGCGGCGCTGCGAGGTGCAGCTTGCCTACGCGATCGGCATCGCCAAGCCGCTTGCGGTCACCCTGGACGCCTACGGGACCGCGGTCGTGCCCGAGCAGGATATCGAGAAGGCCGTCTGGGAGGTCTTCGACATGACGCCGCGGGGCATCATCACGTCGCTGAACCTCCTCAGGCCGATCTACCGCGAGACGGCGCGCCACGGCCATTTCGGGCGCAACAACCCGGAGTTCACGTGGGAGGCGACCGACAAGGCCGAGGACCTGAGAAAGCGCCTGGCCGTGCGGGGGTGACGCGATCCGCCCCGGCCCGCGTCCGTGCCGGAGCAACGCGGCCGCGCGCGGTCTCCGAGCGCCCTTAATTATGGGTCATTTCGACTTCGAGTTCGCAAATCGTTATGCGTGAATCACTTAAAAAACCGGAAACGCCTCTTTTTGTATTGATGGCAGGGCCTCGCGTGCTATAATGTCCCTTGTCGTCTGGAAAAGACACGCGTCGAAACAGAGTGGAATTCAGGGGTTAGCCTCCAAAAGCCGGGGTCTACCAACCATCATATACCCTTCGAAATTTCCCCAATCAACACACACATAACCCCGGCTTTCTTGTTTGAAAAGAAGCGGCGGAGCCCGGCTCCGCCGCTTTTCTTTCGGCCGCCGGAGCGGCCGCCGCCCGCGATTCCAGGCCCCGCCCGGCGGCCATCCCCCCGCAATTCGCCCGTGCGAGGTTTGCACCCCCCCGCTCGGTGTGGCACAATCATGAAAACCCGGCACTGCTGACAAGGAGGTGTGCCATGCTCACGCGACAAGGCAGTCGTGCTCGCGCGCTGCTCGGCGTCCTCGCCGCGGCGCCGCTGGCGTTCGCCGCGATCAAGGACGCGGAATCCGCGACCCACGCGTCCGAGGCGGCGCGGCACGGGATCGTGGCGACGTACGAGTTCCAGGGGGGCGCGATCGTCCAGATCGAGCTGGGCGTCCTCTCGCACTACTCGTACATTCTCCGGAGCGGCGGGGAAGCGCTCATCGTCGATCCCGACCGCGACACGGCCTTCTACACGGAGGCGATCGAGAAGGAAGGCCTCGCCATCAAGGGCGTCTTCCTCACGCACTCCCACGCCGACTTCATCGCCGGCCACCTCGAGCTGGTCACGCGCGCGGGCTGTCCGATCTTCCAGAGCGCCGCGAGCCGGGCGGGGTATCCCATCGAGCCCCTGAAGGAAGGCTCGACGTTCAAGATCGGAACCGCCGTCATCAAGGCGATCGAGACGCCGGGCCACACGCCGGACGGCATCTGCGGCGCCGTCTACGCCAAGGAGGGCGATGCGACGCCCTACGCGCTCCTGACCGGCGACACGCTGTTCGTGGGCAGCGTCGGGCGGCCCGATCTCCTGGAGGGCGACGTCTCGGCGGCCTGGCTCGCGTCCCGGAGCTTCGACACGTGGCACGACAAGCTCGCATTGATCGGCGACAATGTGCTCGTCCTTCCGGCGCACGGCGCGGGATCGCTGTGCGGCGCCCACCTGAGCGACGAGCCGTCCTCGACGATCGGCAGGGAGAAGGCCTCCAACCCCTACCTGAAGTACGAGAGCAAGAGCGACTTCATCGCGGCCGTGCTCGCCGACCTCAGCGAGCCGCCCGGGTACTTCGCGCACAACGCGCGCATGAACAGGGAGGGGCCGCCCCTCGTCAACTGGAACGCGGCGCCCGCGGCGGCGGCCCCGGCCGAGGTCCAGGCCGACCGCGCACGCCGCTACATCGCCGACGTCCGCGCCCCGGATGCCTACGCCGCCGGCCACATCCCCGCGTCGGTCAACATAGGGCTGCGCGGGAGGTTCGAGACCTGGATCGGCACGATGGCGCCGTGGGGCGCGCCGCTCGTCCTCCTCGGGGACACGGACGAGCTCGGGGAGGCGGTCCTCAGGCTCCATCGCGTGGGCTACAAGGCCGCGACGCTGGCGCTCGATGCCTGGAAGGCGGCCGGCCTCCCCGTCGCGAGCAGCGTGCAGATCACGCCGGCCGACCTCTACGCGCAGATGCAGAGGAACGAGGCGCCGGTGATCGTCGACGTCAGGCTGCCGAGCGAGTGGATGGGCCTCCGGATCGGCCAGGTCGTCAACCTGCCGCTCAACCGCCTGGCCGAGCTTTCCGCCAAGCTCGACCCGGCGCAGCCCGTCGTCACGGTGTGCAACTCGGCGTACCGCTCGATCATGGCCGTGGGGGTGCTGGAGGGCAAGGGCTTCACGCGCGCGGCCAGCCTGGCGGGCGGCAGCGAGGCCTGGATCGAGGCCGGCTACCCGGTCTTCGGGGCGGCCGCGGCGCCGAGCGCCGCTCAGGCGCCCTCGCGCGCAATCCGCCTGGCCGACCGCATGTCGCCGGCGGATCTGAAGCGCACGCTCGCCGATCTGCCCGGGACGTTCGACCTGGTAGACATCCGGCCGCCCGAGGCGTTCGCCGACTACAGCCTGCCGCAGGCCAGGAACGTGGACATCGTCGACCTCATGAGCAATCCGGCGTTCCTCGTCGGGCAGGTGCCGCTCCTGATCGTGGACCGCGACGGCTCCCTCGCGATGCAGGTCGCGGGCATCCTTTCCCAGAAGACGACGCGCCCGATCAAGGCGCTGCACGGAGGCATGGAAGCCTTCTGGGGAGAGACGGAGCTCGGCCGCGCCGTCAGGGCGGTGCCGCTTCCCGCGGCGCCGGCAGGTCGCGCGGCGGTCGGAGCGCCGCCGTCCGGACCCGCGGCCGCGCCCGCGGCGCCGGCCGCGCCGGCCAGGAAGAAATCGGCGGGGTGCTGAGCCATGACGAACGAAACAACGTCTCACGGCAGGGAACCCCGGCCTTACATGAACCCGTATCTGGCGGGCACGCTCCTCGGGCTCGTGCTCCTGGTCTCGTTTCTCGTGCTCGGGGCCGGTCTCGGCGCGTCGGGGGGCATCGCGCGCGCAGGCGCGTACCTCCAGTGCTGCCTCCTGCCCGGCGCCACGAGCGCGAGCGAGTACTTCGGGAGCTGGGGCGACCAGCCGCTCAGGCACTACCTGGTCTTCATGTTCGCCGGCGTGTTCACGGGCGGGCTCTTCTCTGCCGTGCTTGCGAATCGCGTGGCGTTCAAGCTCGAGCGGGGCGCCAAGGCGCCGTGGAAGCTGCGCGCGCTCCTCGCGCTCGGCGGCGGCGTCATCGTCGGCTTCGCGAGCCGTCTTGCGGCCGGCTGCACGTCCGGCCAGGCGCTCACGGGCGGGGCGCTGCTGCTCTCCGGGAGCCTCGTCTTCATGCTCTGCATCTTCGCAGGCGGCTACGGCATGGCCTGGTTCGTGAGGAGGCAGTGGCATGATTAAGACCATGTTCGGCCTCGACGCGCTAGGAAGCGGGCAGGCGTTCCTCCTCGCGTTCCTGATCGGCTGCGGGTTCGGCTTCGCGCTCGAGCGCGCGGGCTTCGGCAGCTCGCGCAGGCTCGCCGGGATTTTCTACTTCCGCGACATGGCGGTCCTCAAGGTGATGTTCTCGGCGATGATCGTCGCCATGATCGGCATGTGCTGCTTCCTCTCGATGGGCTGGGTGGCGGCCGACCAGATCTACATGATGCCGACGATCTACGGCGCCCAGATCGCGGGCGGCCTGCTCTTCGGCATCGGCTTCGTCATGAGCGCGTGGTGCCCCGGCACGGCGGCCGTGGGCCTGGCGTCGGGAAAGCTCGACGCCCTCATATTCCTCGCCGGCGCGGGGCTCGGCGCCATCATCTTCAACGCCGTGTATCCGGTCGTGAAGGGGCTCGAGACGCTCGGCGATGCCGGTATCCGCGTCGCCTGGCAGGACCTCGGCATGTCGCAGGGCTCGTTCGCGTTCCTGTTCACGTGCATCGCGGTCGCGTGCTTCTGGGGCGCCGAGCTCATCGAGCGCAAGGTCGCGCGCACCGGCGCGTACCTGGGCACGCCGTTTCTGCGGGCGTTCAGTCTCGCCCTGCTCGTGCTCGCGGGAGGGTTGTGGCTCCTGCCGTCCCCGTCGATCTCCGCGCCGGGCGCCGCGGCGCCGTTCGAGCAGGCGCTGCTCGGGGACGTGGCCGCCGGCGAGGACCACGTGGAGCCGGAGGAGCTCGCGGACGCCATCATGCAGGGCGGCCGCGGCCTCGTCGTCGTCGACATCCGCACGCCCGGGGAGTTCGCGGCGTTCCACATCCGCGGCGCGATGAACGCGGACATCACCGAGCTTCCCGCAGTGCTCGCGCCGTACGCGGGCGCGGATCGGATCGTGCTCTACTCGAACGGCATGACCCACCCGGCCCAGGCTCGCGACTCGCTCGCGCGCATGGGGTACCGCAACGTGTACTTCCTGACGGACGGGCTCCAGGGCTTCTTCGAGCGATGCCTGAAACCCGCCTCGCTCCGGGGCGAGCCGCTCGGCCCGGCCGAGGTCGAGAGGATCAACGCGTGGCGCGCGTTCTTCGCAGCGCCCGGGACGCCCGTGCCGCCTCCGCCGGCAACGAGTCCGGCGGCGGCGCTCCCGCCGGCGCCGAGCGCCCCGCGCACCGAGGCGATGCTCCTGGAGACCTCACGGCTGGCCGGCGATCTCGCGCGCGGCGCGGTCAAGATCATCGACACGCGCCCGCAGCCCGAGTACAACACGGCCCACATCCCGGGCTCGGTATGCCTCAGTCCCGAGAGCGTGCGCGGCGTCGTCGCCGGCGTGTCCTCGATGCTCATGCCGGTCGACGTGCTCGCGCGGAGGGCCGGCCTCATGGGCATCCGCCCCGAGGACATCGTGGCGATCGTGCCGGGCGAGAGGATGCACGATGCGACGCTGATCGGCATCGCGCTGGACCGCCTCGGCCACGCGCGCTGGGGCATCCTCGAGGGCGGCATCGAGAAGTGGGCGGCGGAGAACCGGCCCCTGACGGCCGCGCTGCCCGTCCTGCCCGAGACGCGCTATCCGGCGGACGGGACCGCCGACACGTTCACCGTCGACTACCGGCGGGTGCTCGAGATCGTCAACGCGAAGAGCGCGCTCATCCTCGACGTGCGGCCCAGGGAGTACTGGAGCGGCGAGAAGTCGGACGAGGCCCGGGCGGGGCACATACCGGGCGCCGTCAACCGGCCGATCGACGAGGACATCGCCGTGGCCGGCGAGACGCCGCGCTTCAAGCCCGTCGAAGAGCTGGCCAAGGCCTACGCCTGGATCATTCCGTCGAAGGACGCCCCCGTCGTCGTCCACTGCCGGACCGGCCACCAGGCGAGCCAGACGGTGTTCGTCCTGCGCCGCCTGCTCGGCTACACGAACGTCCGTTGGTACGACGGCGGCTGGTCGGAGTGGTCCGCGCGGCCCGAGCTGCCGGTCGAGAAGGGAACATAGGCGGGGCGGCGCGGCTTCAGCGCGCCGGCGCCGCGACGATCTCGATCTCGGAGAGGAAGGTCCAGCCGGCGTTGCGAAGCGCAAGTCTGAGATAGCGCCCCTCCGCCCCGAGCGGCGCGCGGTTGGCGAGCACGTACTCGCCGTTCTCTCCCTCGAACCCGAGCTCGGTGATGCGCGGCGCGCTCCACGCGCTCTTGTCGGCCGAGAACGAAACCTCCATTGCCGCGGGATACCGTATGTTCATCCACTCCAGGTGCAGCAGCTCGCACGCGACGAAGTCGACGGTCCGCGGAGATCCCAGATCGACCTCGATGACAAGATCGCCGCACACCCCCGTCCACTCGGCATCCAGATAGGACTTCGGATCGCCGCTCGCCCGGTTGAAGGGCTCGTTGCCGCAATCGCCGTAGCGCGGATCGGGCGCGGTCTTCCATTCGTACGACGCGGGCGCGATGAACCGCCCCGCGTCCGCGTACCACGCGCCGTACGCGGCGAGCAGCCGGTCCGCGCCGGGGAAGGCGTCGGCGGCCGCGGCGCTCATGTGCCGCTGGTTGATCCACGTCGTCCTGCGGCCGACGCAGTCGCCGGCCAGCGCGATCTGTCGGCCGAGCCTGGCCATGCACGTCGGCTGGTAGCCGCCGCCCGTGTACCCGCGAAGCGACGTCGTGAAGAGCTCGATGTCCGCCCACGCGCGATCCCTGCCGACCGCCGCGGCGATTGCGCGGAAGTAGTCGCCCGACGTGGGCGCCGTCCCGCGTCCCGGCCAGCCGATGTTGATGTCGCCCGCGCCGACGCTGTCCTGCCAGTTGAGGATATCGACTCCCGTCGCGGCCAGGAAATCGCGCGACCTGCGGCCGATCTCCTCGGGGGTCTTCGTCCCGGCGCCCTTGAGGTACGGCGATACGACGATGGGCTTGCCCGAGTGCGCGCGGATCGCGCGCATCGCGCGGGCATAGTAGGCGAAGTACACCGAGGGATCCCTGGCCGCGGCGAGCTCAGGCTCGTCGGTGACGTACCAGCCTGCGAAGGCCGGGTTGCTCCCGTAGCGGCCCGCGAGCTCGGCCGCGGTCGCATCGATGTCCGCGATGATCGCGCTCGCACGCGGCTCCAGGTAGAAGCCGAAGCCGCCGTACGTGAGGCCCACGTACACGGCAATGCCCCGCGCCTGCGCCGCGTCGAGAACCGTGCCGATGATGCCCGGGCATCCCCGGCTCCACACGAACGAGTCCGGCAGGTCGGCAGAAGGCTCGCGCGCGTACTGCGTCAGGACGAGGCGTATGTTCAGCCCCGCCAGCTCGTCGAGAAACGGAGCCGCGTTGTCCTCGGGGAGCCCCGGCAGCCACACGTACGCGCCGTCGAGCGGCAGGGTTCCCGGCGGACACGCGGCGGGCGGCGGGCACGGATCGCAGGACGGAGCAGCAAGCTCGGCGACGGCGCACGCCTTCGCGTTGCCGAACAGGTACGAGAGAAGGCAGACCGCATCGGCGATGTCGATCATGGCGTCGCCGTTCACATCGCCGCTGCAGCAGGGCGGCGCCGCGCATCCGCTCGGGTTGCACTCGCCCCGGCATGCGGGAAGCGATGCCCGCGCCCCCCACACACCCACAACGATGGCGCCTGCCGCGAAACCGGCCGCGACGCGAAGAATCGATGCCCTGGCACTCATGCCCGCCTCCTCTCGAGGCATCGATTCTCGGCGATGCGGCGGGCCGCGGCAAGACTCGCCCTGCGCGCGGGCGGCGCACGCGGGCGATGACGCCGCCCGCGGGAGGCCCGCGGCGCCGCCTACCGCTCCGCGTCCGCGCGGATCATGCGGAGGCCGCAGACCGCCGCGATCTCGTCGCCGCCGGCGGCCTGGAAGCGCACGGTCACCTTCGTCTTGCCGCGGACCGCGTCCGGGAGCAGCCGGTACTCGACATCGAAGAGGCGCGGATCCTGCTCCGGCGTCCGCCGCTCCACCGCCTGGGTTCCGACGCGCGCGCCGTCGATCAGGATGTCGAACGTCCGCCGCTGCCGTTCGTCGCTGCTGTACGTGACGATCAACGCCATCGGATGGGCATCGTCGACGGGCAGGTCGAAGGAGAACCACTTGGCGCCGCGCCGTGCGGCGCGCTCCATGACGCGCACCACGGTCGATTCCTCGCCCTGAAAGTTGAAGTCGGTCTCGGGCTGCATCTCGCCGGGCTGGACGAACGCCACCGTCGCCGCCTCCAGCTTGCGCTGCTTCTCCTGCGCGGCGCCGTAGCCCGCCGCCTCCCGCGCCCACTCCTCGGGCGTGAAGAGGTCCCAGTAGACGCCGTACGCGCGCCGGTGCAGCTTGTAGAACGGCACGAACTCGACATCGCGGTCCTTGCCGACGCCGTCGGTGCGGAAGACGCCGGGCTTGCCGGGAACCGGTTTCAGCCACTTCTCGACGGGCTCGCCGGCCGCGAGGAACACGGGGACGGCATCCTCGGCCGCGGCGTCCTTCCTCGCCTCCCCCCGCCGCCCGCGTCTCCGGGCGGTCTCCTCGGCTCCCAGGTCGCCCGCCAGGACGAGCGGCCCCCACATCACGGCGACGCGGCGCGGGTTGTCGGGCAGGGGTTCAAGGCGCAGCGCCTTGGGCAGCGTCAGGGTCACCTTGTCGCCGTTCTTCCACGTCCGCGCGAGCTTGACGTACGACCCGGCGGCGGGCGGATCGGCGACCGGCTCGCCGTTCACCTCGACGCGGAAGCCCTCGCCCGCCCAGTACGGGCGGCGCAGCGCCAGCGTGAGCTGCCGCGGCGTGGCGAGGCTGAGCGTCAATGCCGCCGATTCCCCCTCCGGGAAATCGGTCTCCATGGTCACGCCCGCGCCCGCCGCGCTCCACGCCGCGGTCGAGGGCGCGTACACGTTCACCCACAGCGTGTCGCCGGATTCGTAGTACAGCCCGTGGGCATGGAGCGCATGGCTCTCCATCCCCGATCCCACGCAGCAGGTGAAGCCCCCGTCGAGCATGTTGCGCTCGTACTCGCGCGTCACGCCCCGGCCGACCGGCACCATGTAGCAGGTCCAGCCGGCCGCGGGATCGATGGAGCCCAGAATGTGGTTGAAGAGCGCCCGTTCGTGGAAGTCGGCGTGGCGGATGTCGGGCTCGAGCGCGAAGAGCGTGCGCGTCATCCTGAGCATGTTGTAGACGTTGCACGTCTCGGCGGTGCGTCCGTCCACCATGTCGTTCAGCATGTCGGGGCGGCCGAAATACTCGTTCCTGCCGTGGCCTCCCGTGGCGAAGCTGTGGTGGTGCGCCACCCGGTCCCAGAAGAACTTCGCGGCCGCGCCGGCCTTCTCGTTGCCCGCGTAGATGAAGCGCGCCAGCTCGCCGATGAGCTTCGGCACGAGCGTGTTGCCGTGCTTGCCGCCGAGGATGTCCTCTCCCCGCGCGAGCGGTTCGATGATGGCGCGATGCTCGAAGCGCCCGGCGAGCGCCAGCCAGCGCGCGTCGCCCGTGTCGTGCGCGAGGTCGGCGGCCACTTCGTTCATGCCGCCGAACTCGGTGTTGAGCATCTCCCCGAGCTTGGCGTCATCGAGCCCCGAGAGGATCTTCTCGGCCCAGGCGGCGAACTTGATCTCGACATCGAGCGCCGTCCTGTTGCCCGTGAAGCGATAGGCGTCGCGCAGGCCCGCGTAGAGCTTGTGCTGGACGTACCACGGGGACCACAGGCCGTTGAGATCGAAGCCGCCCGAGCGGATGACGCCCCGAGCCACCTCGCCGTAGAGGACCTTGCCATCGACGCCCTTGCTGTCGGTCTGCGCGCCTATGTACCCGTCGCCGTGCGCGTTCTGGATCTCCTCGAGCTCGGCGACGATGTAGTCGGCGCGGTCCTTGAAGCGCGCATCGGCCGTCGCCGCGTACATCAGACTGACCGCCGAGAGGTAGTGCCCGGCGATGTGGCCCGTGAGCTGCTTGCCCTCGCCGCCGTCCCACCCGCCGTACCCGCGGGCCCTGGGCTCGAGCCCGGCGCACCGGCGCAGGTGGGCCAGCATCCGATCCGGCTCGAGCCCGAGCAGGTACTTCGCGTCCAGGTCCTGCGCGTTCTTGAGCGGCCCGCCGGTGAGGCGTACGGCCGTCAGCGGCAGCGGCCGCGCGGCGAACGCGCCGAGCGCGGCGAGCGCAATGCCCGGAAGGCCCGCGCACGGCGCGGCGCTCTCCGGGCTCTCGACCGAGGCCGCATCGTTCATGTACGCGGAAACGTACTCGTAGGTGAGACGCCCTTCCGGGCCGCCCCTGCCCGAGTCGCGGATGATGAAGACGCCGCCGCCCGGCTGCGCGGGATCATCCGTGAAGCCGACGAGGAGCACGCTGTGCCCGTCGTGCACGGCGTCGCGCGGGCACATCCGGAGGACGCCGCCCTCCCAGCGTGCCTGCTTCGGCCACAGGAAGCCGCCGGTCACCGGCCGGCCCCGAAGGATCGTCCGCTTGATCTCGGCAAGCTGCGCGGCATCGACGCCCTTGCGCGGGTCCCACTCCTTGATCCAGCGCATGCGCAGCCCGAGCGCATGGGCCTGGATCGCCCGGTCGCGCGCGAACTCGCTCGGCGCGTTCTTCGGATCGAAGGCCGCGGCGTACGGCATGTCCTCCTCGGGGCAGATGCCGTACGTCGCGAAGCCCTTCCAGAGGTCCGAGAAGAAGGCGCCGTCCTTGCCGTCGCCGTGCGCGGCGTTGGCGGCCCAGTTCAGGAACTCGATGCTGAGCCGTTCGGTGCGCCCGCGGACCCTGGCCTTGGCGAACTCGATGGCGCCGGTCATGACGAAGACCGAGCACGTGCCCCGATCGCCCTGGCGGCGCACGTCGAGGCCCCAGTGTGCGAAGAGCGGTCGCAGGTCGGCGGACTGCGGCTCGCCGGCGCCGAGCGGCGCGCTGCGTGCGAGCGCCGCGCCGCACGCGAGCGCCGCGAGAAGACACGCCGCCCGCGCTCCGGGCGCTGTCAGCGTTGCACGAAACCGGCGATGCATTGCGTTTCTCCTTGTCGCGCGGGCCGCGCCCGCATCCTCGGAATCCCCCCGCCGCGGCCGGGCCCCAGCCTCAATCGGGCAGCCTCCACGGCGCGCGATACTCGTAGTGAAGCAGCCGGTTCGCCCCGGCGGGAGCCGCGATCGATTCCTTCCCGGCATCCCACTCCAGGCGCGCCTTGACCGCGAGGCTGATGTTCGCGAGCAGCGCGAACGTCGTCGACCGGTGGCCCGCCTCGATGTCGCAGCTCGGGGTGCGGCGATTGTACACGCACTCCAGGAAGTTGCGCACGTGGGCGTCGGTCGCGTCGCCGGGCTCCGGCGTCTTGACGTTCGCGGCGTCCATGCGCGGGGCCGGGTCCTGGAACTGGCCGCCGCGCTCGGGCACGATCTCGTAGCCGTTGCCCTGGACGTACATGGTGCCGCGCGAGCCGCGGACCTCGATGTCGCCGCCGCGCATCGCCGGATTGCCGCTCGCCTCGTACTGGCCGAAGATGACCAGGCACCCCGAGGGCAGCTCGTGAATCGTTTCGACCGTGTCGGGGATCGTGCGGTCGTCGCCGACCGCGGCGCGCGTCCCGTGCGCCGACACCGACACCGGAGCCTCGGCCCCGGCGAGCCACCGCATGCCGTCGAAGTAGTGAACGCCCCAGTTCGCGACCTGGGATGAGTACAGGTCCCACCACCTGAACTTGTACGGGTGGATCGTCTCCCGGAACGGCCGCGCCGGGCGCGGCCCGAGCCAGAGGTCCCAGTCGAGCTCGGGGGGCGGCGAGGCGTCGGGCGCCGTGCCGATGCCCGCGGGGTGCATGTTGCTCAGCCGGTACGCGCGCGCCACCGTGATCGCGCCCAGGCCGCCCCCGACGATCAGCTCGCGCGCGCGGCGATAGGCCTCCGACGACCGGCGCTGGATGCCGACCTGGACGACGCGCGCATGGCGCTTCGCGGCCTCGACCATCTTCCGGCCCTCGACGACCGTGATGGAGAGCGGCTTCTCGACGTAGACGTCCTTGCCGGCCTCGCAGGCGGCGATCATCTGGAGGGCGTGCCAGTGATCCGG
>DHGK01000265.1:15682-16034 GCA_002402755.1 Planctomycetes bacterium UBA4800
CCTTGTCCTTGGCCCGGTCGAGCATTCGCCGATCGACATCGCAGAGCACGGCCGCCTCGACCTGCGGGTTCTTGACGAACGACGCGAGGAGCTGCGACCCCCGGTTGCCGACTCCGATGAAGGCGAGGCGCAGCCTGTCGCCGGCCCCCAGAACGCGAAGGCTCGTCGCGGCGACGGCCGCCGCCGCGCCGCCGGCTTTCAGGAAGCTCCGCCGCGCGCGTCGTTCGGGCATTGCTGGTTCCTCCTCTCCTGTGCATGCGGGGCCCGCCGGCGGCCCCGTACCCTGATGATTGCCATCGGCGCACGACCTGTCAACGGCGGGGAGCTTCCGGGGACAGTCACTGATTTCCCT
>DHGK01000254.1 GCA_002402755.1 Planctomycetes bacterium UBA4800
GAGAATCCCCGCCGTCATCGCCGCCGTCGTGGCGGCGCAGACCCTGATCGCCCTCGAGCCCCACGCGGCGCCGGCCGCCGATCCGTCCGTGAACAAGGCCCGCCTCGAGCGGGTCTACATCGTCTACAAGACCCACTTCGACATCGGCTACACCTCGACCGCCCACGACGTCGTCCACGAATATCGAACCGAGATGACCGACAGGCTCATCGAGGCGATCGAGAAGAACAAGGACCAGCCCAAGGAGCGGCAGTTCGTCTGGACGCTGTCCGGCTTCCCGATGCAGCAGATCCTCTGGGAAGGGCAGAGCCCGGAGCGACGCGCCAGGATCGAGCAGGCGATTCGCGACGGCAACATCGCCATCCACGCGCTTCCGTATACGATCCACACGGAAACGGCCGAGGCCGAGGACCTCGTGCGCGGCCTGGGCATTTCTTCGACGCTCGCGCGCACGTACGGGAGACCGCTTTCGATAAGCGGCAAGTCGACCGATGTCCCCGGCCAGTCCTGGATCCTGCCGACGCTGATGGCGCACGCGGGGATCAGGTTCTTCCACATGGGCGGCCCGGTCGTCAACTTCGCCTTCAGCCTGCCGCCGGTCTTCTGGTGGGAAGGCCCGGACGGCTCGCGCGTGTTGACGTTCTACAACGACGATTACGGCATTCCGGCGCTGCCGCCCGCCGATTGGCCGTACAAGACGTGGGTGCACCTCGCGATGACCGGCGACAATCAAGGGCCGCCGAGCCCCGACGCCGTCGGGGAGGATCTGGAGTTCTACCGGAAGCGCGGTATCGTGGCGCAGGTCGGCACGCTCGACGATTTCTTCAACGAGTTCGCCAAGGAGGCTCTCCACGCGCTCCCCGTCATCCGCGCCGATCTTCCTTGCCCCTGGATCCACGGGATTGCGAGCATGCCCGCCGCCACGCGAATCGCGCAGCGAAGCCGCCCCCTTATCGGTGCGCTCGATGCGCTCGCCACGCTCGAACGATGCTGGGGCATCTACCGGCCCGACCTGACGAACGTGATCAAGACCGCCTACTGGCGCACGAACTTCGCCGCGTGGATCGGCGACGGCGCGCGCATGACGTCCCAGGTGCGGATCTGGAGCTTCGCCAAGTTCGATGCCGAATCCGCGCTCTACACGCCGGCGATGGAGATGCGCGTCCCGGCGGTCGCCGCGCGCTCGGTCGCGCGCCCGGGAACGCTGCCGCCCAGCCAGTCGGGCATCACGCTTTCCAGACGAGGCGTCGCCGTGAGCGCGTTCGGCCCGAATCCCGATGGCGCCGGCACGATCTTCCGCGTCTGGGAGCAGGGCGGCGCCGGCGGAGAGCTCACCGTCACGCTGCCCGCGGGCGGGAAGTTCACGACGGCCACGCCCGTCACGCTTCGCGGCGAGACGACGGGCGCGCCGCTCGAGATCGCCGCAGGCGCGTTCTCCTTCCCGCTGGCGGCGTATGCGCCGGCGAGCTTCGTTCTCAAGTAGCGCCGGCGCACGCCCGGCGGCGGGCGCGCCGCCTCGCATCGCGCCGCGCGCCGCGCTACGATGCCCGTGTCCGAGCCGCCGAAAGGAGCGCCGCATGACGACCCGCACTCGCGCACGCGCCGGCATCGCCGCCGCATCACTCCTTGTTCTCGGCCTTTCCGCGGGGGCCGGGCCGGTTCTTCACCTGACGGCGAAGGAGATCGACGCCGTGCGCGACCGCATCGCACGCCTGCCCTGGGCGCGAAAGGCGTACGCGCAGCAGAAGGACGCGGCCGACGCATGGCTTGCCGCGCCGGTGCCGATTCCCGCGGGCGAGACCGGCTGGTACCACGACTACTTCTGCCCCGACCACGCGGTCATGCTGCGCTACGACGCCGCGCGGCCCGACGAGCACGTCTGCCCGGCCGACGGCAAGGTGTGGCGCGATGCGCGCTTCGATGCCTACTGGCGGAGCCAGACGCACGCGCGCATTTTCCGGAGCTTGTACGCGCTCGCGCTCGTCCACCGGATCTCGGGCGAGCGCCGCCACGCCGAGGCGGCGGCGAGGATTCTCCGCGACTACGCCGCGTTCTTCCCGTCGACGACCCCGCACGGCCGCTGGGCGGGCAAGGGCCGCATCATGGCGCAGTCGCTCGACGAGGCCGTCGCGATCCTCCAGCCGCTCAAGGCCTACGAACTCCTGGCCGAGAGCGACGCCCTCACGCCGAAGGACCGCGACGCGATCGAGAACGCATGGTTCAAGCCCACGGCCGAGCTCCTCGAGCGGCAGACGAGCACGATTCACAACATTCACTGCTGGCACAACGCCGCGATCGGCATGATCGGGTTCCTGCTCGGCGACCGCGCGCGCATCGAGTTCGCGATCGAGAACCCGCGCTCGGGCTTCCTGGCGCAGGTCGAGAAGGGCGTGAGCGAGGAGGGCTTCTGGTTCGAGGGGTCGACGGGCTACCACTTCTACACGCTCTCGGCGCTGGTCGAGCTCGTCATCGCGGCCGAGCGGAACGGCGTGCCGCTCGTTGCGCGCGCCCCGAAGCTCAAGCGCATGTTCGAGGCGCCGATCGCGCTTGCCGACCCCTTCCTCGTCGTCCACGCGACGAACGACGGCGGCGCCGCGCGCCTGACGAGCCAGGCCGCGCACTACGAGCACGCGGCCGTCTGGTACCCCGAGGAGCGCGCGTTCCGCGAGGTCCTGGCGCGCGCCTACGGCAAGGAGCGCACGACGCTCGCGGCGCTGCTCCACGGCATCGAGGAGCTGCCGCCGCAGGTCGAAGGCGTCCGCGCCGAGAGCGCGCTCCTGCCCGCGACGGGCTTCGGCATCCTGCGCGGCGAGCTTGCGGGCGGCCCCGCGTTCGTGCTCATGGATTTCGGGCCGCACGGCGGCGGCCACGGCCACCCCGACAAGCTCAACGTGATCGTCGCGGGGCTCGGCCGCACGCTCGCGCCCGATCTGGGGACGTCCGGCTACGGCATTCCGCTCAACGGCGCCTGGTACCGGCAGAGCGTGAGCCACAACGTCGTCGTGGTCGACGGGAAGAGCCAGAAGCCTGCCGCGGGAACGCAGGTCTCGTTCAACGGCGAGGGCGCGATCAGGTGGGTGACGGCGCGATGCGACACGGCGTACCCCGGAGTGGCATGGACACGCACCGCGGCGCTGCTCGACTTCGGGATTCTACTCGTCGATCGGCTCGCGAGCGATCGAGAGCGGCGCTACGAATGGGTCTACCACAACCACGGGGCGTTCGCGCTCGAGGCGCCGCCGGCCGGGAGCCTGGCGCCCGAGTCCTTGCCCGCGGGGAACGGTTACGAACACCTGGCGAACGCGCGGTCGGCGCCGGCCGGCCCGTGCGTGCGCGGCGCTTGGCGCGTGGACGGAGCGGGCACGGTGGCGCTTGCGGCGGCCGCCGCCCCCGGCACGACGGTCGTCGTGGCCGATGGACCCGGCAACCCGGCGACCGAGCGCTTGCCCGCGCTGCTCCTTCGCCGCACCGCCGCGGCCGCGGACTTCGTCGTGTGCCTGGAGCTCGTCCGGGCGGGCGGCGCCGCATCGGTGCGCGAGGTTCGCGCGACCGCCGCCGGCGAAGTCCTCGATGTTCAGGTCGAGACCGCCGCCGGCGCGCGGCGCGTCGCGGTCGATGCCGCGGGGGTGCGCGAGCTGCGCTGAGGGAAAGGCCTCGTTGCCGCGCCGCGCTTCCGGCTCGATAATAGAGGCTGGACGATCTCGATGGCAGTAGGCGAGGACTTGCATGCACGAGCCGAAATCGGTCGATCCCGCGCGGCGTTGCCGGCGCATCGCTGCGGCGCTCCTTCTCGCGGCTGCGGCCGTACGCGCGCAGATCGCGGTCGAGGGCATCGACGACAGGACGGTGTACACCGACCGCGCCGCCTTCACGGTCGCGGCCGAGGAAGGCTACGACTACGCGGCGGCGATGAACGGGCGATCGGTGCCCGTCGGCGAGGAGGTCGCCGTCGCCGAGGCGGATTTCTACGAGCTCGCCGTCACCCGCACCCCGCAGGCGGGCGGCGCGCCGGAATCGGACGTGAGCTTCGATTGCGAGCTCGGGGCGCGATGCGCGCCGCCGCCGCCGCCCGGCTTCATCCGCGGGGACGCCAACGGGGATGGGGTTGTTGATCTTTCCGATCCGGTGATGATACTACTATGCCTCTTCGCGGGGCGCGCGACGGACTGCGAGGACGCGCTCGACGCGAACGACGGCGGCCGGGTGGACATCGCCGATGCGGTCTACGTGCTGAGCTACCTCTTCGCGCGCGGCGCCGCGATGCCCGCTCCGTTCCCGGCGAGAGGCGAGGACACGACGCCGGATGCGCTCGGCTGCAGCCGATGACGTTGCAGATCATGAGCGCCGGCAGGAGGAGCGGCGGCGTATGATCGGCAAATTGCGCGCCTGGTTCGAGCTCGCGGTGGTCGGCGTTCTGATGGTCCTGATGGCGGCGGCGATCGCCTTCGCGCTCGTCGACGTCGTGGTGACGATCGCGGGCGACCTGCGGGCCGACGGCATCCTGGACGTCGAGGAGCTGCTCGACACGTTCGGGCTCTTCCTGATCGTGCTGATCGGCCTCGAGCTCTTCGAGACCGTCAAGTCGTACTTCCGGGAGCACATCGTCCACGTGGAGTGCATCTTCATGGTGGCGATGATCGCCGTCGCCCGCAAGGTGATCTTGCTGGAGTACACGAAGCTCGATCCGCTCGCCCTCGCCGGCATCGCCGCGCTCGTCTTCGCGCTCGCCGCCGGCTACTACCTCATCAAGCGCGCGAACGAACCGGTGCGGGCGGGTGCGAAGGAGGTTGCCAGGTGACCGCGCAGCGGCCTTCCCGGCGCGCCGAGGAGATCACCGCCTTCCAGGTCATGGAAGTCATGGAGGCGGCCAAGAAGCTCGAGGCCGCGGGCGCATCCGTCATCCACCTCGAGGTGGGCGAGCCGGATTTCCCGACCCCGCCGTGCGTGCTCAAGGCGGCGCGCAAGGCCATGCGCGCCGGCCACACGCACTACACCCACAGCCTGGGACTGCCCGAGCTCAGGGAGGAGATCGCGCGGCGCTACGCCGCGGCGGCGCGCGTGCCGCCGTCGCCCGACCAGATCCTCATCACCGCCGGCACCTCGCCGGGGATGTTCCTGCTCTTCGCGGCGCTGCTGGAGCCCGGCGACGAGGTCATCCTCATCGACCCGGGCTACAGTTGCTATCCGAACATGATCAAGTTCGTGGGGGGTGCGCCCGTCTACGTGACCGCGCGGGCGGCCGAGGGCTTCCAGGTCGATCC
>DHGK01000233.1:0-13921 GCA_002402755.1 Planctomycetes bacterium UBA4800
ATCGAAGGCGAGAAAGGCCACGAAGGCACGAAGGGGTTTCGGTGTGTCCCGAGTGCGCGGTGCTTTGCCGCCGATGCGGGGCGCCCTCGCGGCACCGTCCTTCCTCACACGTAGAACTTGCTCCGCCCCAGGATGTCGTGGAGGTGCACGATGCCTTCCGGCCGGCCCTGCTCGTCCATGATGGCGAGGCTGGTGATGCCCCGCACCTCCATGATCCTGAGGGCCTCGCTTGCGGGAGTGTCGCGCTCGATGGTGATCGGGCGGCGCGTCATGAAGTCGGCGAGCGGGCGGTCGAGGATGCCCGCCAGATCCCGCTCGCGCGCCAGGATCCGCCTGAGATCGCCGTCCGTGAGGATGCCGGCGAGCCGCCCATCGGCGCCGGCGATGAGCGTGACCCCGAGGCGCTCCTTGTCGGTCATGGCCGCGAGGCCCTGTCCGAGGGTGTCGGTGTCCCTGACGAGCGGCAGGAGCGCGCCCGTCCGCATGAACTCCCCGACCGTGAGGCTCAGGCGCCGGCCGAGGCTCCCGCCCGGGTGGTAGCGCGCGTAGTCCTCGCGGGAGAAGCCGCGCATCTCCAGCAGCGTCATGGCGAGCGCATCGCCGACGGCGAGCGCCACGGTCGTCGATGTCGTGGGGGCGAGCCCGAGCGGGCAGGCCTCTCCCGCCGTGTGCACCTCGAGCACCAGGTCGGCCTCGCGCGCGAGCGTGCTCTCGGGCTGGCCGGTCATGGCCGCGACCCGGGCGCCGATGTTCTTGGCCGCGAAGACGACGTTGAGGATCTCCGCGGTCTCGCCGCTGTGCGAGAGGGCGAGGAGCAGATCCCCGCGCGCCATCATGCCGAGGTCGCCGTGCACGGCGTCGAGAGGCTTCAGGAAGAAGGCCGGCGTGCCGACGCTCGCGAGCGTCGCCGCGATCTTCATGCCGATGATGCCGCTCTTGCCGACGCCGGTGACGGCCACCCGTCCGGGCGGCAGGCCGAGGATCGCGCCGACGAGCCGGCAGAAGGGCTCGCCGAGGTGCGCGGCCGCGCCGAGGACCGCGGCGCCCTCGGCCGCCAGGACGCGCCGGGCGCTCGCCAGGATCTTCTCTGAGGAGTCGTTCTGAGGGGGCATGAGGTCTGTCCGTCTGCGCGGGCGCTATAGCCGTGTATGGCCTACAGCCTACAGCCTATCGTACTACCGCCGCCCCGGCGGGAAAAGGGGGCGCTGGAGGTTCCAGAAGCGCTCGCGCGCGACGCGCCGGGCCTCGGGCAGCGCGCGGTCGCGCGTGGGGTGCAGTTCGAGGATGCGCCGCCTGAGAAGGCGCGCGTCGCGGAGGGCCTTGAGCCCCGAGGGGTCCTGCGCCGTCAGGAGGTCGTAGTCCCTGCCGCTGATCACGCTGTCGATGTCCTCCAGGACCTGGTTCCTGAGGATGTGCAGCAGCGTGAGATCGAGCTCGACCAGATGCTGCCCGTGGCGCCAGAAGCCGTGCGCGCGGCGCCACATCGGGCGGTAGGCGGCGAGCACCAGGCGCCTGAAGATCCAGCGGTTGCCGCGCAGCGGCAGGACCTTGACGCCGACGGCCTCGTCCACGATGGCGTCGTAGTGCGCGAAGTTCGTGCGGTGGCGCAGCTCCTTGAGCCGCTCCCAGCAGCGCTCGGATATGTGGGCGTCGGCGAGCGACTCCAGGAACGCGTGGCCCATGAAGGGAGGGGTGAGCTCGGCGACGCGCTCGTACGGCACGAAGATGTTGTGGCTCGTGACATCGGCCGCCAGGTGGCAGAGGTACCCCAGGCCGAAGGCGCGCGTGGCCGGCGTGGTCAGGAACGGCGCGAGGCGCTCGGCCATGTTCCAGTTGTGGCAACTGTTCCTCCGGCCGCCGAAGCGTTTGAAGCTGATGAGGTCGGCGGCGACCGTGCCGTAGAGGAACGGCTCGGGGTGGCGGAGAATCAGGTCTTCGGAGGGCAGGTGCCGCCGCTTCTCGCGCAGGCGCTCGATCGTCCGGTCGCCGGCCCAGATGTGGAGCCCCGGTCCCCAGAACCGCGCCAGCAGAACCAGAACGATCACGAGGATCGCAAGCATCGGTGCTCACTCCGGGAAGCGCATCGCCTCGGCGAAGTGCGTGCGCCACACGGGATTGCCGGCGAGCTCCACGTACGTGATGCGCGCCGCCAGCGAGCGCGCCCGTTCCCTGGCCTCGTCGCACAGGAGCGCCAGCCGGGCGCCCCTGCCCGCGGCGTTGCCGAGGGCGGCCACGTGCGCCGCTCCCGGCGGCACCAGGCCGATCGCTCGGGCGCTCTCGACGCGCACGAAGCTGCCGAAGGCGCCCGCCAGGAGGACCGTCTCGACCCTGTCTTCCGTCGTGCCCAGGTGCTCGAGCAGCGTCCGCACGCCGGCGGCGACGGCGCCCTTGGCGAGCTGGAGCTGCCGGATGTCGCCCGCGGTGACGGCGATGCCGCCGAGGTCGAACGCCGTCGTCTTCCCGTTCGCGACGATGTGCCGCGCGAGGCCGTCGGGGACGCCGGGCGGCAGCTCGGCGGGGGGGAGCAGGCGCCCCGTGGGGTCGATGATGCCGGCCTGCCTGAGCACGGCCGCAAGATCCAGGAGTCCGCTCCCGCAGATCCCGCGCGGCGGGACGTCGCCGATCGCATGCACCGCGAGGCCGTCCTCCTCGGACCACGCGACTCTGTCGACCGCGCCGGTACCGGCGCGCATGCCGCAGGAGATCGTCGCGCCCTCGAACGCGGGGCCCGCGGCGGTCGAGCACGCGCAGAGCGCCTTCGCGTTGCCGGCCACGATCTCGGCGTTTGTCCCCAGATCGATGAGCACCGACACGCCCTCGTGCTCCTCGATGCGCGCCACGAGAAGGTCGGCGATGAGATCGCTCCCGATGTTGCTCGCGATCGACGGGAGCACGAACACCGGCGCCGGCCCGTAGACCGCCAGGCCGAGCTCGCGGGCGGTGAGCGTGAAGCCGCCGGGCGTGACTCCCACGTACGGCGCGCGCGCAAGGCCGGCCGGCGCGAGCCCCAGGGCGAGGTGGATCATCGCCGGGTTGCCCGCCATGGCTAGCGCCGCGATCCGCTCGCGGCCGAGGCCCGCCGCGCGGCAGGTCTCGTCGATCGTCTCCTCGATCGTCGCCAGGACGGCGCGCGCGAGCGCGGCCGTGCCGCCCGCGTGGTCGATCGTGTGCTTGATCCGGGAGATCACGTCGGCGCCGAACGAAGCCTGGGCGTTCAGGGCGCCGGCCGCGGCCAGGGTCTCGCCGGTGGCCAGGTCGACGAGCGTCGCGGCCACCGTCGTCGTGCCGATGTCGATGGCGATGCCGGCGAAGCGGCCGTCGCGCCCGAGCGCGAGCACGGCTTCTCCGCGGCAAAGGGCGGAGAACCGGCGGACGCCTTCCTGCTCCAGGCGCGCGAGGTCGGCGAGCGCATCGCGCGCGACGGCGGCGGCGCCGCCGCCGGGGAAGGCCCGCTCCGCGGCGGTCTTCTGGAGCGCGAGCGTGGGCGGCGGCAGGTCCACCGTGCGGACCGCGAAGACGGGCCGCCGAACGCCCTCCGTGCCGTGCTCGCGCTTGTCGGTCACGACCTCGGTCTGGCACTCGACCGTGAGGTCGTCCAGGACGGGCAGGCGGCAGGCCAGGCGGAAGCCGCGCTCGATATCGGGGGCCGAGAACGCGCGCCGGTCCCAGTCGGAGATCTCGGCGAGCCCGTCCAGGATGCGCACGCGGCAGTTGAGGCACCGGCCCTCGCCGCCGCAGGGGAACGACAGGGGAACGGCCGCGAGTGCGGCGGCGTCCCTGAGCGTGGCGCCCGCGGGAACCGCGGCGGTTTTTCCGGAAGGCAGGAAACGAACGTTATAGGCATGTGTTGGGGCCGTGGTCATGAGCGCTCCGTCGTAATTGTAAGGTGTCGCGCGGATCGGCGCCATGCGGCCGCGGCGGCCCGGCGGCGCTCTTGTCCGATCGGCGTTTACCCCGATAATTGAGAAAGGGCGCCCGCACGATCGTCATCGCCGAGGAGCGCCGATTCCCCGGAAACGAGGAGCGAATCAATGGCCTGTCGACTAGCCGTGCTGCTGCTTGTGGGCGCGGGCCTGGCGGGCGCCGCCGATGCCCCGGCCGCGGAGGCCGAGGGCGGCGCGGGCGCCGCCGATGCGCAGGACGAGATCTCCGCGCGCCTGGATCGCATCGACATGGAGATCGCCGAGCTTCGCAAGCTCAAGAAGGAGATCGAAGCGCTCGGCAAGGACCTCAAGAAGGAGAAGAACCGCACCGGGTTCCTTTCGGAGCTCGAGCACCGTTTCGACCTCGGCGGCGAGGTGGATCTGGAATTCATCAAGGGGCAGGACGAGTCCGACCCCCGGGACGCGATCCCCGAGGGGAGCGACGGCGAGCCGTACCTCTACCTGCGCTGGATACGTCTCAAGCCGCGGGTGGACTTCACCTCCAAGGAGGATCCGATCCAGGTCGAGCTGGCAGGGCAGCTCGATTTCCTGGCGCGCTCGGAGCCCCGGGCGCGCGCCAAGGAGCTCTACCTGACGGCCGAGGGCCTGCACGCTCCGTGGGCCGAGTCGCGCATCAGAATCGGCCTGGATGACCGCTTCATGGCGCCCGACAACCTGGGGCGGATCTGGCCTCTGGCCGCGACGTCCTACTGGCGCAACGAGGAGCTGGGCTTGTTCTGGCGCACGCGGCTCGGCGACACCAGGGAGCCGTGGGGCCGCCTGGGCCTCCATGCGTCGCTGACGAACGGGATGCGCCTTGCGGATGAGGACCCTCACGAGGCCGAGGGCTTCGACGCGACGGGACACGATGCCCGCTTCGGCGGCAACGGGTCGACCCTGCGCGAGTACGGGCTCGGGCTTGGGTGGGAACGGCGCTGGTGCGAAGCGGGCGACGTGCCGCTCCTGGGCGCGATCGGGACCGAGTTCATGGGCTTTTACTACAACGACTCCCTCGGCGATGACGACCTGGTCTACCTCCAAAGCTCGCGCTTCGCGGGCTCGGATATCGCCTCCTCGAACCTGCGCGGCAAGGAGCTGTGGGGGGGCAACGCGGTCCTCAAGGTGGGCGGATTCACGGGGATCGCGCACCTCATGGAGGGCCGCGACGGCAGGCTCCGGCGCAAGACGGGATTCCTGGAGGCCTCCTATCGGTGGGACTTCGAGCAGCCGCTCTTCCTCAACCAGATCGTCAGGGGCGTGATGCCGTTCGTCAGGTACGAATGGCTCGACGTGAGCTGCCCGCACAACGTCGCCCAGTCCGTGACCTACGATCGCGAGCGCTGGGTCCTGGCGATCGTCACGCCGATCATGGAGACGATCGACCTCATGGCCGAGTACGCGATCAACAAGGACGAGACGGGCGGCCGCGACCCCAAGAACAACGAGATCGTGCTCACGCTCGAAGTCCGGTTCTGAGCCCGGCGCGCCTTCCGCGCGGCGGCGCGCGGATCATGAAGCTCCCCGCACAAAATGAAGTGGTGGGGCGCCCTCGCTCCCGCAGCCGGTTGCGTCGCGCCGAGTGTAAAGTTAGATTGACGTCCCGACCGCCGGTGATACAATAGCCTCGTGCGCATTGATTGCGCGACCGCGCGTTGCAGAGAGAGGAGCCGGGTTTGCTGGATCAAAGCCGTTTCCCAAACTTTATCACGCGAAGCGAGATTAAATTGCGCCTGACCGCTGCCGAGGCGGAAGACTTTCTCGGCGAAGTCAAGAGGCACCTGCCGGTGTACTGCTACTCGCCCGGGCGGGAAACCACGTTCGTGACGACGGTGTACTTCGACACGGAGGATTTCCGCTTCTACAGCCGGGCGAGCAAGTTCCGCGACGACAACCTCAAGCTGCGCCTGAAGGAGTACTACTACGAGGTTCCCGAGGGCTACGAGGTGTTTCCGGAGTGCTGGATCGAGGTCAAGCGCCGCCTGGGCGAGTCGACCAGCAAGCACCGTTTCAGGGTCGCGAAAGTCCTCGTGCAGCGGCTGTTCTCGGGCGAAGACTGTTTCATCGAGATCTACAAGAGCAACCGGGAACTTGCCGCGGAGGACGTGCGCAAGGTATTCGATACGTTTCTGGGCGTCGTGAGGACGTACGATCTCAGGCCCTACTCGATCACGAACTACCGGCGGAGGACGTTTCAGGAGGCGGGCGACGAGTCGCTCCGCGTGACGATCGACGACATGATCGCCTACTTCCGCGCCCCCGCGGTGCTCTACAACGGCATCGTGGCGCTCACCCGGGGCGTGCTGGGTGAGGCCTGCGGCCAGCAGAAGCACACGGTGGTCGAGATCAAGGCGGCCAGGGAGCGGCCGGCGTGGCTGAACGCGCTGCTCGACCGCTTTCCCCAGAGCCACTTCTCGAAGTTCCTCACGAGCACCCAGGCGCTCCTCAGAGGCGTCCAGGGTTCCGCGATGTCGGTGACCGAACTCGTGGTCCGCACCGGCGCCGAGGCGCGGGGCACCCGGCCCGAGGGCGAGGGACGCATCATCCCCCGCCGGGCCGATGCGTGAGCCGCGCCGCCCGCCCGCAGTTCCCGTGCGAAGGATGTCGAGAGCGTCGTAGTGGTGTTCGGGAGTCCGCGCCGCGCTCGGGGGAGCCCGCGCGGACCCGGTGGACGGAAACGTGAGGACGAACGTGGGAACCCCGCCGAAAACGCTGTTCGTTGACTTCGAGGGCATCGACGGAAGCGGCAAGACGAGCCTCTCCAACCGGGTCGCCGACCTCCTGCGCGGGCAGGGCTACACCGTGCACCACGTGCGCGACAAGGGCGTCTTCAAGAGCGTGGTCTCCAAGGAGATCCGCTCGGTGACGCGCGACCCGCACTTCCTGCGCATGGGCGACACGACCGAGCTCCTGCTCTACGTCGCGCGCGATGCGCAGATGGTCGAGGAGTACATCAAGCCGCGCCTCAAGGAGGGCGCGATCATCTTCTGCGACCGGTACTTCTACTCCAGCGTCGCGCACTCGCACTTCGGCCGGGGCCTGGACCGCACGGCCGTGGAACAGGTGATCGAGCCGGCGGCGCAGGGCATCTGGCCCGACTTCGTCGTGTACTGCGACGTCAACTCGCTCACGTCGCGCGTTCGCAAGCGCATCCAGAAGATCCACGACCACCGCTTCGGCGATTTCGGCCGCAAGGGCTTGATGGGCATCGGCTTCAGGGAGCGCATGCGAGAGGGGTTCCTGGCGCTTGCCCGTGAGAACCCCGAGGAGTGGCTCGTCGTCGACAACGCGCGCAACACCTTCGAGGCGTCGCTCGCGCAGATCTACGGCGCGATCGCCGACGCGCTCGTCAAGAAGGGGTTTCCGCGGCCCGAGCCGCTCGCCGTCGAGGCGACGCCGGTCGAGCGCACGAGCTACGCGACGTTCGCGGAGCGCGAGGACCGCGCCGGCCTGGCGGCGGCTTTCTGGAAGCACCTGGAGCGCCTCGCGGCCGCGCAGCCCGGCATGGCGGGGTTCTACGTGATCAAGCTGGACACGCCCGAGGCGTACGCCGTCAGGGACATGATCTTCGACCGCGAGCCCGAGATCATCGCCTACGGCCTGAGCGGGCTCAATTCTCCCAAGTCGATGGAGTACCGCACGCGGCTCGTTCCCGTGGCGCCGTTCTTCGTCGCGCGCTCCCTCGGCGGCCTGAAGCGCGACCCCAAGGCCATGGAGCTTCGCGCGCGCCTCGTCGCCCGCGCGCCCGGCCAGGTGGCGCTGAGCCTGCGCGGCATCGACTCGCCGGAGGCGTGGGCGCTCAGGCAGCGGCTGCGCGACGAGGCCATCCGCGAGGTGATCGCCAGCCTGCGCGGCATCGACACCGACCAGGCCTGGAGGCTCAGGGAGCAGCACTTCAAGAAGAAATACTACGAGCCCCTGGCCGAGAGCCTGGGAGGGATCGACACCGACCGCGCCTGGGCGGTGCGCGAGGAGATGGCCGACCGCGCGCTGCCGTGGGTGCTCATGAGCCTGCGCGGGTGCTGGAGCGACCGGGCCTGGCAGTGGCGCTTCCAGTACGTCGACCGCGCGCCGAAGATCATCGCCCGCACGATCGGGCGGCAGGACACGGACAACGCCTGGACGATCAGGGACCGCGTCAAGACGTACGTGAAGGAAGTGCTGGACTCGGTGGGCGGCCTGGACGGCGAGCGGGCGTGGAACCTCAGGTTCGAGCTCGCCGAGAGGTGGCCGAACACGGCGGTGTCGTCGCTCGGCGCGGGCAACCAGAGCGAGCGCGCGTGGCGCTTCAGGTGGGAGGTCCTGCGCAAGGACCCCGAGAACCTGCTGCTGGTGAAGCATGTGGTGAAGGCGGCCGTCCGGGCCGCGGAGGATGAAGATGAGATCGAAGAAGATTAGCCTGGCGGTCGCCGCGGCGCTGGCGCTGGGCGTCGCGTGGGCGTGGGCGGCGGACGCGGCGGCGCCGGCGGCCGCCGAGCCCAAGGCGGAAGCGGTGAATCCGATGGCTCCCTTTGCCGGAGACGCACCGCTGCCCACGCCCGATTACTACTTCTGGGGGCTCGTCTCCAAGGATGTCATGCCCAAGTACCTGTGGGGGGCGCTCGCGATGATGATCGCCGCCGCGCTCGGCGCCGCCATCGGGTACCACCCGCTGCGCGTGCGGAATATCGGCGTCAAGAAGGAGGAGGCGGAGGTCCCCAAGGCGCTGATTCTCATCGCCGTGGCCGGGTCGGTCATCTGCGGCCTGGTCGGGGAGCAGCCCATGATGGCGTTCGCGCTCTTCGGCTTCGGCAGCTTCATCCGCTTCAGAACGCAGATGAAGAGCCCCAAGGAGACCGTGGTCATCTTCATCTGCGGCGGCATCGGCTGCCTGTGCGGTCTGCACGCGTTCGAGCTGGCGATCATGGGCACGGCCTTCGTCTGGGGCCTGATCTGGATCCTCGACCGCCGCATGGGCGGGACCATCGAGCGCCTGACCGTCATCCTCAAGGGCTTCGGCCCGGAGTGCCAGGTCGCGGTGAAGAGCTTCAAGGAGAAGCTCGAGGCGGCCGGCGTCGAGGTCGTCTCCTCCAAGGTCAGCCTCAAGAAAGGCAACGTCACGATCCTCATGGACAAGCACGTGAACGTGACGACCGACGATCTCGAGGAGATCCTGCTTGCCGGCGACGACGTGGCGCGGCCCAAGTCGATCGAGTGGATCAGGGGGGAGTGAGGGCCGGGGACGCCNNATGTCGTACGCGTAGAGATTCGCGGCGTGCCGCAGGTACAGGCGCCCGCCGCACACGACGGGGTGGGCGAGCGTGTCATCCTTGCTCGCGGCGGGCAGCGTGAAGCTGCTCACGATGGCGCTGCCCTCGGGGTCGGGTCTGACGAGCGAGACGACGCGCTGCTGGTTGAGGCAGACGAGCATGCCGTCCGCGCAGGTGAGCGATACCTTGCCGAGCGCGGGCAGCGCCGGCATGGTCTTCCCGGTCGCGACCTCCACGCACTGGAGTCCGTCGTGGTGGAGCCTGCAGCCGCTGCCGTACATGTAGCCGCCGATGATCGCCACGCCGTTGTGGCAGTTGTCGATGTCGTTGTTGAACCAGACCTCGGCGGCGCCGGCCGCGCCGATGCGGACGAGCCGGCCGCCCGTGTTGTGGCCGCTCGCGACGAAGACGCATCCGTCCTTGTACCTCGGCGTCGTGATGTTCATGGCGTAGGGGGCCTGGTGGGGATGGCTCCAGAGCAGCTTCCCGCTCCGGACGTCGATGCCGACGAGCGCCTTGCGCATGAGCGTGATGTACTGCCGCACGCCCGCGTGCGTGACGACGATGGGCGAGCAGTAGGCGGCCGAGTCGTCGAGCGCGGTGTTGGCCCAGCGGGTCGCGCCGGTCTTCTTGTCGAGGGCGGCGATGCGCCCGCGCGCGCCGCCCGGCGCGCACAGCACCAGATCGCCGTCGACGGCGAGGTTCTCGGAGAATCCCCACGCGCCCGGCGATGCGCCGAACTCCTCCCGGAGGTCGACGGCCCAGAGCTCCTTGCCCGTCGCCGCCTCGAACGCCGCCAGCCTGCCGGTCGGGTTCATGTGGAAGACGGCGCCCTCGCTCGCCGTCGGGCTTGTGCGCGCTCCCGGCGTCGAGCCGCGCCAGCTCCTGCCGTTCGCCGTCTTCCACAGGAGCGTGCCGCCGAGGTCAAGGCACAGGACGTACTCGGCGGCGCCGAAATCGCCGGCCGTGAAGATCCTGCCCCCGGCGACCGACACGCCCGCGTAGCCCTCGCCGCATTCCCCGAAGCGCCAGGCGAGCGGCGGGCCGCCCTCCGGCCAGGCCCTGAGCAGCCCGGTCTCGACCGACGTGTTGTCGTGGTTCGGCCCGTGGAACCGGGGCCAGAAGCCGCCCTCGCCATCGGCGGCGCTCGCCGCCCAGGGGGCGGCGAGCGCGCACGCGAGCGCCGTCATTCCGAATCGATGTGCCATCGCATTCCTCCGAGGGCGGCGCCGCGCAACCGGGCCGTCCCGGTTCTCCATCCGGCCCCCCGCGCCTAGAACGCGTCGCCGGCCAGCCACCTGACGCGCTCCTGCCACGGGATCGCGGCGGAGGCGAGGGGGACGCCATCGTTGTTCTCCTGGAGCATCTCGATCGCATCCTGCAGCGCGGGATTCAGGCCCTTGAAGCGGTTCCCGAGAATCTTCTTCAAGACGGGCAGGGCGCGCCGGTCCCCGAGGCGCGCGAGCACGAGCGCCGCGTCCTCGATCGACCGCGCGCCGATCGCCGGCTGCCTGACGCGATCGAGGAGAAAATCGCGCACCTCGTCGAGCATGTAGGGGTGCTCCCAGGTGGCGACGCCCTCGATGGCCTGGTAGGCGGCGTGCTCGAACTCGGGTTCCTCGGCGCCGTCCAGGGCCTGCATGAGCGCGTCGAAGGCCGGCTCGCCGATGCGCTTGATCGCGTCGATGCCGGCCTCGGCCAGGGTCTCGTCGCTCGCGGCGAGCGCCCTGACGAGGACCGGAACGGCGGGCCGCGACTGGATCTCGCCGAGCACGAGCGCGATCCACACGGCGCCCGAGGAGTCGTCCAGGCCCTCATCCACCGCGAGCTCGAGAAGCTCGATCAGCCGGCGCTCGACCGCGCTCCGGCGCCCTGCCAGTTCGATACAGACCTCGATCGCGCGGAGAAGGTCATCGCCCGCGGCCGTGAAGAGGAGGGATACGTCATCGTCATCCGCGATCTCGCGCAACCAGCGATCGTCGTTCATGGCACGTTTCTCCGGGGCGTACGCCCGGCCGGCGAGGAATCCTCGAGCGGGAGGCGCCGCGCCTCCGATAGTAACATATAGAGCACAACGTCCGCGGGCCGGGGCGCGGGGCGCGGCGGGAGCCGGCAGTGCGCCTTGCCTTCTCCCGGACGGCGAACTACAATTTCCCTGGTGAAATAGATGCGGACGCGGTTCCGATAACCCTGGGCGTCTCCGCGCGGGCGCGGCGACGCCGAACGGCGCCGGCGGGCGCTTCCGAGGGAGGAAACGATGCGGATGCTTCGATGTCTGGTGATCGTTCTCTGCGCCGCGGCCCTGGCGCGGGCGGCCGAGCGGGATCCGAAGGCGCGCGCGGCGCCGAAACGCGATGCGGCCGTGCTGATCGGCGACCTGGGGCGGATGCTCGAGCGCATGGAAGGGCGCATCGAGGATCTGGAGAAGAAGGTCGCCGCGCTCGCCAAGGAGAACGAGGCGCTCGCGCGCGAGCTCGCGCAGCTCAAGGGCGCGGGCAAGGCACCGGCCCCGGCGCCTGCGCCGAGCGAGAAGCGGCCGTCCTTCGGCGCGACCGTGGAGGCCAAGGGCGATCAGCTCGCCGTCATCGAGGTCGCCGAGGGCAGCCCGGCCGAGCAGGTCGGCCTGAAGCCCGGCGATGTCATCGTCGCCGTGGGCGCCGAGCGCACGGGGCTCGCGCGGCGCATTCGCGCGGCGACCGAGGGGGGGAAGAAGCCCTTCGCGCTCACCGTCGTGCGCGAGGGCAAGGAGCTGACGCTCGCCTGGGCGCCCGAGCCCCCCAAGGCCGAGGAGAAGAAACCTCGGGCCGACGCCGAGGGCGCGCGCGCGATCAGGCTCGGGTTGCTGGTCGAGGAGGTCGGCGGCGACGCGCCGAACGCGACGAAGCTCGTCATCGGCGAGGTCGAGGACGGCTTCGCGGGCAAGGCCGCGGGCATCGAGACCGGCGATACGCTGCTCGGGGTCAACGGCAAGGACGTGGCGACGCTTGCGGCCCTGAGCGAGGCGGTTGCGCCGCTCAGGTCGGGCGATGAGCTTATGCTCGTGTTCCGGAAGAAGGACGGCCGCGCCGTCACTGCGACCGTCCAGGGCAGCCATCGCCGCAACGAGGCGAAGCTCCTGAAGTCGGCCCCGGTCGAAGCGCCGAAGGCCGAGGAGAAGCCCAAGGTCGAGAGGATGGTGCTCGGCCTGGTGTGCGAGCCGGCCGAGAAGAACGAGGTCCAGGTCGTGGCGGTGCTCAAGGGCTCGCTTGCCGACAAAGCCGGCATTCTGCCCGGAGACATCGTGCACGAGCTCGGCGGCGCCAAGATCGACAGCGTCGACGCGCTGAAAGCGGCGGCCGAGGCGCTGCCTTCCAAGGACAGCGTCACGATCGTGTTCACGCGCGATGGAAAACAGGAATCGCGCGAGATCGTCATCAGGAAGCCGGAGAAGAAGGCCGAGCCGGAGAAGAAGGCCGAGCCGGAGAAGAAGGCCGAGCCGGAGAAGAAGGCCGAGCCGGAGAAGAAAGCCGAGCCGGAGAAGAAGACCGAGCCGGAGCCCGAGAAGAAGCCCGAGCCGCCGCGGCCGCTCCTCGGCATCGATGTCGAGGGCGACGGCCAGACGCTCAAGGTTGTCAAGGTCACGCCGGGCGGTCCCGCCGACGGCAAGCTTCTGGCCGGCGACGTGATCGCGGCCTTCGCCGACAAGCCGGTGCGCACGATCGCCGAGCTCAAGGCCGTCGTCGATGGCCTCGTTCCCGGCAAGGAGGTCGCGGTCAAGGTCTTCCGCGAGGGCAAGGAAGTGCAGGTTGCGATCGTGCCCGCCGCCAAGTAAGATCGCGGATTCCGCATGTGCCGGTCCCATGTTCCGGGGCGGCACGCGTATTCCGCGAGGTGAACTCTGGCGCACATCAAGGCCGTAGTCCTGGACATCGACGGCACCCTGGTCGGCGACGACCGCGTGATCCCGCCCGCCAACATCGCGGCCCTCCGCGCCGCCCGCGCGCGCGGCGCGACGGTGGTTCTCGCCTCGGGCCGCATGACGGCGTGCATCGATCCGTTCTTCGACGTTCTGGGCATCGACGGTCCGGTCATGGCCTACAACGGCGCGCTGCTCCGGGCCGAGCGGCAGGCTGCACGAACGGTGCTCTTTCACCGTCCGCTCCGGGCGGCCGTGGTGACGCGGCTCATCGACTTCACGCTGCGTCGCGGCCTGCACCTCAACGTGTACATCGACGATGTGCTGTACGGGCACGACGACCCGGCGCTCGCGCCCTTTCGCGCGATCTACTCCGGGCGCACGGGCGCCGTGTACGAGCTGACCGATCTGCGGCGCCTGCGCGGCCGCGATGCGAGCAAGGCGATCATCGTGGTCGATCCCGCGGAGCGCGAGCGCCTGCACGCGCACTGGACGCCCCTCGTGGATGGCGAGGCATCCGTCATCCGCACCGATCCTGAATACCTCGAGTTCACGGGCCCGGGCGTCAACAAGGGCTCGGGGCTGCCGGCCCTCGCGGCGTACCTGGGCATCGGCATGGACGGGATCGCCGCCATGGGAGACGGCGACAACGATGTGCAGATGGTGTGCGGCGCCGGGGTCGGCATCGCGGTCGCCAACGCCAAGGACTGCGTGAAGCGCGCCGCGCGCCTCGTGACGCGCGCGACCGCGGCGGAGGGCGCGGTCGCGGAGGCGCTCGCGAGCCTCGGCCTCGTGTGACGCCGGGCGCCGGGCATACTCGGGGCGTGCCGGCCGCGGTACATATTCGGTGAACCCGT
>DHGK01000233.1:14008-17173 GCA_002402755.1 Planctomycetes bacterium UBA4800
GGGGGGAAACGCCGGCTGCGGCCGGTGCCCGGGGAGCCACGGGTTTACCGAATATGTACCGGCCGCGCGGGCTCGCGCGTCTTGTCACGCAGGGCGCGTCGTGGACAATGGAGCGGACCGCAAGGAGGTGACCGTGAGAACGATCGCGTTGCTGTGCGCGCTTGCCGCCGCGGCGGTGTCGGGCTGCCGGAGCAAGACGCCGCCGCCGCCGGCGACGGCGGCCTTCCTCAGGGAGCCGATCGCGTTCGATGCGGCGATCGAGGGCGAGGGATCCGACATCGTGAAGGAACTGGTGAAGTTCGCGCGGCTGTTCGGCTTCCCGCCCGTCGGGAAGGACGAGGAGCCGGCGTACATCGTGCGCGGCCGGATCGCGCTGGCCGAGATCGAGCCCGCGACGTTCGAGGGCCAGGTGCTGGAGTACAAGTTCCAGGCGGACATCGCGCTCCAGCTCGCGCCCGGGGCCGGCGGCGCCGCCGTGGAGACGTTCGAGCTGCCCGAGTTCGTCACCGGCGCCGCCGAGAAGGACCGCGCGCTCAGGAACGCCGTGCGCGCCGTCGCGCTCAAGCTCGCGCAGTTCATGTTCTACGACGGCGAGACGCTCGGCGATCCGGCGCTCCGCAGCCTGTGCGGCGAGCTTCTCATCGAGAACACGGAGGGCCTCCTGTACAACGACGTGGTCGAGAAGCTCGTCGCGGCCGGATATCGCGCCGTGCCGTTCCTGATCTGGAACCTGAACGACTCGCGCAAGGTCGAGCTCGAGGGCGACCTGCCGCGGCTCCGGGAGGAGGATGCCGGCAAGGTGCGGGTCCACCACGTCGCGAACTACGCGCTGGAGCGCATCTTCGGCGCGAGCACGGGGCTGACGGTCGCATCCGGCCGCCGGGAGATCGGCGAGGCCACGGTCGAGTGGCAGCGCCGCTGGCGGGAGCGCTGCGGAGCCTACCTGTGGGGCGAGAAGCTCAGGGCCGCCCTGGCGGCGCGCGCGCAGGCGCCGGCCGCGGCGCCGCATGCCGAAGGAGCTCAGGCGGGAGGAACGCCGCCGCCATGAACGTCCTCTTCATCTGGCCGAGCCTGGACTGCCCGCCGGGCATCAACCACGGCCTGGCGTCGCTGTCGGCGGCGCTCAAGGCGCGCGGGCATGCGACGGCGCTCATTCACATCAGCGAGGCGCTGTGGCCCGTGCCCACGCTGGAGGAGCTGCGCGCCGAGGTCGCGTGCCGCGCCCCCGATGTGCTCGCGTTCTCGGCGACGACCCAGCAGTTCGCGTGGATCGAGAAGGCGGCCGCGTTCCTGCGGCCCGGGCTGCGGATCCCCTTCGTGATCGGCGGCGTCCACTGCACGATGGCGCCCGACGAGGTCGCGGCGACGGGGCTCTTCGACTACGTGTGCGTGGGCGAGGGCGAGCACGCGCTGTGCGAGCTCGTGGACCGCCTCGCGCGGGGCGAGTCCTGCGACCGCTGTCCGAACATGTACGTGTGCCGCGACGGCGTGGTCGTGCGCAACCCCGTCGGGCCGTTCCCCGATCCCGCCGCGCTGCCGCCCGAGGACTACGAGCTCTTCGATCTGGCCCGCATCGTCGGCGGCAAGGACGGCTGGATGAGCATCATCACGAGCCGCGGCTGCCCGTTCGCGTGCACGTACTGCTTCAACGCGGAGATCGTCGCGCGCTACAAGGAGGACGGCGCGCTCCGGACGGTGCGCGAGTATCTCCGCCACCAGCCCGTCGCGCGCGTGATCGACGACATCCGGAGGCTGCGCGCGGGCCATCCCGAGATCCGGACGATCATCTTCGACGACGATCTCTTCACGCTCAACCGGCGCTACGTGCTGGAGTTCTGCGAGGCGTACCGCGCCGCGGGCATCGGGCTGCCCTTCGTCATCAACGCCCACTGCCTCGTCTTCACCGAGGAGATCGCGCGCGCCCTCAAGGAGGCCGGCGCGAGGATCGTCAAGTTCGGCCTTGAGAGCGGCAACGAGCGCGTCAGGCGCGAGATCCTCAACCGCCGCATGCGCAACGAGGCCATGGTCCGGGCGGTGCGCATCGCCAACGACGCCGGGCTCCACAGCTCGGCCTTCGTCATGTTCGGACTGCCGACCGAGACGCGCGAGGAGGCGCTCGACACGCTGCGGCTCTGCGCCGATGCGAACGTGGGCCGCTTCCGCTGGGCGATGTTCTACCCGTATCCCCGCACCGCCGCCCACGCCATTGCCGCGCGCGAGGGCCTGATCGACCCGGCGCTGCTCGCGAGCTCGGGCAATTACTTCGAAGGCTCGTGCCTCAAGTTCCCGCCCGCGCACGCGCTCTTTCTGGACAAGCTCGCGCGCATCGCGCCCTGGTACGCGAACGCGTTCAGCTCGTTCCCGTGCCGGGAACGCTATGCACGGCTCGTGGAGGAGATCGAGCGGCTGACGGCCGAGGAGTGGGGGGCGCGCAGGGAGACCGTGCGCCGCGAGGACCGCGCCCTGTCCGACGAGCTGCTCGCGGCGGGCGAGCCGCACTACTCGATCCGCTTCGCGCAGGTGATGGGCGTCCATTCGGACTACGTGCGCAAGGAGCTGGGCGAGCAGGCGGCCGCGGGCGCGGGAGCGTAGCGGCCGTGGGGGAGATGCTCATCCTCGCCTCGGCGTCGCCCCGCCGGCGCGAGCTGCTCGCCGCGGCCGGCATTGCGCACGAGGTCGTGCCGCCCGCCGTTGATGCGGAGCGCGCGGCCGCGGCCGCGGCCGGCCCGCGCGAGTTCGTGCTCGCCGCCGCCCGGGCGAAGGCGCGGGACGTGGCGCGGCGCTTCCCGGCGCGCCTCGTCCTGGGGGCCGACACGGTCATCGCCCTGGACGGCGAGGTCCTCGGCAAGCCCGGCGCGCCCGAACGGACGGCCGCGATGCTCGCGCGCCTGAGCGGGCGGACGCACGAGGTCCTGACCGGGGTCGTGCTCGTGCGCCTCGCCCCGGCGTGGTCGCGCGAGGCGGTCGTGTCCTCGGCCGTGACGTTCAAGCCGCTCGCGGCCGAGGCGATCGCGCGCTACGCGGCGAGCGGGGAAGGCGACGACAAGGCCGGCGGCTACGCGCTGCAGGGCGCGGGCGGCGCCCTCATCGCCCGCACCGAGGGCTCAGTCACGAACGTGATCGGCCTGCCCGTGGAGGTGGTGCAGGCGCTCCTCGCGGAGGCGG
>DHGK01000051.1 GCA_002402755.1 Planctomycetes bacterium UBA4800
GCCGTTCCGCCGCATCGAGTGCTCGCACGAGGAGGCCGCCGCGCGCGTCGCGGGCGATCTCTACAAGACCGAGAACCTGCGCGGCGTCCCCGCCGGCGAGGTCATCAGCTTCTACCGCACGGGCGATGATCCGAACGCCTTCACGGACCTGTGCCGCGGCCCGCACGTGCCGTCGACCGGCCGCATCGGCGCCTTCAAGCTCATGCAGGTCTCGGGCGCCTACCTCCACGGCGATGAGAAGCAGAAGCAGCTCCGGCGCGTCTACGGCACGGCGTGGCCCACCAAGGCCGCGCTCGATGCGCACCTCGAGCGCCTGACGCTCGCCCAGGAGCGCGACCATCGCAAGCTCGGGCAGGACCTCGAGATCTTCTCGATCGCGGATGAAGTCGGCTCCGGTCTGATTCTCTGGCTCCCGAACGGCACGGTCATCCGCCAGGAGCTCGAGACGCTGGCCGCCGAGCAGGAGTTCCTGGCCGGGTACAAGCGCGTCGCGACCCCGCACATCACCAAGGCGGCGCTCTACCGCCGCTCCGGACACCTGCCCTACTACCAGGGCAGCATGTATCCGCCCATGGTGCTCGACGATGACCAGGAATACTACCTGAAGCCCATGAACTGCCCCCACCACCACATGATCTATCTCTCGCGGCCGCGCAGCTACCGCGAGCTGCCGCTCAGGCTCGCCGAGTACGGCGACTGCTACCGCTACGAGAAGTCGGGGGAGCTCGCGGGGCTGCTCCGCGTCCGCGGCATGTGCATGAACGACGCGCACATCTACTGCAGCCTCGACCAGGTCAGGCAGGAATTCCTGGGCACGATCAACCTGTCGCGCCTCTACTACGACATGTTCCGGATCAAGGACTTCTGGATCCGGCTCTCGCTCCACAGCAAGGACAAGGACAAGTACATCGCCAGCGAGGAGCTGTGGGAGAAGTCCGAGGAGATCGTCCGCGATGTTCTCAAGGAGTGCGGGTTGCCGTTCGAGGAGCGGACGGGCGAGGCCGCCTTCTACGGGCCGAAGATCGACTACCAGCTCAGGAACGTCATCGGCCGCGAGGAGACCGCGTCGACGACGCAGCTCGACTTCGCCATGCCGGAGCGCTTCGACCTCGCCTTCACGGCGCCGGACGGCACGCGCCGGCGGCCGCTGATCATCCACCGTGCGCCGCTCGGCACGCACGAGCGCATGATCGCGTTCCTGCTCGAGCACCTCGGCGGCGCGTTCCCGACGTGGCTTGCGCCCGTGCAGGTCATGCTGATCCCGATCGGAAGCCGCTTCGAGCAGTACGCCCGCGACATCGCCGCCCGGCTAAGGGCGACCTTCATCAGGGCCGAGGTCGACGACTCGGCGGACTCCTTCAACAAGAAGATCCGCAACGCCGTGACGAGCAAGATCCCCAACATGTGGATCGTGGGCGCCAAGGAGCAGGAGACCGAGTCGGTCACGTGGCGGCGCTACTGCGTCACCCGGCAGGCGACGATGAAACTCGCCGAGGCCTGCGAGGCCCTCGCGGAAAGCCGCCGCGCGCGGCTCATGGACAACTTCCCGGACGTGCACCCCAAGGGCTGGGAGAAATAGGCGGCCCGCCGGCCCTTCACGCTTCTGAAAACGGCCCCGAGGCTGTAATATTGTATATGTTCGTCCAACGGGCTGAGGTTAACACAAACCATGCTTCAACGACAACTTCTTCTCCTGCTTGTACTTGCAGCAATCTCCGTGCCCGTGAACCTCGGCGCCGCCGGCCAGGTGCTCATCAGCGAGTTCATGGCGTCGAACCTGACGGCAGTCCGGGATGAAGACGGCGAGTACACGGACTGGATCGAGCTCTACAACGCGAGCGATGCGGCCGTCGACCTGACCGGCTGGTCGCTCACCGACGATCCGCAGTACCTGCGGAAGTGGGTGTTCCCGGCCGTGACGATCGGGGCAGGGAAATTCATGCTCGTCTTCGCATCGGGCAAGGACCGCCGTAACCCCGCCTATCAGCTCCACACGAACTTCCAGCTTCGCGCCGACGGCGAGTACCTGGCGCTCGTCGCGGCCGACGGCACGACCATCATGCACGCCTACGAGGACTACGCGCTCCAGGTCGAGGACGTGTCGTACGGTTTCAGACAGGACTCGTCCGCCTACAACGTCGTCGGCCCCGGCGCCCCCGCGCGCGCCTTCGTGCCGATCGACAGCTCCCTCGGCACGACGTGGACGGCCCCCGCATTCAACGACGCCGCCTGGACGAGCGGCACGGCCAGCATGGGATACGAGCGCAGCTCGGGCTACCAGGGCCTCTTCGATATCGATCTCAACGCCGCCATGTACAACATCAACTGCACCGCGTACATGCGGGTCCCGTTCAACCTCCCTGATGCGTCCGCTATCTCGACCGTGCGCCTGCGCATGAAGTACGACGACGGCTTCGTCGCCTACCTCAACGGCGTCAAGATCATGAGCAAGAACGCGCCCAGCGAGCTTGCCTACAACTCGTGCGCGACGGTGATCCACGACGATGCGTACGCGGTCATCTTCGAGGAGTACGAGGTGGGGATCGAGGCGGGCATGCTCCGCGACGGCGCCAACGTGCTGGCGATCCACGGGCTGAACTATCCCGCGACCAGCTCCGACTTCCTGATCATCCCGGAGCTCGACGCCATGGAGGCGGGCGCGATCGACACGAGCGCCGCGTACTACCTGAACGATCCGACGCCGGGGTCGATCAACAGCAGCGCCGGGTACCTCTCGGTCAGCCCCGCGCCGATCTTCTCGCGCGAGAGCGGCGTCTACACGAGCGCCTTCTCGCTCGCGCTGTCGTCGCCCGCGCCGGGCGCCGTGATCCGCTACACGCTCTCCTGGTCGGCATCGGTGCCGTCGGAGAATTGGTCCGTGTACGCGTCGCCGCTCTCGATCAGCCAAAACGCCATCGTCAGGGCCCGCGTCTATGCGCCGAATGCCGTACCGAGCCGGATCGTCACGCACTCGTACACGCGCCTCGATGCGACGACGGCGGCGTTCACGTCGAACCTCCCGCTCGTCGTCATCAACACGTTCGGCCTCAGCATCCCGTCCGAGCCCCGCATCCCCGGCTTCATGCAGGTGTTCGCGGCGGACGGCGCGCGCACCCCCCTGAACTCCCCGCCGCAGTTCCAGAGCGTCATCGGCATCGAGCAGCGGGGGTCGAGCTCCTCCGGCTTCCCCAAGAAGCAGTGGAGCGTCGAGCTGTGGGACGAGCACGGCCTGGACTACAACGCGTCGATCCTCGGCTTCCCGCGCGAATCGGACTGGATTCTCTACGGCCCGTACAGCGACAAGTCGCTCATGCGCAACGTGCTCGCCTACGGCTTCAGCAACGAGATCGGCACCTACGCGGTCAGGACCCGGTTCGTCGAGGTCTTCCTGAAGACGGCCGTCGGGACCCTCACGTATGCCGACTATGTCGGCGTCTACGTCTTCATGGAGAAGATCAAGCGCGACGAGGACCGCCTGGACATCGCCAAGCTCCTGCCGTCCCAGAATACCCAGCCCGATGTGACCGGCGGGTACATACTCAAGGTCGACCGCCTCGACCCCGGCGATGTCGGCTTCTCCACGGCGCGCGGCACGGCGTTCTGCTACGTCACCCCCAAGGAGCTCGAGATCACGACCGCCCAGAAGGCCTACATCAAGGGCTACCTCGACGTCTTCGAGAGCGCGCTCTTCGGCGCCGCCTTCACCAATCCCACGACCGGCTACGCCGCCTACATCGATGTCGACTCCTTCATCGATCACTTTCTCCTCACGGAGCTCGCGAAGAACATCGACGGCTACCGTCTGAGCACCTTCTTCCACAAGGACCGCGGCGGCAAGCTCGTGTCCGGCCCGATCTGGGATTTCAACCTGTCGCTCGGGAACGCCAACTACGCCGATGGCTGGATCACGACCGGCTGGTACCTGGACCTGACGAGCTCCGGGGCCGCTCCCTGGTGGAAGCGGCTCCGCCAGGACCCCGAATTTCTCCAGAAGACGATCGACCGGTGGACCGCCGTCTCGCGCAAGCAACTGGCGACGTCCGCCATGCTGGCGCGCGTCGACGCGTGGGCCGATGTACTGCTGGAGTCGCAGGCCCGCAATTTCGTCAGGTGGCCGATTCTCGGCGTCTACGTCTGGCCCAACTGGTACGTCGCTCCCACCTGGCAGGCGGAGCTGGACTGGATGAAGAACTGGATGAGCGGCCGGGCATCGTGGATCACCGGCAACTATCTCGTCGCGCCCACGCTCAGCCACCCCGGCGGCATCGTGCCGTCCGGCTTCAAGTTCACGATCTCGACGCCCACGGGGGCCATCTACTACACGCTCGACGGCGCCGATCCGCGCCTCGCGGGCGGCGCCATCGCCCCGAGCGCGATCCTGTACAGCGGCGCGATCACCGTCACCGACAACACGATCGTCCGGACGCGCGCCAAGCTGAACGCGCAGTGGAGCGGCATCATCGAGGCGACCTACGTGGTCAACCCGCCGCCGCTTACCGTGACGGAGATCATGTACCACCCGCGCGAGCCCGTGCCGCCGAGCCCCTACTACGACAACGACTTCGAATTCATCGAGATCCACAACAAGAGCGCCGTGCCCTACGATCTCTCGGGGGCGCGCTTCACGAACGGCATCGAGTTCACGTTCCCCGAGGGCATGGTGCTGGAGGCCGGCGCGTACGGGGTGATCGTCAAGAACCTGGCGGCATTCACGTCGCGCTACGGCTCGGCGGGCAGCCTCGTCCTCGGCCAGTACACGGGCTTCCTGAACAACGGCGGAGAACGCATACAGTTCCTCGGGCCGGTCAACGAGCCGATCCTTGACTTTGTCTACAACGATATCTGGTATCCGGAGACCGACGGCAACGGCTACTCGCTCGTGCTCGTCAATCCCGCGACGGCCCCGAACTTCTTCAGCGATCCGGAGACCTGGCGCCCGAGCACCGAGATCGACGGCTCGCCGGGCAGGCGGGATCCCGATGACCTCGAGCCGGGCGGCTGGCAGATTCCCGGCGACGCCAACCAGGACGGGCGGCTCGACATCTCGGACGCAGTCGGGCTCCTGCGCCTCCTGTTCGCGGGCGGCGGCCTGGTGCCGCCCTGCGACGGCCCGACGCTCGGCCAAGGCGGCACCCGCACGCTGCTCGACATGAACGGCGACGCGACGGTCAATCTCGCCGACCCCGTCTATCTGCTTGCGTACCTCTTCGCGCACGGCCCGCCGCACGTGCTCGGCACGGCCTGCGTCAAGATCGAGGGCTGCCCGCACATCTGCTGGTGAACGGACCCTCCGCGCCCGGGCCGCTGCACGGCCTCCTCCTCGGGACCCGTGCCTCACCTGGCGCTCCGCCTCCGCGTGCGCCATAATCCGGACTGCGGGTTCGGACCGCGACGGCAGCCCCGCCGCGCGCGTTCGACGCCCGCCGAGAGTCTGGCATGAGCTATCTGGACGAACTGAATCCCCGGCAGCGCCAGGCCGTCGAGATCCTCGATGGCCCGGTGCTGGTCATCGCGGGCGCGGGCTCGGGCAAGACCAAGACCCTGGCCTACCGCGTCGCGCACCTCGTCAAGAACGGCGTGCGCCCCGAGACGATCCTGCTCCTCACCTTCACGCGCCGCGCGGCCGAGGAGATGCTCCGCCGCGCCCAGGCCGTCATCGGCAGGACCGGCAAGGGCGCCTTCGCGCACATGTGGGGCGGCACGTTCCATGCGACGGCGAACCGGCTGCTGCGCACGTACGCCAGGTCGATCAAGCTGGCGCCCGAGTTCACGGTGCTCGATGAGGGCGACAGCCGCGACCTCATGGACATGGCGCGGCGCAACGTCAAGGCGGCCGAGCAGCCAAAGCGCTTCCCCCAGAAGGGGACGCTGCTCGCGGTCTACTCGCGCACCGTCAACACCGGCCGCGGCGGCGCCGCGCTCAGGGAGACCCTGGAGCGCTTCTACCCGTGGTGCCTGGAGCACGAGGAGCAGCTCACGGAGCTCTTCCGGCGCTACGTCGCGCTCAAGCAGGAGCGCAACCTGCTTGACTACGACGATCTGCTGCTCTTCTGGCACGAGCTCCTCCAGGACGACCGCACCGCCGACCTCCTGGAGAGCCGCTTCAGCCACATTCTGGTCGACGAGTACCAGGACACGAATCCCGTCCAGGCCCAGATCCTCGTGCGCATGCGGCGGCACAACCGCAACATCATGGTCGTCGGCGACGATGCCCAGGCGATCTACGGGTTCCGCGCGGCCACGGTCCGGAACATTCTCGACTTCCCGACGCAGTTCCCGGGCTGCACGGTCGTCACGCTCGAGCAGAACTACCGCTCGGTCCAGCCCGTCCTGGACGTGACCAACAAGGTGATCGCCTACGCCAGGGAGCGCTACACCAAGGACCTGTGGAGCGAGCGCGCGAGCGCGCAGAAGCCGTACCTCGTCACCTGCTACGACGAGCCGCAGCAGAGCACGTTCGTCATCGACACGCTGCTCGCCCATCGCGAGGAGGGCGTGCCGCTCAGGCGCCAGGCAGTGCTCTTCCGCGCGAGCCAGCTCAGCGCGAACCTGGAGCTGGAGCTGGTGCGGCGCAGCATCCCGTACCACAAGTTCGGCGGCCTGCGCTACCTGGAGGCCGCGCACGTCAAGGACATGCTGAGCTTCCTGCGCGTCATGGAGAACGGCCGCGACGACCTGGCCTGGCACCGCATGCTGCACCTCCTCCCCGGCATCGGCGAGGCGACGGCCGGCCGCGTGATCGAGGCCTTCGGCGGCGGGGGCGGATCGTTCAAGGCCCTCAAGGACGTCGCCGTGCCCCCGCGCGCGGAGGAGCAGTACGGCAAGCTCGTGGAGCTGCTCTGCGCGCTGCACGGATCGAAGCGCCCGCTCCCCGAGGAGGTGCGCAAGGTCAGGGAGTTCTACGGCACGCTGCTGCGGGACCTCTACGAGAACGCCGAGGTCCGCGACCGAGACCTCGACCACCTGGAGGCGATCTCGCAGCGCTACAAGAGCCGGCGCGAGTTCCTGACCGACCTGGCGCTCGATCCGCCCGCATCGACGTCGGACTTCGCCGCCGACCCGTCGCGCGACGAGGACTGGCTGGTCCTCTCGACGATCCACTCGGCCAAGGGCCTCGAGTTCGACGCCGTCTACATAATCCACGCGGCCGACGGCTGCCTTCCGAGCGATCTCTCCACCGAGACCGAGGAGGAGCTCGAGGAGGAGCGGCGGCTCCTCTACGTCGCCATGACGCGCGCGCGCAATTTCCTCTACGTGAGCTTCCCCTTCCGCTACTACTCGCGGCCGTACGGAACCGGCGACCGGCACACCTACGCGCAGCTCACGCGCTTCATTCCCCCCGTCCTCTTCGACTCCTTCGAGCGCATAAAGCTCGCCCAGGAGATCGTGCCCGACGAGGTCATGGACGCGGCCGACATCCAGCAGCGAATTCGCAGCAAGTGGTGGTGACGCGCGGCCGGGCCTTGGCCCGGCGGCGCCGCCTCGGCTATAATACGGGTTCACGATGTGCTCGGCGCTTCGACGCCGCGGGCAACCGGTTCGACGAACTCTTTTTCTGGAGGAACGAGCGTATGCGCACCCAACTCTCTCGTCGTCATCTTCTGAAGTCGGCGGCGGCGGCCGGCGTCGGCCTCGCTGCCATGAAGAGCAGGACTCTTGCCGCCGATGCCCCGAAGTTCAAGGCGGGCATCATCGGCTGCGGCGGCCGCGGCAACGGCGCGGGCGGCGATCTCCTGCGGGCCTCCGAGAAGAGCGGCATCAAGGTCGAGCTCGCGGCGGTCCACGATGTCTACGAGGGCCAGGCCAAGAACGCGGCCAGGCACTTCAACGTCGATGCCGCGCACACCTTCTGGGATTTCGACGGCTACAAGAAGCTGCTCGACTCGGGCGTGGACATCGTCATCCTCGGGACGCCCCCGGGCTTCCGGCCCGAGCACTTCGAGGCCGTCGTCGCGGCGGGCAAGCACTGCTTCTGCGAGAAGCCGGTCGCGACCTTCGCGCAGGACTGCCGCCGCTTCATCAAGGCGGGCGAGGAGTCCGTGAAGAAGAACCTGACGGTGGTCGCGGGCACGCAGCGCCGCCATCAGCGCAACTACGTCGAGACGGTCGCGAAGATTCACGACGGCGCCATCGGCGACATCCGGGCGCTGCGCGCCTACTGGTGCGGCGGCCCGGTCATGAAGGGCCGGCCGCGCACCCCGGGCCAGAAGGACATGGACTTCCAGCTCAAGGCCTGGTACTCGTTCGTGTGGATCTGCGGCGACCAGATCGTCGAGCAGCACCTCCACAACCTCGATGTCTGCAACTGGGTCATGCGCGGGCACCCCGTCAGCGTCTACGCGTCGGGCGGCTGCGCGTGGCGCCCCAAGGAGGAGTGGTACGGCAACATCTACGACCACCTCACGGCCGACTACACGTACGCCGGCGGCGTGCACATGCTGAGCATGTGCCGCCAGTACAAGGGCTGCGATGACAACGTCTCGGAGGCCATCGTGGGCGCGGAGGGCGAGAGCAACGGCGTGTCGATCTGGCGCAAGGGGCAGAAGACGTTCGACGGCCCCGGCGGCGAGAACCCCTACGTCCAGGAGCACATCGACATGCTCAAGAACATCGTGCGCGGCGGCGGCGAGCCGTTGCTCAACGAGGCCGTGGGCGTCGGCGAGAGCACGATGACCGCCATCATGGGCCGCATGTCGGCCTACACGGGCAAGGTCGTCACGTGGGATCACGTGATGAAGGTCAACGACAGCCAGATGCCCGAGTCGAGCTGGGACGCGAAGATCCCGATTCCGCCCGTGGCGGTGCCGGGCGCGTAACGGCGCGAACGCTTTCAGACGCACGTACGCACGGGGACGGCTC
>DHGK01000141.1 GCA_002402755.1 Planctomycetes bacterium UBA4800
GGCGACTTCACGGCGTGCGTGAGAGACCGCGACCCGCTCTTCATCGACGAAGGCAGTTTCGATTTCGAACGCTCGACGACACTCACGCTCGGGGACGACACGGCCAATGTGCCCGATTTCGTGGTCGCGATGCCCGATTATCGCCTGCGCCCGGACTCGCCTGCGATCAACACGGGCGTGTCCGCGGGCGCGCCGGCCTACGACCTTGCGGGTAACGTGCGGCCGTGCGGCGGCGGCGTGGATATTGGCGCCTACGAGAACTGTGTTGCGTGGTTCATGCGTGGTGATGCGAATGCCGACGGCCTGATCGATGTGGCCGATGCGATCGCCGCAATATACTACTTGTTCGGGGGGCTTGAGCTGCCGTGCATCGCGGCGGTCGATGCGAACGACGACAACGAAATCGATTCGTCGGACGCTATCTTCCTCTTATACCATCTATTCGTTAATGGTGACGCGCCGGCCGCGCCCTTCGGGCGCTGCGGAATCGACACCACGGGCGGTACGCTCGCCTGCGCGACCTACCCGCCGTGTCTGCGCGTCGAGTGAGGCCGGCGGGCCGCCACGGTCAGGGTCACGCGGACGGCCGTGCGGGCCGTGCCGGCGTCGCGCAGCCCGGCTGCGTGATGCCGGCCGGCACCCATCCGCCGCTTGCCGAGACGGAACGGCGCCGCGTATACTGTCCGGCGTTGCGGTTCGTTCATGCGGCCTCGGTTTCTGCGATGCCGGCCCGGCAGGCGGAAAGGAGATGCGTATGGCGTTCGATCTCACGGCGTACACGATCCGCCGGAAGGTCCTCAAGATCTTCGGCGCCAGCTTTCACATCTACGATCCATCGGGAAACGTCGTCGGCTTCAGCAAGCAGAAGGCCTTCAAGCTCAAGGAGGACATCCGAGTCTATTCCGATGCGTCGATGGCGGAGGAGCTTCTCACGGTCAAGGCCCGCCAGGTCATCGACTTCTCGGCGGCGTACGACATCGTCGATGCCGGGGAGTCCCGGAAGGTGGGCGCCGCCCGGCGGAAGGGATTCGCATCGATTGTCCAGGACACGTGGGAGATTCTCGATGAGGACGACCGGCCCGTGGCGAAGGTCCGCGAGGACAGTCTCGCGCTGGCGCTCGTGCGCCGGTTCCTCTCGAACCTGGTCCCCCAGAAGTTCATGGTGGAAAAGGAAGGCGGCGGCAAGGAGGCGGAGCTGCGGGTGCGGTTCAACCCGTTCATCTACAAGCTCGATGTCCGGGTCGACCCCGGCGCCACTCTGGACCGCCGCCTGATCCTCGGCGCCGCGGTCCTCGTCTCGGCCATCGAGGGCCGGCAGAGGTGATGGGCCGGCGATGCGCAGCCAGATGTGTGCGTCCTGCGGTCACTTCTTCGAGGTCGAGGAGCGGTTCGCCGGCGGGATCGTGAACTGTCCCGCATGCGGCCGGGCGACCGAGGTCGCCGGCCTCCGCGATCCCCTCTGGAAGGGACTGGTCATCGCGGCCGTCGTCGGATGGATCGGGGCGAGCTCCTTCGTCGCCTCGACCTGGGGTCTCGTCCCCGGACTGGCCGCGGCGGCGGCGCTCGGCCTCCTCCTGTGGCTCATCTCGCGCGCGTTCTGAAAGCGCAGCGCGCGCATCCGCGGCATCCGGGGCCGTCGAGCGCCTACTCGGCCGCGTAGCGGTAGCGGAAGCGACCGCCGGGCGCGACATCACCGCACGTGTGGAAATCCATGATCTCGCCCGGGCGGAGCGCGCCGTCGACCCACTTAAAGTCGATCGCGACCGCGGTGCCCTCGGGCAGGCCGAGGGCCGCGCGCGGGATCGCGAGGTGGAGCTCGTTCCCGCCCGCCCGAAAGGCGATGCGCGCCGTCTTCTTCCAGTTCCACGCGCCGTCGTGCTTCTCGAGCCACACGCCCCCGTCCGGGTCGGCCGCGCGGTTCGCGATCCACTCGTAGCCCTCCCAGCCGGTCGCGGCGCTCCGGTCGGCGTCGATGAGAAGCCACATCCAGGGGTCGCTTCCGCGCGGCGCGAGCGGCGCGCGGACGCGCACGTAGAAGTAGAGGTTGCGGGCGTCGCGCGCGACCTTGGCGGCGGCGATGTCGTTGCGGCCGCTTGCGTCGGCGTATGCCGTGCCGCCCGTGCCGGCAGAGTTGCGCGGCATCGTCTCGCCGGCGTGATCGAGGAACTCGGGCGCCACCGCGCGCCAGGCGTCGAACGCGCCGTCGATGGCGATCGTCGCCGGCGCGGAGGCGGCCGGGAGCGTCGGCGCGCCCTTGTAGCGCCGGACGCCGGCGACGAGCTGGTAGTAGTAGTTGTCGCCGTGCCCGCCGCGCATGGGCTCGATGTCGCGGCTGAATTCCCGGTCGAACTGATCGACGAAGACGAGCGGGCCGCCGGCGGCGCCCCAGCGCCCTGCGATCCACTCGTTCCAGCCGGTCACCATGACGAACGGCGGATCGAGCTCGTACGCGCGCTTCCACTGCTCCTGGAAGTTGCAGCCGCGGTCGGCGGCGCCGGGCGCCCGGTCCTGCCGCCCGTCGTGGAAGCTCCGCCCGCGCGCATTGCCCTCGCTCATGTTCGTCACCTTGCCGTCGGCGGCGCGCAGGTTCTGGGCGACCGAGACGTTGACCTGCTCGGGTTTCGCGGGGTCGTCGGTGTAGCCGTAGGGCTGCGGATACGTCGCTTCCCAGTGCCATGCATGGGGTGTGTTGACCATCTCGAACGGCCAGTGGGCGCGGCGCAGCGTAAAGAACTCGCGCACCTCGGGGCTTGCCTGCGCGGGGTCGCACAGAAGGAGCGGTTTCCCGTCCCAGACGAACCACAGGTCCCGGAAGAGCCCCGGCGCGTAGAGGTCCGCGTAGAGCTTCTGCGCCGTCCGGCCGGCGTTCGTGTTCACCATGAAGGCGATGCGCGGGGTGGCGTCTCCCGCGCGGCGTACGTCCATGAAGACCTCGCAGAGCTTCTCGTAGACGCGGCGGTACGTCAAGGCGTTCGTGGCGTCCATGATCAGGACGTCGATGCCGGCATCGGAGAGAAGGTGCGCGTGGCGCCTGAGCACCCATGGATCGGTGGGCAGGTAGTAGCCGAAGAGCGGCTCGGCCCAGTAGTGGTACGTGCCGATCGGTCCCCAGAGCGGCGAGTCGGGTTTCTTCGCGGCGCCGGGGTCCGCGGCGATGATCCTGGCGACATCGTACGGCCCCTCGCCGCCGGGGCGTCCCGGCCCGACATGCTCGTGCCACAGGAAATAGAAGATGCCGGCATGGCGCCCCGGCCGCGGGGCGCCGCATTCGGCGGCGAGCGGAAGATCGCGCCCGAGCGCATCGACGGCCGGCCAGGGTGAGCCGGGGCAGCCATCGGGCGCGGCCTGCGCACGCGCCGTCGCGGCGGCGAGCACACAGCATGCGAGGAAACGGAGACGGCGGCGGCGGGATGCGTTGCTCATGAATGCCGATTGTACAAGGAGAGCGTCCGCATTGCCGAGTGCGGGAGGCGATGCCTTCGGCGCGGAGACCCGTGCAGCCGCGGTCGCGCGCGGCGCGCTCACACGAGCGTCTCCAGGAACGCCTTGGCCTGCCGCAGATCCTCGTAGAGCTGCGGCCCCGAGATCTCGCGCTCGATGATCACGGGGCCGGCGTAGCCGTGCGCCTTCAGCCGCGCGAAAAAGCGCGGGAAGTCGACGGCGCCCTTGCCGAGCGGCGTCTCCTTGCCGAGGTTCCGGGGGTCAGTCGGGTAGAGGCCGTCCTTGACGTTCACGGCCTTGAGGTGCGCGCCGTACACATCGAGCGCGTGCACGGGATGGCCCTTGCCGTACATGATCAGGTTGGCGGTGTCCAGGCCCACCCCCTGATTCTCGAGCCCCACATCGATGATCGTGCGAAGAAGGGTCACGGGGGTCTCCTGGCCCGCGTGGTAGAGGAACGTCTGTCCGTTCGCGCGGCAGTGCGCCGCAAGCTCGCGAATCGCATCGACCGTTTCGCGGTACAGGGGGTCGTTGGGGTTCTCGGGGATGAAACCGCAGTGCGTCTCGAACGCCGGAATGCCGCAGCGCTTCGCGAAGTCGGAGGCTTCCTTGAGCGCATCGATGCGCCGGCGGCGCCACTCGCGCGGCACAAGGCCGATCGTCTCGGGGCCCCGGTAGAAATCGTAGACCTGCGGCCCGGGGCCCGACGCGAAGAGCGCGGTCGCGAAGAGCCCGCGGCGCTCGAGCGCGTCGCGGACGGCTGCGGCGAGCGCGTCGCCGAACGAGTTGAGGTAGATCTCGCAACAGGAGAAGCCCAATTCCTGAACCTTCGCGAGGGAAGCGTCCGGATCCTTCGGGTCGAGGTAGACGAACATCCCGAGCGCCCGGCGCGGGGAGGCGGTACGTTCGGCGCCGTGAAGCGCGCACGCCGAGGCGGCGGCGCAGGCGGTCGCGAGAAACACGCGTCGTCCGGATTCTTGTTGCATGGCATGGGCTCCCTGTGGCGGCACACATCGTACCACGGAGGCGCGCGCGCCGTCTCCGTGGCGGGGGTGGCGCGCGTCTTCCCGTCTTGTCCTGCGCGCCGCGTTTGACTACCATCATTGCATAGGACCTTCGAAACCAGGGAGGACGAGCATGGTGCGACTTCTGCATGCGGCGGTGATGGCGGGCGCGCTTGCGGCGGGCGCCGGCGCGGCCGAGACGAAGATCGTGCTTGTCGCCGGCGGGCCGAGCCACGGGCCCGGGACGCACGAGCACCGCGCGGGAATGCTGCTTCTGGCCAAGTGCCTGGAGCAGACCCCCGGCATCAAGGCCATCGTTGTCGAGAACGGCTGGCCGAAGGACGGCGACGAGGCGGCCGTGTTCGAGAACGCGAAGACGGTGGCGTTCTTCATGGACGGCGGCGGCGGCCAGCCCATGCTGCGGGGCGCGCGCCTCGACGCCATGAAGAAGCTCATGGCGGACGGCGTCGGCCTCGTGTGCATCCACTACACGGTGGACGTGCCGAAGGGCCCGCTCGCCGATCTCATGCTCGAGTGGCTCGGCGGCTACTACGAGGGCGGCTACTCGCGCAATCCGACGAACACCGTCGAGGTCAAGCCCGTTGCGAAGGATCACCCCATCACGCGCGGCCTGAAGCCGGTCGTCATGACCGACGAGTTCTACTACAAGATCAGGTTCCGCCCCGGCGACACGCGCGTGACGAATATCCTGCGCATGACCCCCCCGGACAAGCCGGACGAGGGCGAGCAGACGATCGCGTGGGCGATCGAGCGCGCGAACGGCGGCCGCTCCTTCGGCTTCACCGGCGGGCACTTCCACACGAACTGGGGCGTTCCCGAGTTCCGCCGGCTGGTCCTCAACGCGCTCGTCTGGACCGCGAAGCTCGAGGTTCCCGAGGGCGGCGTTCAATCGACCGTCACGGACGAGGATCTTCAGAGGAACGTCCGGAAGTAGGCGCGGGATTCTCGGGCGCGGCCGGTGCGGCGGGCGTCGCGGCCGGCGGCGAGATCATGGGGCCCGCGACGGGCCATCCATCGGCGTCCCAGGAGAGCGTGCGGACGGCAAGCGAGGGAAGTCCGTCGCGGGACGCGTCGTAGAAGTGATAGCTCAGGTACGTGCTCCCCTGCGCCTGGAGCACACCCGCGTGGCCGGGTCCTATGAAGCGGTCGGCGCGATCCAGAAACAGGCTGCCGCCGTCATCGCGCAGGTCGCGGCCGGCGCGATCGAGGTACGGGCCGGTGATGTCCGGGCTGCGCCCGACCACGATGACGTACGTGCTTCGCACGCCGCGGCAGCAGAGGCCCCAGTTGACGAAGAGGTAGTACTCGCCGCCGCGCGCGACGATGCACGGCGCCTCGATCTCGCGGTGTGCGGCCAGGGCGTGCACGGGCCCGCCGGGAGCGGCGCGCAGTCCCGACGCGCGATCCAGCTCGACGAGCTTGATGCCGCTCCAGAACGATCCGAAGGCGAGCCACAGGCGGTTGTCGGCGTCGAGGACGACGCTCGGGTCGATGGCGTTGAAGTCGTCGGCCGGCGACGAGCGGATCACGATGCCCGCATCCTTCCAGCCGAAACGCGGGTCCGCGGGATCGAGCGCCGGCGTCACGGCGAGCGCGATCGCCGACGTGTTCTTGCCCCACGTCGAGACTGAGTAGTACAGGAGATAACGCCCATCGAGAAGGATCACGTCGGGGGCCCAGAAGTGGCCCCGGTGGCCCGGCAGGAACTCCCGCACCCACGCGGGGGCCGCGGCGAAGACCCGCGGGCCAGGCGTCCATGCGATGAGATCCTTGGACCGCCAGGACTGGATTCCGGTGCCGGTCGAGAAGACCCAGTACTCGCCGGCGCAGCGCACGATCGTCGAGGGGTCGTGCATCCGCTCTCGAGCCCGATCACTGGCCCTGTCCTTCGACGGCGGCGCGGCGGGAGGCTCCGCCGCGGCGGGGCGGGTCGGCGGCGGCGGCGGCGCGGCGCCTTCGCCGGGAGATGCGGCGCGGGCCGAGCACGCGGCGAGGGCCGCGAGCACCACGACCGAGGGCATGCGTGCGTTCATGACGGAGCACCTGTGCAGGAGGCCGGACGGCGCACGCGCCGGGCGCACGCCGGGCGGCACGCACGCCGCCATCATACTCGATCGCGGTTGACTCGCGAACGGAATCATGCACACTATACGATGGCAATGAGGCGAGCGCATCGACCGGGCGCGCATGCAGGGCACGTCCCGCGCGGCACGCACCGATCCGTGCGCGAGCCCGGCCGGCAAGGAGGTACGTCAATGCACGAGACAGGACAGCTCGGAAACGGCTCTGCGGCGCTCACCCGGCGCGGGTTCGTGGGGACGCTGGCGGCGGCGGGCGCGGCGCTGGCGATGCCCGCGGGCGTGCGCGCGAGCGCGCTCGGCCGCGACGGCGCCGTGCGGCCCAGCGACCGCATTGTGCTCGGCGGCATCGGCCTGGGCGGACGCGGCACGGGCGTCATGCGCTGGATGCTGAACGAGCGCGATGTGCAGTTCGTCGCCATCTGCGACGTGCGCAAGTCGCGCCGCGAGGAGGTCAAGCGCATCGTCGACGAGCACTACTACAACAAGGACTGCGAGAAGTACGCGGACATGCGGGAGTTCCTCGCCGAGCGCACCGACATCGATGCCCTGCTGATCGCAACCGGCGACAGATGGCACGCGCTGGCGTCGATCCTGGCGATGCGCGCGGGCAAGGACGTGTACTCCGAGAAGCCGTCATGCATGACGATCGCCGAGGGGCGCGCGGTCATGGAGACCGCCGCGCGCTACGGCCGCGTGTACCAGACGGGCACCCAGCGGCTCAGCCAGGACACGTTCGTCTTCTGCTTCGAGGCGGCGCGCTCGGGCCTCCTCGGCAAGGTGCACACGGCGTACGCGCACATCGCGCCGTGGGATGCGGCCGAGATGATCCACGACTGGCTGCCCGGGCAGCCCCAGCCTCCCAAGGAGGAGGTCGACTGGGACGCGTGGCTCGGTCCGTGTCCCTGGCGGCCGTACAACGCGACCTACGTCGGCGGCGGCTGGCGCGGCCACTACGACTTCCACACGAGCTGCATCGGCGAGTGGGGGGCGCACACCTTCGCGCAGGCCCAGGCGGGTCTCGATGCGCTCGACACGTCGCCGATCCGGTACGAGTACGTGCACAACCCGACGGGCGACGGCATGGTCACGACGTTTGCGAACGGCGCGAAGATGATCCTCTCGCGCGGCGACAAGTACTGGCGCGGCTCCTGCGGCATGCGCTTCGATGGCCCCGAGGGGTGGGTCGGGTCGGCGGACGGCTACCAGAAGCCGGATGCGTCCTCCCCGGCGCTCCTCGCCGACTACGACAAGGTCGTGCGGGCGTACGTCGCCCGCACGCAGCGCTCGCTCGACCACGTGCGCGATTTCTTCGACTGCGTCAAGTCGCGCCGCCAGACGGTGGCGAACGCGGAGGTCATGTACAATTCCATGGCCACGGTGCACGCCGCCAACATCTGCATGTGGCTGAAGCGCGACGTGCGGTTCGACCCCGCGAAGGGGGAGTTCATCGGCGACGCGGACGCCAACCGGCTCTGCGCGCGCGCCATGCGTGAACCCTGGATCTATTGACGACGAGCTGCGACGGAAGGACATATGCGAAGAATCACCCACGTGCTGAATAGCGTGTTGATCGCGTCGGTGCTGTGCGCCGGCGCGCTGCAGGCGGCGGATGCGGCCGCACCGAACGAGGACGCCCTGCTCGCGGTGCTTGCCTCGCAGGCTCCGGTCAAGGCCAAGGCCGATGCCTGCCGGCAGCTCGGCCTCATCGGCACGGCCAAGGCCGTACCCGCGCTGGCCGCGCTGCTCGGCGACGAGCAGCTCTCCCACATGGCTCGTTACGCGCTCGAGCCGATTCCCGACAAGGCCGTCGACGCCGCGCTGCGTTCGGCGCTCGTGACGCTGAAGGGCCGCGCGCTTGCCGGCGTCATCGGGTCGATCGGCGTCCGGCGTGACACGGCGGCGACCTCATCGCTCGGGACGCTGCTCAAGGCCGAGAATGCCGATGTCGCGCAGGCCGCCGCGCGCTCCCTGGGCATGCTCGGCACCGTCGAGGCGGCCGAGCATCTCCGGAAGGCGCTGCCGGACGCCTCCGCGGAGAACCGGCTCGCGTTCTGCGAGGGTCTGCTGCGCTGCGCGGAGGCGCTGGCCGCCGGCGGCCGGCGCACGGAGGCCGCGGCGATCTACGACGGCCTGCGCGGCCTGGACAAGGCTCCGCACCAGGTGCTCACGGCGGCGCTGCGCGGCGCCGTGCTCGCGCGGCAGGACGCCGGGCTGCCGCTCCTCCTCGATGCCTGCCGCGACAAGGACTTTCTCCTCGTCAAGGCGGCTGCGCGCACGTCGCTCGAGATGCCGGGCCCCAAGGTGACGGAGGCGCTGGCGGGCGCGCTGGAGGGGCTCGTTGCGGACAGCCAGGTCGTTCTGATCCAGGCGCTCGGCGCGCGCCGGGACAAGGCGGCGCTGCCCGCCTTGTGCGCGCTCGCGAAAACGGGCGGCAAGGCGACGCGCGAGGCGATCGTCCACGCACTGGCCGAGATCGGCGGCGCCGCCGCGGTGCCGCCGCTCGTCGCCCTCACGAGCGACATGGCGGACGACGTCGTCAAGGCGGCGCGGAACGCGCTCGGCGCGATGGAAGGATCCGAGATCGATGGGGCGCTTGGCGCCATGCTGCGCGATCCGGATCCGAAGACCCGCGCCGTTGCGATCGATCTCATCGGACAGCGCCGCACGGTCGCCGCGCTCCCCGCGCTGCTCGAGGCGGCCGGCGCCGGCGAGGAGCCGGTCCGCATCGCGGCCGTCAAGGCCGCCGGCGCGATGGCGGGCGCGGCGGAGTTTCCCGCGCTCGTCAAGCTCCTCGTCGCGGCCAAGTCCGCGGCGGAGGCGCAGGCGATCGAGAACGTGCTCCTGCAAGTGTGCGAGCGCCACACCAGCCTCGCCCCCGGCGAGGTGACGATCCGGAAGGCGGTCTACGGCGACCTTCCGAACGGCGCCTCGGCCGACGTCACGGCCAAGGTCGCCGAGATCGTGAAGCGGGGCTTGCTCGTCGTCGAGGCGTCGAACGCCAACTTCGGCGATCCGGCGCAGGGTGCACGCAAGAAGCTGCGGGTCGAGTACACGGCGAGCGGGGTGGACAGGACCGAGACCGTGAACGAGGGCGGGGCGCTGCGGTTCGCGGGCGGCGCGACGCCGCAGGCCTTCATCGATGCGCTGCGCGCGGCCGCCGATCAGGCGCCGCCGGCCTCGAAGGAAGCGCTGCTCCGCGTGCTGAAGCAGACCCGCGCTCCCGCGCGATAGCGCTCGATCTGCCGAGGAGGAAACCCCATGCAGACTGGACGACGTGTGACCCGCAGGGAGCTCCTGCGCCGCACGGGCGCGCTCGGCTGTGCGCTCGCGACAGGGCCGTTTTTCGTGCGCAGCGGCGTGTTCGGCGCGGAAGGCGCTCCCGGTCCCAACGATCGCATCGGCGTCGGGTACATCGGCTGCGGCCGGCGCTCCGAGAACCTGCAGGGTAAGGGGCTGCCCGCCGACGGCCGCTGTGTCGGCGCCGCGGACTGTTACCTCCCCCGGGCGCAGGCCGTGATCGGCAAGCACGGCGGCAGAGCGTACCACGACTATCGCGACCTCCTCGCATCCAAGGACGTGCAGGCGGTCATCGTCGCCTCGCCCGATCACTGGCACGCCTTGCACACGATTCATGCCTGCCAGGCGGGAAAGCACGTCTACGTCGAGAAGCCCGTGAGCCTCACGATCCGCGAGGGGCGGGTGATGGTCGAGGCGGCGCGCACGTACGGCTGCATCGTCCAGTGCGGAAGCCAGCAGCGCTCCATGGAGAAGAATCGCCGCGCGTGCGAGCTCGTCCGGAGCGGCGTGCTGGGCAAGGTCCGGAGCGTCATCGGGTACAACTACCCGAGTCCCTGGGAGAGCAAGCTCCCCGCGCAGGAAGTGCCGCTCGAGCTCGACTGGGATGCGTGGTGCGGGCCGACCGAGGTCGTGCCGTTCCACAAGGACATCTTCAGCCCGCGCACGAACCCCGGCTGGATCTCCTTTCGCCCGTGGTCGGGCGGCGAGATGACCGGGTGGGGGAGCCACGGCCTGGACCAGGTGCAGTGGGCGCTCGGCATGGACGAGAGCGGCCCCGTCGAGGTGTGGACCGAGGGCCCGAAGTTCGATCCGCCGGTCTACGCCGCGCCCGAATCGCGCGCGCGCGGCGAGAAGGCGTGCAGCGTGCCGAAGGTCCTCTTTCGCTACGCGGACGGCACGGTGCTCGCCCTCGAGAACGGTCCCATGGGCGGCGCGACCTTCGCCGGCGAGAAGGGAAGCCTGAAGGTCGATCGCGGCACGTTCAGCTCGACGCCCGCGGAGCTCGCCAAGGATGCGCCGGCCGAGCTCCCCGTCAAGCTCTACCTCAGCAACGACCACATGCGCAACTGGTTCGACTGCATGCGCGCGAAGAAGCTCCCCGTCGCGGACATCGAGATCGGGCACCGCTCGATCACGGTCTGCCACCTCGGGAACATCGCGCGCTGGGTCGGCCGCAGGCTCGCGTGGGACCCGGCGAAGGAGCGCTTCGTCAACGACGAGGATGCCTGCCGCTTCCTCGACCGCCCGCGCCGCGCGGGGTACGAGCTGCCGGCCAAGGTGTGAGGACGCATGCGGGACCACGCGGCCATCGATGCACGCAGCCTGGCGCTTGCCGAGGCGATCGCCGCCAAGATCGATGCCGACCCGGCGCGCGGCGGCGTGTCCAAGGCCGCGGCGGTCTGCGCGCGATGGGCGCGCCGCCGCCCCGATCCGTGCGCCGAGGAGTGGCTGGCGATTCTCGGACGGCCGTGGGAGGAGGTGCGCGCCGTTCTTCTCGATGATTCGGAGGAAGGCCGCAGGCTGCGCCAGAACAGTCCGTTCTGCGGCATCCTGACGCCGAAGGAGCGCTGGGCGATCTACCGGCGGTTTCGACAGCATGCGACGCCGCGAGCTTGAGCACATCATTCGCGCCGCGGGGGCCGTTGCCGCGGTGGACGCGATTGCCGTCGTGGGCAGCCAGGCCATTCTGAGGGACGCACCCGGCGACAGCCTGCCGGGCGGACGCTGAGCGCGCCGGCCGCCGCCCACGGGTCGTGCAACCAGTCCCCGCCGGCGGGGTTCGCGCGAGAAGCGCAAAGGAGGTTCTGCATGCGTGCACGGTCGATACCGGTGTGTGCCGCCGTCCTGGCGTCGGTCTGGCTCCTCGCCGCGGACGGTGCGGCGTCGGCCGCGACGGCGCCGGGCGGGTGGAAGCAAACGCAGTTCTTGATCACCTTCTGGTGCCCGCCGCCCGCGACCGACGAGGCGCTCGCCGCCGTCGCCGCGGAACGGTACAACCTGACGTGGGTGCCGGCCGAGGGGCTGGACGCGGCCGGGAAGCACGGCCTCCGTGCCATGCTGACGAATTCGCTCCTCAACCCGGCGGCGCTCGACGATGCCGAGAAGCGGGCGCAGCTCGATGCGCTCATCGAGCGCGTGAAGAAACATCCCGCCATGGAAGCCTTGGCGTCAAAACTCAGTTGGANNTGAAGAAACATCCCGCCATGGAAGCGTACTACATCGTCGACGAGCCCGGCGCGGGCGCCTTCGAGGGCCTCGGGAAGCTCGTCGCGTACCTGCGGGAGCGCGACCCCTCGCACCTGGCCTACATCAATCTCTTCCCGACCTACGCGAGCGAAGCGCAGCTCGGCGTGCGCGCCGATGCGGCCGAACGCGCCAAGG
>DHGK01000073.1:0-1447 GCA_002402755.1 Planctomycetes bacterium UBA4800
CCGTGCGCGCGGAGTTCAAGCTCGACGAGTTCTATCAGAAGCACGCCGAGGCCGCCGGCTTCGCGATCGTGGGCTCGGCGAAGGTCTCCGATTTCGCGCTGCGCGAGGCCGCGCACGTCCTCACCCGCATGATGGCCGGGCGCGAGGACATCCTGCGCGCGATGCGGCAGCGCGGCGTGCGCGTCGCGGTCATGGCCTGGAACGAGTACACGACCGATGTCCCCGAGCACCGCGGCCTCGCCCCGCGGATCTTCTGGGACCGGCGCGCGCGCGGCCTCGGCGGCTCGCCCGTGAGCTGCGGAGAGGAAAACCTGCTCTGCCATCCCGGCGACCCCTACGCCAAGGAATGCCTCCTCATTCACGAGTTCGCCCACGCGGTCCACGGCTTCGGGCTCCCGGCGGTCGTGCCCGACTTCGAGAAGCGGCTCGACGCCGCCTACGAGCGCGCGATCGCGCGCGGCCTCTGGAAGGGCACCTACGCCGGAACGAACGCCGCCGAGTACTGGGCCGAGGCCGTCCAGGACTGGTTCGACGACAACCGCGAGAACGACGCCCTCCACAACCACGTGAACACGCGGGCCGAGCTCAAGGAGTACGACCCGGATCTGGCCGCTCTCTGCGCCGAGGTGTTCGGCGCGAACGAGTGGCGCTACGTGAAGCCCCATCTGCGGCCGCCCGAGGGCCGCGCGCACCTGGAGGGCTTCGATCGCTCCAAGGCCCCGCGCTTCCGCTGGCGCGAGGAATCGGTCGGCGAGAAGCCGCGCGTCCTCATCCAGACCGCGCTCGGCGACATCGAGGTCGACCTGGACGCCCGCAGGGCGCCCGCGACCGTCAAGAACTTTCTCGCGTACGTCCACGAGGGGCAGTACAACGACGGCGAGTTCTTCCGCACCGTCACGGCCGCGAACCAGCCGGACGACAAGGTGAAGATCCATGTCGTCCAGGCGCGCTCGGATCGCGCCAAGGAGAAGGACCTCCGCCCGCCGATCGCGCTCGAGCGCACGCGCGATACCGGGCTCCGCCACCTGGACGGGACGATTTCCATGGCGCGCGCCGAGCCCGACACCGGGCGCGACCATTTCTTCATCTGCATCGGCGACCAGCCGGAGCTCGACTTCGGCGGCGCGCGCAATCCCGACGGCCAGGGCTTCGCCGCCTTCGGCCGCGTCGTCAAGGGTATGGACGTCGTGCGGGCGATTCACGCCTCGCGCGCCGACGGCCAGGCGCTCGCGCCGCCAGTCCCGATCCAGCGCGCCATCCGCCTGAAGTGAGGCGGCGCGCCGGCCGCCGTGAAGGAGGTGCCGGAATGAAGCTCTGCCTGCAGGTCCTCGCGCTCGTCGCGCCGCTTCTCGCCGACGGCGCCGCGCTGCCCCGGGGGCCCGAGCCCGCCCCGGTCGCGCTGCCGCATTTTCCGAACCGCCTCTACGCGTTCGTGTGGCGCAACTGG
>DHGK01000073.1:1555-3012 GCA_002402755.1 Planctomycetes bacterium UBA4800
CTCCTCGGCTGGACCGAGAAGGAGCTCGCCGACTGCCTGATCGAGCACGACTTCTTCTGGATCAAGCTCGGCAGCCTGAAGCCGCGCTGCGCGCCGCTCGCGTACGCCGAGCCGACGGCGGAGGAGAGAGCGCGGGCGCGCCGCTTCGGCGAGCGCGTGCGCGCGGTGAAGCAGGAATGCGGGCCCGGCGGCGAGGAGCGCTTCGCGTTCCTCGAGGAATTCGCCGCCGCGCCGGCGGCCCCGCCGCGGCCGCGCGCGAGCGAGTCGCTGTCCATTCGCTTCCTCTACTCGTACATGGCGGTCTTCGGCGACTGCCTGCTCGCGCCCGAGCTCGACCCCTATCCCGACGGCTACCTCGCGCAGCTCGCGGCGCACGGCGTCAACGGCGTCTGGCTGCACGTCGTCCTGAGCAAGCTCGCGCCCGGCGACCTCTTCCCCGAGGAGAAGGACGCGGCCCGGAAGCGCCTCGAGAACCTGCGCGCGCTCGCCGCCCGCGCGCGGCGGCACGGCGTCGGCGTCTACCTCTACTTCAACGAGCCGCGCTCGCAGGGCGAGGAGTTCTTCGCGCGGCGCCCGGCGCTCCGCGGCGTCGGTGGGGGCGGGCTCTCGGCGCTCTGCACGAGCACGGACGAGGTCAAGCGCTACCTGCGCGAGGGCGCGCGCGAGGTGTTCGCGGCGGCGCCGGACCTCGCCGGCTTCTTCACGATCACGGGCTCGGAGAACCTCACGCACTGCTACTCGCACCACGGGGGCGATGCGTGCCCGCGCTGCAAGGAGCGCGGCGCGCCGGCGGTCGTCGCCGAAGTGAACGCGCTCCTCGCCGAGGGCGCGTGGGAGGCGAACCCCGCCGCCGAGGCGATCGTGTGGGACTGGGGCTGGGCCGACGCGTGGGTCGAGCCCGTCGTCGCGCGCCTGCCGGCGCGCTGCCGGCTCCAGAGCGTGAGCGAGTGGTCCGTGCCGATCACCCGCGGCGGCGTGGCGAGCGCGGTGGGGGAGTACTCGATGTCGGCGATCGGCCCCGGCCCGCGCGCGACGCGCCACTGGGAGATCGCGGCGGCGCGCGGTCTCAGGACCATGGCGAAGGTGCAGGTCAACAACACCTGGGAGCTGTCGTCGGTGCCGTTCATCCCGGTGCCCGGGAACGTGGCCGAGCATCTCGCGCGGCTCAGGGCGCGCAACCTCTCGGGGCTGATGCTGAGCTGGAGCCTCGGCGGCTCTCCCTCGATCAACCTGCGCGTCGTCGAGAAGTTCACGGGCGAGCGCGTGCCCTCGGTCGGCGAGGCGCTTCGCGAGGTCGCGGAGGAGACCTACGGGCGCGAGGCCGCGCCCGGCGTCTGCGAGGCCTGGCGCCGCTTCAGCGCGGCCTTCGACGAGTTCCCGTTCCACATCGGCGTCGTGTACGCCGGGCCGCAGCAGCTCGGCCCCGCGAACCTGCTCTACCGGCAGAAGACCGGCTA
>DHGK01000081.1:0-1699 GCA_002402755.1 Planctomycetes bacterium UBA4800
GCCGACGGGTTCACCGAATATGTACCTTACTCCAGGATCCGCTGGATCCTGCGCGAGAGCGTCCTGAGCTGCACCGACGTCTCGCGCGACCTGCCGGGGCCGTGGCGGTCGGCGAGCGGCCCGTACTCCTCCGCGCACGCCCGGACGTCCGTGCGATGGGGATCGTCCAGCAGCGGCGCGAGCGCGAGGAGCTGGGCGCTGAGATTCATGAGCTCCTCGCGGACCACGGCGGGCGTCTCCAGGCCGGCATCGAGGCGCCGCGCGAGAAACGCGCTGGAGGCGCGCCACTCGCGGTACAGCTCGGCGAGCTGCGCGGCGCGTTCGCGCGCGCCGGGCTGCGGCGTCCCGGGCGACGCGGGGGCCGGCGGGGGAAGCGCGGGCGCTGCGGCTTCGGCCGGCGGCGCCGTCGAATCAGGTGCGGCCGCCGCTGCCGGGGCCGGCGCCGCCGGTGCGGGCGCGGCCGTTGCGGCGGGCGGCGGGGTGTCCGGCGTGTCGAGCGACACGTGCAGTCCGTAGCCCTGGCAGCCGGCCGCGCACGCGGCCGCGGCCAGGCACGCGCGCAGGATCACGCGAGCCCGCGGTGCCGCCATGTCGTCCTCCGTGCCCGCGGGCGGGCGGCTACTTGACGGGAATCTCTGCCAGCGACGCGATCACGCGCGAGCACAGCCCGTACGTGCAGGCCTCCGCGGCGTCCAGCCAGTGGTCGCGGCGCGTGTCCTTCTCGACCTGCTCCACGGCGAGCCCGCATTCCCTGGCGATGAGGTCGTTGGCGCGGCGCCGGAGCTTCACGATCTCGTTGGCGGTGATCTCGATGTCGCTGGCCTGGCCCTGCGCGCCGCCGGCGGGCTGGTGGATCATGAGCCTGGTGTTGGGGAACGTGAGGCGGCGCTCCCTGGGCGCCGCCAGCAGGATGATCGTGCCGGCGCTCGCCGTGAGGCCGGCGGCAATAGTCCACACCGGCGCCTTGATGCACTTGATGACGTCGTGGATGGCGAAGCCGTCGTCGGCGGCGCCGCCGGGCGTGTTGACGAGCACGCGGATGGGCGCGCGGCTCTGCATGTCGAGCCAGAGGATCTGCGGGATCAGCCGGCTCGTCAGCTTGCAGGAGACCTCCTCGCTGATGACGATCGTGCGGCCGTGGCGGAGAAGGTCCATCGCAATGCGATCGCCCGACGGGCCTCGCTCCGAGGAGTCCTGCTCGCCGCAGGGGGCGTCGCAAGGCTCATCGGGCTCGTCTTCCTCCAGGCCGCGGCGGCGGCGCGGGCCGGCCTCGGCGATGCTCACGGCGGCGTGTCCACGTGCGTTCATGTGCGCTCCTTAGTCGCTCAGGGTTGCCTCGGCGAAGCGGCGGCGGATGCGCGCGGCATCGCAGCCGCGCACGCGCACGGTCTTGTCCCTCCCGCGAAACCCGCGCGTGATCGCCACATCGCGGCGCGCGACGCCGAGGGTCCCGGCAATGAACTCGACGAGGGCGTCGTTGGCGCGCTCCTCGCGCGGCGGCGCGGCCACCGCGACCTTGAGCGCATGCTGCCAGAGCCCCGCGATCGCGGAGCNNCCTGGCGTTCGGCGCCACGCGTACCGGGATCTCGGTGCCGGCGGCCGTTTCACGCAGCGCAAGACCGTCGAGCGTGCCCGGATCCATGGAAAGAAGAAGTATAGCACGAAACGAGGGGAAGGGTAACCGTTCACGGTTTTCTCG
>DHGK01000081.1:1792-17321 GCA_002402755.1 Planctomycetes bacterium UBA4800
GTGGTGAATCAGAAAGAGCGCCACGGAGGACGCCGGAATGTGATGTACTGAAGGCGGAGATTCGTGTGTTCGGGATGTCCTGTGAACGGTTACGGGGAAGGAAAGGGCGGCGGGGGCCGGGGCCTCCGGAGCGCCCTACTCGCCCTTGCCCCACACGCGCAGCTTCTTCAGCGTGTCGAGCTTGTCGTTCACCTGGTCGAGGACCTCCTTGAAGTCCTGCATGGTGATCGCGCCCTCGTTCTTCAGGCGGATGATGTCCTTCTGGATGCCGACGAGCTCATCCCAGAGGGTCTGCGTGAACCCCAGACCGATCCTGATGCTGTTGATCGTCTTCTTGACGCCCTGGATGCGGGTCTTGCTCGCGTCCTTCTTGACCTGGCGCCGCTCGGACACCTCCTGCCGCCCCAGTTCGCGCAGGTTGCTCTCCTGGTCGAGCAGCCGGTTGACCATGTCGGAGAGGTTGCGCCGGCCCTGGCTGCCGATCTCGCCGGCGTCGCCCCTGGCCTTGGTCTCGTCCCTGAGGGCGAGGAGCGCCTGCCAGTTCGCGGGGCTGTGCTCGATGCCGACCTCGATGGCCTCGATGCGCGCCGTGAGGTCGCGCTCGGCGGCCTCCCACTGCCGGATCCTCTCGTCCTGCGCCTTGCGCTGCTCGGCGAACTTCTTCTCCTCGTGCTCGGATGCCGTGCGAAGCTCGTCGCTGAAGCGCCGGAACTCGCGGATCCCGAGCGCCTTCTGGTCGGTCAGGATGCGCATGCGCGTGCGCAGGCGCTTGAGCTCGTCGACGACCGCGCGCTCCGGCTGGGCCGATGCGAGCGAGCGCTGGACCACGGCCTTGATCCCGGCCTCGAGCTCCGAGATGAGCGTGCGGTAGCCTTCCTGCTCCTGGCGGCGGCGTTCGATGAGCACGCGGTAGATCGGGTGCAGCTTCTGCCTGAGCTTGCCGAGGCGCGTGCGGCTGTACGTGCGGTCCTTCTCGGCCGCCTCGATCCGGCGCTTGAGATCGTCGAGCTGCTGCCAGCAGCCCTTGGGGATCCGCTCCGGACCGCCGATGCAGGCCTGGAGCGCGTCGAGATCGGCCTCGATCTTCCGGCAGTCGGCGTCCCCGCACTCGTCGCAGTGCGCGCGCGTCTCGCTGGTGTGGCGGAACAGCTTCCCGCAGCCCGTGCACGTGCGCGGCGGAATGTAGCGGCTGCCGAAGCGCTCCCAGCCGTCCCACGAGAAGTCGGACGCGCGTTCGGGGTTCCGCCGGAACACCTCGTGCCGCACCGCGCCCGAGCCCTCGACGAGGTCGTACCACTGGCGCTCCTGGTCGCGCCAGCCGCCCTGGAGCGCGACCTTGTCGCGCAGCTCCTGCGGGAGGGTCTCGTCGGTGAACTCGTACACCTCGAACATGCCCGGGCGGTAGCGGTGGAGGCGGACGAGGCGGACGCGGGTCGTCGCGGGAACGTGATAGACGCCGGCGCGAAGATCGAAATGGGCGCGCGCCTGCGCGCCGCCGCCTGCGGCGTCCGTCTCGGCGCGGGGCGCGGCGGCGTCGCCGGCTTCCGGCGGGGTGGGCTCGGTCGTGGCCATGCGCGTTTCCTGGGAACTGCGGCTCGGCGGCCCGGCCGCGTCTCCACCGCGGAGGGCCGCCGGGTTCCGGGAAGTGAAATGTTATATTATAGCTCTTCGAGCGGGCGTCGCGAAACCCCCCTTGTGCCGCGCCCGGCCGGCGGGGGCTCGAGGGGATTCGCGGCGCGCGGCCGGTGCGGCAAGGAGCGATAGGAACGTCCATGAATCCCGTCGAGACGAACGTTGCGGCCCGGGTGCTTCTGTCGGTCGTCGTGCCCATGCACAACGAGGAGGAGAACGCGGCCCCTTTCTGCGCGGAGGTGCGCGAGGCGCTGGCGGAGGTGCGCGGCGCGTGGGAGCTCGTGGTCGTCGATGATTCTTCCGCCGACGGCACGCGCGCGATGCTCGAGGCCGAATGCGCGGCGGATCCGCGCGTGCGGCTCGTGCCGCGCAACGAGCGGCGGGGGCAGAGCGCGGCCCTGTGCCTCGGATTCAGCCGGGCGCGCGGGACCTACGTGGCGACGCTGGACGGCGACATGCAGAACGACCCGCGCGACGTTCCGCCCATGCTCGCGCGGCTCGAAGCCGGGGGCGCGGACATGGTGACCGGCTGGCGCCGCACGCGCCGGGACTCGATCGCGAGGAGGATCTCGTCGCGCATCGCGAACTGGACGCGGAACCGGGTGACGGGCGACGCGATCATCGATGTGGGATGCTCGACGCGCGTGTTCCGCCGGGCCTGTCTGGCGTCCCTGCCGTGCTTCTTCGACGGCATGCACCGCTTCTTCCCGACCCTCTTTCGCATGGCCGGCTTCACGGTCGTCGAGATGCCCGTCAACCACCGCCCGCGCCGGCGCGGCGTCGCCAAGTACGGCGTCAGGAACCGCCTGTGGCGCGGGATCCGCGACCTCTTCGGCGTCCGGTGGCTGCGCGACCGTTTTCTTGCCGAGGGCCGGGATGTGGTCCTGCGGTGCGCGGAGGAACGCGACGAGACGCACGGGGCGTGAGGGGGCGGCGGTCGCGCCGGTATGGGGCCGGCGCTCCGTCACTTCGGAGGCTCGATGGGCGGCGAAAGGGCCTCGGGCGCCAGCGCCGCCGCGGCCCGGTTGCCGATGAGGAGCATGCGGCGGCTGCCCATGAGGCCCTCGGCCAGGAGCACGGCGCCCTGCAGCGAACGGCACGTCGACTCCTCGTGCGCGCGGCGGCAGCGGAACACGATCGCGGTTGGGGCCGGCGAGGCCAGCGCCCGGACGGCGTCCTCGTACGTGCCGTGCACGGCCAGGCGATCCCTGCAGAGGCGCATGTTGAAGAGGCCGTCGAAATCGTCGCGGTGAAGAGCGATATCGGCGCCGCGCGCGGACCACTCGGCGGTGCGCGCCATGAACTTGGCGGCGGACTTGACGGGATCGAGCGCGGGTACGAGCACCAGGTCGAAGGCGAGGCTCATGGCGATGCAGGACCACACGATGCCGCGCACGGCCGCGGCGCCCGCCGCTGCGCGCCACGCGATCCATGCGCCGGCGAGGACGGCGATGCCGAGAAGCGGCGCGAGGATCCACACGCCGAACGGGGAGAATCCCGCGATGACCTCGTCCGCGCCGAGGGGGAGCTCGGCGGTGTACGCCGGCCGGAACACGCGCACGACGGTCTCGGCGGCGTGCAGCATCGCGTCGATGTTGCCAAGGATCGCACGCGTTCCCGCGAGCGCGAGCCCCGCGGCGGCCAGGACGGCGGCAGTCGCGCGGACGAGGAGCTTGCGCACGCGGTCGGGATCGATCTCGGCCATGTAACGGGCCGCAAGCAGTGCGCACGCCGGAAGAATCATCGTCATGTAACGCGCGCGCTTGCCGGCGAAGCAGGAAAGAAGGATGAACCCGCCGGCCGCCCAGCAGAGAAGCCACAGGTTCGGGCGCGGCCGTCGAAAGGCCCGGACGGCGGCTGCCGCGAGGATGAGCGTCCAGGGAACGAATCCGAGGGGCGCCTGCGCGAGGTAGAAGTGCCAGGGCCGGTTGTGGCTGTCGCGCTCGCCCGTCACGCGGCCCGGTAGTTGCCCGAGGAGCTCCGCCCTGTAACTCTCGCCGCCTTCCATGCATGCGGGGACCAGCCACGCGCCCACGAGACCGAGATAGAGGAGAGCCCCCGCGCCCAGACCGGCGAGGTGCGCGCGCGCCGGCGCTTTGCGCTCGACGTCGGCGAGGGAGCCGACCAGCGCGAGCGCGGCGAGCGGGATGATCTGAGGGCCCTTGGCGAGCGTGCCCAGGGCGAGGGCGATCATGCAGCCGCACCAGGCGCCGAGCGGGTGCTTGCTGCCGAGCGCGCGCCGTCCGAGCAGGACGCCGAGAACGAGGAAGAGCACGAGCACGCCGTCGATGACGCCGAACTTCCCGCATTCCAGGCCGAGGACCGTCGTCAGGACGATGCAGGGCGCGAGGCGCGCCGCCGTTCGCTCACGCGGGGCGAAGAACGCGGCGAGAAGCAGCGCGAGCGCCGTCATGGCGACAGCCTCGACGATCCTGCCCCCGGACGCAGGGACGAGCAGGTCGCCCGCCGCGGCCAGGTAGAAGAAGAGGGGCGGCTTCTGATCGTACTCCCGGCCGTTGATCCTGGGAACGAGATAGTCGCCGCCGTGGGCCATCTGCCACGCCACGGCGGCGTAGCGCGGCTCATCCGGGGCCCAGAGCCCGCGCACGAAGAAACCGGGCACGAAGAGCGCGGCGCAGACGGCAAGCACGAGACCCGCGGCGCGCATGCGTTCGGCTGTCGCGGGGCGGGCGTCATCGGCGGTCATAGGGGCGCGATGATAGAATGCCGCCGGTGCGATCGCAAGCAATCGCCGGGCCCATGCGAGCGTCGCTACGGGCAGGGAGGATAATCCCTGCAGTCCAGCGCGTCGCTCGTGGGATCGCGGCCGCACTGCAGCGAGGGCTCGGGGAAGAGGCCCCCGCCGCCGAAGATGCGGCTCAGAATCGCGATGGCGTCGGCGATGTCGATGCGGCCGTCATCGTTGGCGTCCGCGGCGTCGAGACACATCGGAATTGCGGTGCGATCGCTGTAGAGCCACGAGAGCAGCTTGATCGCGTCGGCGATGTCCCTGACCCCGTCGGCGTTCGCGTCGCCGCGCAGGAAGAACGGACGGCGGGGCAGCACCGGCAGCGCGAGCGCCGCCCCCTCGAGATCGGCGATAAGAGCCTGGCTTCCGTCCAGGTAGCGAACCGCCGCGGCGTTGACGCAGATGTCCGGGAAGGCGACCTGGCGCACGGCGGGGGCGAGCACGTCGCGCCAGACCTCCGGCCGCGTGCCGATCTCGACGCGCAGCACGGTCGTGAAGTCGGGGAAGCGCCGGCCGGCCGAGAAGATGAGCTGCAGCTCGCTGCAACCCGGCCCCTCGCGCGCCAGGAACCCGAGCGTGTACACGTCGCCGGGCAGGAAGCGCACGACGCGCAGATCGTCGGGCACGGCGATGCTCAGCGCGAGCCCCTGGATGAGCCGGGGAGGGCAGCACGCGACGGGGTCTTCCCTGAGCGCCACATCGACGATCGTGCTCCCCGTGCCCAGGTCGGCGTCGACCTTGAGCGGCTCGGCGGCGGCCTCGATGCGGAAAGTGCGCTCCACCGGAGCGCACGGGCTCGTGATCACGGCGGCCGCGAGGTTCTCCGCGGGCGGATAGAAGCTCTCCTGCCCGGTCGAGAACATGAGGATCAAGGGCGGCGATCCCAGTTCGCGGTCGCACGGCCAGATGCGCGCGGGGTCGGCGGCATCGAGCACCTTGTAGCCGATGCGCAGGGCGTGGAAATTGTCGGCGGGCGGGATGCCGCGGTCCTCCGTGTAATCCACGACCACCGTCAGCATGACGCCCCGCGGCTGTTCGGTGATCTTCGCGAAGTCGACCTGGATGCCCGCCGGGGGCGTGATGCCGTCCCCCGGCGCGGTCGAGATCAGACGGAGTTGATAGGCGACGTGGCAGATGGCCAGCGCGAAGCCGCGGATCGGCGTCGTGTTCGCGCCGGTGCGGTTCATGTCGACGAGCACGTCGACGGCCGTCTCATCGCCGGCGCAGAGCGAGCCGCCGCCCGCGGCACGGATGCCGAAATCGGCATTGCTTGCGGCCGTGAGAAGGGCGGCCGCGCATGCCGAGAACGCGAAACAGGTCCACCGTCTCGTCGGAATCATTCGTCGCGCACCCCGTCCATGTCCAGACCTCACGACCGCCGGAATAGCCCTAATTATAAGGCGTTATCGCGAGGTCTGCCAACCTGGGAAATCCGCGGCGCCGGCCGCCGCCCGGCAGCCGGCGCAAATGGGATCCTCGATGCGGGGATTCTAGTATATAATGGAAGCTGCTTCGGCGGTGCACGTACAGGAGGCGTTCAAAGGAAAGGGAGGTCTGCGATGCGAAGATCCCTGCTTCTGCTGGTCTCTATGGTCGCCGCGGCCGCAACGGCGGCCGATTATAAGGTCACTTTCACGATCACGGGCGGCGAGGGCTACCACGGCCAGGGGGTGGCCTCGAAGGTGCTCATCTCGACGGATACCGAGCTTCAGGGATGGTCGTTCGGCATTCGCTGGGATCCGGCCCTTGTGGCGCTCGCGAGCCACTCGCGCGGCATTGCGCTCGAAACGGTCAACAACGGCAACCCCGCCGATTTCGTGTCCCTCGATGCCAATCCGGCCAACGGCCCCGGCATCACCCAGGGCGTGGTCGTCTCGCTGATGCAGGTGGCCGTGCTCCCCGTGGGTCAGAACTACGAGGTTCTGAACCTGGCGTTGAGCCTCGAGGGGACGCCCGAGGGCGACGAGCCGATCACGACCCAGGTCCGCTTCGTGGAGGATCTCGGCTCGCCCGCGACCAGCACGGTCTACGTCGTTAGCGGCAACAGCTACTCTCCCGCCAAGGCGGACGCCACGCTGACGATCCTGCCGCCGCCCAAGGACTGCACAATCGAGAACTTCACGTGCGAGAGCGATCCGGACAACGTGTTCCTGAAATGGGAGTACCTGGGGTGCGAGGGCGACCACCCCTTCGAGTTCCTGTATCTGTACCGCGGCAAGACGCTGCTCGGCGAGCTCACGGTCGATACCGTCTCGTACGACGACCTGGGCCTGGAGCCGGGCGCCTACACGTACACGCTGGCGTGGGTGTACTGGCCCGCGTCGGGAGATCCCATCACGCTCGATTACGTGCAGTGCACCGCGCAGGTCATAGCCCTGATGGTGACGGACGTGAGCCCCAAGGCCGCGTTCCTGCCCGGCACGGTGCCGGACCCGGCGCAGGCGGGCAACTTCCTTCCCGGCGTCCTGACGATCCAGGGCCGCGGGTTCCGCGACGGTCTGAACGCCGAGAACGAGCCGATCACGCAGGTCTTCATCGGCGGCGTGCGCGCGCCCACGCTCTCGGTGGTCGAGGATCACACGATCACGGCGTCGATTCCGTGCTCCTCGACGCTCGGCGTGTTCGATGTGCTGGTCGTCGTGGAGGACCGCGGCGAGGTCACGGTGCCGGAGGTCTTCACCTACGGATGGCTCAGGGCGGACGTCGACATCAACGGCGCGATCACGCTCCAGGACGCGATCATCGTCCTCAATTACCTGTTCCTGAACGGCGCCGAGCCTTACTGCATGGATGCGGCCGATGCCAACGACGACGGGGTGAACGACATCGCCGACGCCGTGTTTCTGATCTACATGGCCGCCGGAGTCAACCCGGCCATCTATACGCCGAAGGAGCCCTGGACGGCGCCCGCGATCAAGGACCCGACGAACGACAAGATCGGGTGCGCGCTTGCGGGCTTCACCTGCACGCAGGGGCCGTAGCCGGCGGCGCGGCGTCAACGCCGGGCGCGCGGCGGTCGAGGGCTGCCCTTGAACGCGAGCGGAAGGCGCACGCATGAGCTGTGCCGGGCGGCAAGGTACACGGCGATTATGATCTCGACCGCCTTGCGCGCCTCCCTTCCGTCGACCGAGACCGCGCTCTTTCCGCGCAGCGCCTTGACGAACTCCTCGAACTGGCGCTGGTGGGGCACGAAGGAGATCGCGCGCGGATCGGCGGCGCCGGCGGCGCCCGTCTCCGACGCGACGCAGCGCGCGATGATGCGCCTGTCCTCGGCCGTCGCAACGGCCATGTCCCAGCGCGTCAGGCTGGCGTCCGTGTAGACGGCGCCGCCCTTCGCCCCGTAGATCTCGATCTGCCGCGGCAGCCCCGGGTACGCCGAGGTCGAGCCCTGGATCAGGCCGAGGGCGCCGCTCGCGAACCGCAGCGAGGCGATGGCGACATCCTCGACCTCGATGCGCTCGTGCGTACGGCGCGCGGTCATCGCGCGGACCTCGGCGACCGGCCCGAGGAGCCATTGCAGGAGATCGATGGTGTGGATGCTCTGGTTCATCAGGCAGCCGCCGCCGTCAAGCTCCCACGTGCCGCGCCAGGCGCCCGAGTCGTAGTAGGCCTGGCTGCGGTACCACTTGACCGACGCGTTGCCGAAGGCGATGGCGCCGAACCTGCCCCTGTCGATCGCGCGCTTGAGGGTGCGCACGCCCTGGGAGAAGCGGCTCGGGAAGATTCCTCCGAGGAGGACGCCGGCCCGGCCGGCGGCCGCGATGATCCGGTCGCAGCGCCCGAGCGTGATCTCGAGCGGTTTCTCGATGAGAAGGTGCTTGCCGGCCTTGGCGGCCGCGAGCGCGGGTTCGAGGTGGAGGCCGGAGGGCGTCGCGATCGTGACGACCTGGAGGCCGGGGTGGGCGAGGAACCGGCCGAAATCGGCGTACGGCGCGCACCCGTACTTCTCGGCGAGCCTCGTCGCGTTCTGCGCGACCGTGTCGTGGCACGCCAGGAGACGGACGCCGCGCATGTGCCGCAGGGCCTCGGCGTGAAAGTCGGAAATGACGCCGCACCCGATGATGCCGAAGCCGATCGTCCCGCTCGCCGCCATTATGCCGGCCTCCTCCCGCGACGCGCGCAGGCTGCCGGCGCGCTCGGGCGCCGGGGGCGCCGCCGCAGGCGGCGTCCCCGGGCGCCCGAGCACTTTCCCACGGCCCGGGTCGAAAGTCAAGCGGCGCCGCTCAGACGCCCGTCCCGCAGGGAGTGTACGTCCGGCAGTCGAGCGTGTCGGTGTCGGTCGGGTCCTCGCCGCACGCGTCGAACGGCTCGGGCAGCGGGCCGCTGCTCGCGAAGAGGTGCCCGAGGATCTTGATGGCGTCGGCGATGTCGATCTTGCCGTCGTCGTTGGCATCGCCCGCGTCGAGGCAGCCGAGCTGCGTCGCGCCGCCGCCGAAGAGGTAGCCGAGCACCTTGATGGCGTCGGCGATGTCGCGCTTGCCGTCGTCGTTGGCATCGCCGCGCTTGAAGGTGAAGAGCGGCGGCGGGGGGCCGCCGCAGCCGTCCGGATCGAGCGTGACGACGATGCTGTCGTCGGTGATCGGATCGCCGTTCTCGTCGGTCAGCGAGACGCCGAAGTTCCAGCCGCCGCCGGTCTCGAAGACCTTGACCATCACGCGGTTGATGCCCTTGGTGAAGCTGACCGGGACGATGTCCACGAGCCCGGGCCACGCGCGCTCGACGGGATTGGTCCACACGGACTCTTCGTTGACGAGGATCTGGATCGAATCGTCGCTGCCGGCCGTCAGGGTTGCCGCGATGTCCTCCTTCGCGCAGACGTAGCACACGCCGTAGGCCATGACGTTGTCCACGGCGCCGAAGAGCATCGTGTCATCGAAATTGACCTGCACATCCGAATCGCGCCACGCAAACCACTGCGGAATCCCGCTCGGGTTGATGTCCGGGCCGCTCGCGAAGGCGAGGCCGAGCGAGGCAGCCACATCGTACTGCGTGTCGACCTCATCGCCTTCTGCGGGCATGACCGTCGCCTCCGTGATGTCCGCATCGTCGGTCAGGTAGTCCAGGCGCATCAGCGCCGCGTTCTTCGTCGTCGCGGAGCCGGTGGTCATGTACGGTCCGAGGAGGAGCCATGAAAGAAGCATTCCGTCGGCGCTCAGGCCGCCGAGCACGGTGGGGATGGGCAGCCCGCCGATGGGAGTCACGAGGTCGTTGCCTTTCTCCGCGACCGTGCCGGAGATTCCCAGCGTGGCGCGAGTGATGGGACCCGATGCCTTGTACGTGAGCTGCCCCGGCGCGAGCTGCGCCGCGGGAATCTGCCATACGATCGTGCCGCCCGCGAAGGCGCCGTCGTTGGAGATCTCGGTCGCCGTCCAGCCCTCGGGGAGCTGCTCGGTGATGGTCACGTCGCCGAGGTCGGGGCAGCCCGGCTTGTCGCCGCGGATGTTGCTGATCGCCAGCGTGACCGCGAGCGTGTCGCCCTCGCCGTACGCCGGCACCTCGTCGCCCTCGATGCGCGTGGTCGTCCCCGCGGTGCTCTCACCGGTCCGCTCGACCTCGGCGGGGATGCAGAGCTGGGTCGACACCTCGACGTCGTCCATGAACGTCCTGTTGCCGGGATTGTCGGCCGAGTACAGGTCGATGCACTCGAGAGCCTTCTTCCCGTCGGTCGTCCACGGCGCGTTGGTGACGAACTCCTGGCCGTTGTAGAAGATGGAGTGCTTGTTGTTGTCTAGATCCAGCTCGACGATGATCTCGGCCCAGTCGTCCTTGACCAGGGGCAGGGACTGCGAGCCGCTCATGTCGCTCACGATGGTGCCCCGAACGGGGTCCATCGAGAGCTGGACGGACCAGTTGTACGGCCCGCCGTGGTTGTACGTGTTGAGGAGTAGGAAATACGTGGTTCCCGCCTGCTCGGACGAGACGAACACCTGGGCCTTCACCGTCCACATCCCGTAGGTGACCGTCCTGAAGATGCGGACGATGTCGCAGCTTCCGGTAAGAAGCAGGCTCTTCTCGCCGCTGTATGCCTCCTCGTCGGTGACGATGGTGTCGACGAGGGGATTCGCATCCCAGACGGTCCATTCCGCCTGGCCCATGATGCCGGAGCCGACATCGTACGCCTCGAAGTCCTCGAAGAACTCCGCGCCCGCTGCCGGCGACGCAACCATCGCCGCGACTGCGAGGAACATGACGAACAGCATCCCTTTCATGAGCGGATCTCCTTGTGCCTATGGTTCATGACGCCGGTACAACGCCTCTGCAACGGCCCTTTCCGCGACCTTCCTCTATGGTACCGCGCGTACGGGGCGGAATCAATGAGGCTCCGGGCGCGCGGGGGCCGTTTCAATGATTTCCCGCCCGGGTATAATGGCGCCCCGTGAGCGCCGAACATCGCCCGGAGCACGAGCAACCGTGGACCGTGGGGCGGATCCTCCGCTGGTGCGAGGATTATTTCCGCGGCAAGGGAACGGCGGCGCCGCGCCTCGATGCCGAGCTTCTGCTCGCCCGGGTGCTCGGCTGCACGCGCCTGCGGCTCTACGTCGACTGGCACAAGATGCTCGAGAAGCCCGAGCTGGCGGCGCTGCGGGCCCTCGTCGCGCGCCGCGCCGCCGGCGAGCCCGCGGCGTACATCCTCGGCGAGCGGGAGTTCTGGTCGATGCGGTTCAAGGTGACGCCGGACGTGCTCGTGCCGCGGCCCGAGACCGAGCACGCGGTGGAGGCGGCCCTGGAGCAGACGGCCCGCCTAGGCCTGCGGTCGCCGCGCATCGCCGACATCGGGACCGGTTCGGGAAATATTGCCTGCGCTCTTGCAAAGTCGCTTCCCACAAGTACAATCTGGGCCGTCGATGTCTCTCAGGCAGCCCTCGCGGTGGCGGAGGAGAACGCGCGGTCGTTAGGGTTCGCCGAGCGCATCCGTTTCGTCCGGGGGGACATGCTGGCGCCCCTTGCGGGAGGCGGACCGTTTGATGTGCTCGTCAGCAACCCGCCGTACGTCACGCCCGAGGAGTGGAACGAGCTGCCTGAGGAGGTGAAGAAGTACGAGCCGGAGATCGCCTTGCGCGGCGCGGGGCCGGAGGGCCTGGGAGCTGTGGAGCGGCTCCTCGTCGAAGGCCTGCAGGTCCTGGCGCGGCCGGGCGCGGTCGTCTGCGAGATCGGCCACCGCCAGTCCGATGGCGCGTGCGCGCTGGCCGCGCGCGCGGGTTATCGCGACGTGACGGTGAAGCGGGATCTCGCCGGGGTGCCGCGCGTGGTCGTCGCGGTCATGGAACCGACCTCGTGACGCGGTGCGTGCGCCGGCCGGATGAAGAGANNGAAAGGCGAAGAACGTGCTTGAGAAGTTCTTTGTCCACGGCGGCACGCCTCTGGTCGGGACCGTACGGGTCAACGGGTCGAAAAACGCGGCGCTCCCGATCCTGTACTCCGTCCTGCTCACGCGGGGCACGACCGTGCTCCACAACATCCCGCCCTTGTGCGATGTGACGAGCACCCTGGAGCTGCTCGCGGACCTGGGCGTCAAGTCGGGGCGCCGGCCCGACGGCGCCCTGGAGCTGGAGGTCGTCAAGGAGGACGGGTTCGAGGCGCCGTACGAGCTCGTGCGCAAGATGCGGGCCTCGATCTATGCGCTGGGGCCGCTTCTGGCCAAGCGCGGCCGGGCGCGCGTGTCCCGGCCGGGCGGGTGCAACATCGGTGTGCGCCCCATCGACCTGCATCTGAAGGGCATGCTCGCGCTCGGCGCGCGCATCGCGAACGAGCAGGGGTACGTGGTCGCCGAGGCGCCGTACTTGACGGGACGGCGCATCTACCTCGGCGGCGCGAGCGGGTCGACCGTGTCCGGCACGGCCAACGTCATCATGGCGGCCGCGCTGGCCCGCGGCACCACGGTGATCGACCATGCCGCCTGCGAGCCGGAGATCGTCGACCTGGCCAATTACCTCAATGCGTGCGGAGCGGGCATCGCGGGCGCGGGCACGCCGGTCGTCACGATCGAGGGCGTGCGCGAGCTGCACGGCAGCGAGTACCGGGTCATGTCCGACCGCATCGAGGCGGGCACGTTCATGATCGGCGCGGCGCTGACCGCGGGCGATGTGCGCGTCGAGGGCGCGCGGTTCGAGCACCTCGCGGCGCTGATCGACGCGCTGGAGGCCGCAGGCGTGAGCCTCCAGGTCGAGGACGACGCCGTGCACGTGACGAGCGACGGCGATTTCCGCCCCGTCGATGTCACGGCGCTGCCGTATCCGGGATTTCCGACCGATCTGCAGAGCCAGATCACGGTGCTCTTGTCGCTGGCCGGGGGCATCAGCGTCGTCACCGAGAAGATCTACCCGGATCGTTTCATTCACGTGGCCGAGCTCAACCGCCTGGGCGCGAACATCCGCAAGGAAGGCAACCTGGCGATCATCCACGGGGTGGAGCGCCTGTCGGGCGCGCCCGTCATGGCGTCGGACCTGCGCGCGAGCGCGTGCCTGGTGCTCGCGGGGCTCGTGGCCGACGGCGTGACCGAGATCAACCGCATCTACCACATCGACCGCGGGTACCACCGCATCGAGGAGAGTCTGAAGGAACTCGGCGCCGTCATCGACCGCGTGCCGGCCGATGCGGACTCCGCGCTGCTGTCGCTGTCGCCCGCGGCGTCGCCGGCGCTGCGCGAGAAGCTGGTCGAGTACCTGCGGAGCGCGACGTCGTTCTAGGCGCGATGCGGCCCTCGGCGGGATCGGCCTTTTGCAGGCGGCCGCCCGAGCGGGTACAATCGGGGCTCCATTTCGCGGCGGCGTGCGGCGCGGGCGCCGTGCGCGGCCGCGAACCCCGCGTTGTCCTGGTGAACGCATGTTCGAAGCCATAAGCAAGCGCTTTGCGCAGATCGCCGGCCGCGTCTGGCAGCGCCCGAAGATCACCGCGGCCAGCATCGACGCGGCGCTCGGCGAGATCCGCACGGCGCTCCTGGCCGCCGATGTGGCCATCGGCGTCGTCAGCGATTTTCTGGCGGGGATCAAGGAGGAGGCGCTCGGGGTGCAGGTCACCAAGGGCGTCACATCCGGCCAGGAATTCGTCTACATCGTCTACAGGAAGCTCGTCGAGCTCATGGGCGGCGGGCCGCCGGCGCCGGGGCAGACGCCGGCGGTCGCCGTCCTGCGCGCCGAGCGGCCGCCCACGGTCATCGTGATGGCGGGCCTGCAGGGAAGCGGCAAGACGACGACCTGCGGAAAGCTCGCCCGGTACCTGCGGGACAAGGACGGGCGCACGCCGCTGCTCGTGGCCGCGGACATCCACCGGCCCGCGGCCATCGACCAGTTGCAGGTGATCGGCGATCAGCTCTCGATTCCCGTGTGGCGCGAGGACGGCCGGACGGCGGTCCAGATCGCGGAGCGCGGCCTGGCCGAGGCGCGCGCCCGGAACCTCGACACGGCGATCATCGACACGGCCGGCCGCCTGCACATCGACGAGCAGATGATGCGCGAGGTGCGCGCGATCGCGGGCGCCGTGTCGCCGCACGAGATCCTGCTGGTGTGCGATGCGATGACCGGCCAGGACGCCGTGCGCAGCGCCCGCGCATTCGACGAGCAGCTCGCGCTGACCGGCGTGGTGCTGACGAAGCTCGACGGCGATGCGCGCGGCGGCGCGGCGCTGTCGGTCAAGGCCGTCACGGGCAAGCCGATCCGGTTCGTGGGCGTGGGCGAGCACCTCGACCGCCTCGAGCCCTTCCACGCGGACCGCATGGCGTCGCGCATCCTGGGCATGGGCGACGTCGTCTCGCTGGTCGAGAAGGCCAGGGAGCAGGTCTCGGCCGAGGAGCAGGAGCGGCTCCTGGAGAAGATGGTCCACGACAAGTTCGATCTGAACGACTTTCTCGATCAGATCGAACGCGTGCAGCGCATGGGGTCCTTCAAGGACATCCTCGGGATGGTCCCGGGCCTCGGGCACCAGCTCGACGGGCTGCCGGACAGCGAGGAGGAGATCAAGGGCGCGAAGGCCATCGTGCAGTCGATGACGCGCGCGGAGCGCGGCAGCCCGGAGATCCTCAACACGAGCCGGCGCGAACGCATCGCGCGCGGCAGCGGCCGGGCCATGAGCGAGGTCAACGATCTGCTCGGCCAGTTCAAGCAGCTCCGCAAGATCGTCGGCCAGTTCAGCGAGGCGGGGGGCAAGGGGCCGTTCGGGAAGCTCAAGTCGCTCGCCAACCTGAAGAAGATGATGCGGCCCGAGCGCCTCTCGGAGCTGATGCACAGCATGCTCTCGGACGGCAAGCGGCCGGCGGCCAAAGCCGCCGCCAAGCCCGAGATCGACAGGGAGGCGCTCAGAAAGAAGCGCAAGGAAGAGCGCCGGCGCAAGAAGCGCGGCAGGTAGGGGCCCGCGCGCGCGGGACGGTCATTGCCGGCGCGCGCGCTGCGGCCGCGCGGCGCCGGCGCGCTCAGCGCGGCGTTCCGATCGGCATCACGTAGGCCGGCGTTTCGCTCGCCGCCAGCCCGAGCGTGCGGGCGATCTTCTCGGGGCTGCCCGCGGCGGCGAAGACGGTGCCCAGGCCCAGGTCCGCGCACGCCAGGTACACGTTCTGGCCGATGGCGCCGCATTCGGCGTGCGCCCAGACGGGACGCATCGCGGCGGCCGCCTTCTCCGGAAAAGCGTCGAGGTCGACGGTCAGGACGAGCACCGCGGGCGCCTCGGTGAACGACGACGGGCCGAGCGCGGCCGCGCGGAGATCCGCCGGCGCGCCGGGCGCCGCCGCGTGGGGAACGAGCGCATGGGCCGCGGGGTCGTAGCGCGAGATCCGCGTGCGCTCGACGACGTGGAGCGCGACGGGGTAGCATTCGAAGGCCGAAGGGTGCGTCCGGCGCTTGCCGTCGTCCCGGTTGATGCCGTCCGCCGCCCACAGGATCTGGTCGAGGGCTCCGGCGGGCAGCGGATCGGGCGCGAACTGACGCGTGGAGTGTCGCACGGCGAGGCATTCCCGGAGCGACTTGCCGCCGCTCTTTGCGGGCGCGCGCAGCGCGAGCGGCGCCGTTGCCGGCGCGCCGGCGAGGACGAGCGCCGCGGCCGCGGCGATGATGACGGTGCGAAAGGGATGCGTCATGAGATCCTCCCTGTGGTTGGTTCAAGGTTCGGGGACATAGTCGGTGAACTCGAGCGTGGAAACGTGCAATGAACAAGCCCGTT
>DHGK01000081.1:17377-22827 GCA_002402755.1 Planctomycetes bacterium UBA4800
AAACGCCGGCCACGGCCGGCGCGCGAGCGTCGAGACGTGCGATGAACCCGTCCGTTGCGCAATTGCGGCTCTGCCGGCGCCTGCGGGGCCACGGGTTCACCGAATATGTACGGGTTCGGGGTACTGCAGGTACTTCTTCCTCCGCGCGCGGAACGCGGCGAGCTCGGGCTCGTACGAGGCGAGGATCGCAGTCGCGGTCTCGCCGTGCTTCAGGCGCGCGTGCAGGTCCTCGACGCCGGCGAGCCGCGCGAAGCCGCGGTCGTTGATCGTGACACGGTCGGGCCAGCGCGCGATCGCCGCGCGCAGGACCTCCAGGCCGGTGCGGACGCTCTGGAACCGGGCACGGTCGGCGATCGCCAGCGTCACGCCCTCGCAGCGCTCGCCGGCGTACTTCGGCGAGAGCGCCTTGCCCGGGATCGGGCGCGGCGTGAACACCGCGGGGCTGAACGCGGCGCCGGGCAGGTTCCGCGCGGCAAGATCGGCGGCGAGCGCCTTTCCTTCGATCCAGGGCGCGCCGACCGTCAGGAAGGGCGTGTCCAGGCCGCGGCCCTCGGAGATGTTCGTGGCCTCAAGGAGGCACATGCCCGCGTACGCGATGACGGCGTCTATTGTCGGCAGGTTCGGCGAGGGCGGCCGCGCGAGCGCGTTGGAGGCGGGCGCGGGCGGGCCGCGCCGCCACCCGGCGAGCGGAACGACCGTCAGCGCGTGGCCGCCGCCCAGCCAGCCCTCGGCGACCGCCATTGCGCCGAGCTCGCCGGCCGTCATGCCGTAGGCGATCGGCAGCGGCAGATAGCCGACGAAGGACTTGCACTCGGGCCTGAGCACCGGGCCTGCGACCTCCGTGCCGCCCGCCAGGCAGGGCCGGTCGAGGATGAGGAACGGCAGGCCCGCGGCCGCGGCCTTCTCCATGGCCATGGCCATGGTCGTGATGTACGTGTAGAAGCGGCAGGCAACGTCCTGGATGTCGAAGACGAGGAGATCGAGGCCCGCGAGGTCCTCGGGCGCGGGCGCCCGCTTCGCGCCGTAGAGGCTGACGACCTTGACCCCGCGATGCGTGCCGTTGGAGGTGCGCGCGCCCGCTTCCTCGGTGCCGAGCAATCCGTGCTCGGGCGTGAAGAGGACGCGCACGTCGGCGCCGAGGGCGGGGAGCGCATCGAGAACGTGCGCGCCCGCAGCGGTGACCGACGTATGGTTGACGATCAGCCCGACGCGGCGCGCGCGTACAAGCTCCAGCATCGAGGGGAGATTGTCGAGGCCGGCACGCGGCGGTCCCTTGCCGGGATCCGGCGGCGCGGGAATCTCGATGCGGCCGTGGGGCGAGTCAATGCGCGGCATGCGTCACCTGCGCGCGCGCAATCGCGATCGCGCCTTGCACCGGCCGAACGCGCGGCACGAACACGCGGCCGGCGCCCGCGGTCGCGCGGATCGCACGCGCGGCCGCTCCGGCATAGTACGAGTTCGCGAAGAGGCCGCCGCCGCAGGCGACCGCGCGCGGCCGCGCCCCGAGCTGCACGGCGACTCCCTTGACGAATGAGCCGAGCGCCGCGGCCTCCTCGGCGACGATGCGCGCGGCCGTGCGCTCCCCGCGGGACGCCGCCCGGAGGACGCGGGGCGCGAACGATGCCACCGCGGCCGGGCCGCCCACGCCGATGCGGCTCAGAACGTCCAGCGCGCCGGCGACACCGAAGTGGCGCGTGACGGCGCGGGCGAGCGGCGAGGGATTCTCGATGCCGTCGCGGACGGCAAGCGCGTGGGCGATGGCGCGCCGTCCCAGGGCGAAGGCGCTGCCGGGGTCGCCGAGGAGCGGCCCCCAGCCGCCCGCGCGGGCGGTGCGGCCGGCACCGTCGCGGCCGATGCACATCGAGCCCGTGCCGGCGATGAGCGCAATACCGGGTTCGTCGGGGCCGAACGCGGCCCACAAGAACAGCGTGGCATCATCGACGACGGCGACGTGCGCGCGCGGGAAAAGCTTCGCGACGATGGCCCGGGCGGCGGCGCGTTCGTGCGGCCGGCCGAGCCCCGCGCCGCCCACGCAGACCGAGGCGGCCCGTCGGGCGTCGATCCGCCCGCGCGCGCGAAGCGCCTTCACGAGGCCGCGCAGAAGCACGGCGAAGCCGGTTCGGCCGACGCCGAAGAGATTCCCCGGGCCGCCGGCGACCATGGCCTTCGACCTGCCGGCGACCGCCATGCACGCGGTTTTCGTGCCGCCGGCATCGATGCCGATGAAGAGCTGCTGGGCCGCCATACGCTTCCATCAGAACGCGCGGGGGGAGGTTGTGCAAGGGCGGGGACGGGCCGCGCGGCCCGCGCGGACTGCGGCGCGCCTGGCCGGCGGTCAGGCCAGCGGCGGCACGTCCAGCCACGTCCGCCGGCGCCAGGACTTCATGCCGAGCTCGGCGAGCTGTACTCCCTTGGCGCCTTCAAGCAGGTCCCAGGGGAACGGTGCGTCCGCGGCGACATGGCGGAGGAAAAGCTCCCACTGCGCCTTGAAGGCGTTCTCGTGCTCGCCGTGGGACGGCACCTCCGACCAGCCCGCCCGGAAGTCGATGGGACTGTCGACATCCGGGTTCCAGACGGGGCGCGGCGTCGCGGCCAGGGGCTGGATGAAGCACTTCCTCAGGCCGGCGACGGCGCTGCCCTTCGTGCCGTCGACCTGGATCGCCAGCAGATCGTCGCGCCTGACGCGCACGGCCCACGACGAGTTGAACTGGGCGACTATCCCGCCCTCCAGCTCGAAGACGGCGTAGGCCGCATCCTCGGCGGTGCACTCGTAGGGGCGGCCCTCCTCGTCCCAGCGCTGCGGAATGTGCGTGGCGCCGGTCGCCGACACGGCCTTGACCTTGCCGAAGAGGTTGTCGAGCACGTAGCGCCAGTGGGCGAACATGTCGAAGATGATGCCGCCGCCGTCCTCCTTCCGGTAGTTCCACGAGGGACGCTGCGCGGGCACCGCATCGCCCTCGAACACCCAGTAGCCGAACTCGCCCCGCACGGCGAACACCCGCCCGAAGAAGCCGCTGTCGGCGACGGCCTTGAGCTTCACGAGGCCCGGCAGCCACAGCTTGTCCTGGACGACGCCGTGCTTGACGCCGGCCTCCGCGGCGCGGCGGTACAGCGCCATCGCATCCTCGACCGTGAGCGCGGTGGGCTTCTCGCAGTACACGTGCTTGCGCGCGGCGATGGCGCGCGAGACGCTCTCGACCCGGCGCGCCGTCGTCTGGGCGTCGAAGTAGACGATGTTCTTCGGGTCGGCGAGGGCCGCGTCCAGGTCGGTCGTCCACTTGGTCACGCCCGACGCGGCGCAGAGCCGCTGGAGCTTGGCGGGGTTGCGGCCGACCAGCACGGGATCGGGCATGACGGCCTCACGGTCGTTGAGGGCCACGCCTCCCTGCCGCATGATGGCGAGAATCGAGCGCGCGAGGTGCTGGTTTGCGCCCATGCGTCCGGTGACGCCGTTCATGATGATGCCGATCGTACGAGTGGCGATGGCGGTCATTGGGAAGCCTCCGTCATTCCGGCGTGCGCGTGCACTGCGGGCGGGCGCCCTCGGGAAGCGGCGGCGCATCGGCGCCGGCGCGGGGGAGCGTCCCGGCCAGCTCCTGGCGCCAGTGCGCGACCTCGCCCGCGGGCGCATAGCAGTAGACGAAGAGAAGCGGCGCGGCGCCTGTGTTCGTGAGCTGGTGGAAGACGCGCGGGGGAACGTACACGGCCGCGGGCGCGCGCACGGTGCGGCGTTCGCCGTCCATGCACACCTCGCCTTCGCCCTGGAGCAGCAGGTAGACCTCTTCCTGGTCATGGTTGTGCCACGGCACCTGGCCGCCGCCGGGGTCGAGCGACACGTAGCCCATCGAGAAATGCTCCGAGGCGATGGGCGATGCGCCGCCGACCACGTTCCTGGTCACGCGCCCCGCGGGATAGCGCCTGCCTTCCATTGCGTTCAGATCGGCGATGATCACTCCTGCGCCTCCTTCGTGCCGCCCGGCAGCCCCGAGAAGAACGTGAGGTACGGTTCGTCGCGGATGACGCGCTGCAGGTAGAGCGCAACCTCCCGCGCGTGGTAGTCGCCCCACATGCTCGCCTCGCCGCAGGGGACGCGCCGCCCCTCGGGGACGCGGTCCCAGCCGTTCGGCCGGTGGTAGACCGAGTGGAGCAGGAGCCCCTGGTGCTCGGGATCGGCCGCGAGGTACGGCTCGTCGAAGAGCGTGTCGAGGACCGTGAGCCCCGCCTGCCAGTAGGTGCGGCCCTTGGGGTCGTTCCGGGCCGCCAGGAAGCGGCCGAGGCGAAGCAGACCCTGGGCGGCGATCGCCGCGGCGGAGCTGTCGACCGGTTCGTGGTCGTTGAAGGGGTCGGCCGGCCGGGCGCGCCAGTCCCCGAGCGCGCCGAGGAGCGGCGCGCCCGTGTCCCAGTAGGGGATGCCGTCGGCGGCGGTGTGCTCGATGTAGAAATCGCAGGCGGCCTCGGCGGCGGCGCGGCAGCAATCCTCGACCGCCGCGCGGCCGCCCCAGGCGGCGAGCTCCTCCTCGGGGATGATCTCCAGAAACTCGAGCTCCTCCGCATAGCCGCACATGACCCACGCGAGGCCGCGCGTCCAGGTCGAGAACGGCGAGAAGCCCTGCTGCGAGCTCGGGCAGCGGTAGCGGCCGTCGTTGAGATTGAAGATGCTCTCGTGGGCCACGCGGCCGCGGACGTCGTACGCATCGCGTCCTTTGCCGTAGTACACGTTGTAGCCCGCGGTGGCGAGCGCGTGCTGCAGGAGGCGGTCGAGAAGCGACACGCGCTCGTCGTACTCCTCCATGAGCGCGTGGCCGAGGAGATGCCCCAGGGCGAGCGACCTGAGCGAGCGGATCGTGTCGGCGAAGAGCGAGTGCGGGCCGTTGAAGGAGTAGATGAAGCCGCCACCGCCGGGGAGACGGGTCCAGCGCCGCGCCTGGACGGCGGCCGAGCACTTGAGCGCCGTCTCGTAGCACGCGCGCTCCCACTCGTTCGGCGGCAGGGCGCCCTCGAGCATCATGCGCAGGAGCGCGCCGTACGTGCTCACGTTGTTGAAGCCGTGGTCGTGGACGCCCATGTGCGTCACGTGGGGGAGCATCTTCCGGACCGTGTTGTCCCGGCCGATGGCGAGGAACTCGGCGTCGCCCGTGGCATCGAACTGCAGGAGCGCCGAGCCGTACTGAAAGCCCTGCGTCCATTCCGTCCAGCCCCGGGAGGTGTACGCGCCGCAGACCGTGAAGACGGGCGCGCCGCGGCTCGGCTCGCAGGCGCGCTCGATCGCGAGGATCTTGGGCCCGGAAAGCTCCCACAGGCGCCGGATCTTCGGCGCCAGGCTGTCGGGGACGAGGGTTTCGTTGATTCTCATCGCTGCCTTGGCTGCATGGATCGAGTGTAATCGTACCCCCGGCGCCGCGCGGGGGCAAGGCGGATGCGGGGGGATCCCGAGCGCGCGGTGATTCACC
>DHGK01000081.1:22901-26507 GCA_002402755.1 Planctomycetes bacterium UBA4800
TGAGCCGCAGCACGAAACGCGCGCCGCCCGGAGGCCGCGGGTCGTAGGCGAGGCTTGCCCCGATCTCGCGCGCCAGGCGCCTGCAGAGCGCCAGGCCGAGGCCCACGCCGGGCGCGGAATCGGCTGCCTGGCGGGCGGACTTGGCGAACGGCGCGAAGAGCGCGCGCAGCCTCCCGGCCTCGATGCCGGGGCCGTGATCCGCGACGGCGATGGCCGCCCCGCCGCGGGCGGCCTCGGCGGTCACGTGGATGCGCGCATCGCCGGCTCCCGCGGCGTACTTGCAGGCGTTGTCGACGAGGTTGAAGAGTATCTGCTCGACGGCCGAGGGACACGTGCGCACGACGGCGGCGGACGCCGCATCCGGGGACTCGACGACGAGCTGCATGCCCGCCCGATCGGCGCGCTCCACGAGACGTTCCCTCGTGCGCAGGAGGAGGTCGCCGGCCGTGAGCGTCTCGTGCGCGAACACGGCGCGGCGCCGCTCGATGCGCGAGTACGCGAGCACGTTCTCGACCAGATGGCTGAGGCGATCCGCCTCCGTGCAGAGCGTGCGCAGATACTGCGTCCGTTGCTCCTCGGACGGCACCATGCCCTCGGCGAGCATCTCGGCGTACATCCGGAAGGTCGTGAGCGGGGTCCTGAGCTCGTGCGTCACGGAGGAGACGAACGCGCCGCGGCGCTCGCTCAGCCGGATCGCGCCCGCGAGGAGCGAGAGGAGCGCGCCGGCGGCCAGAAGCAGGCAGGGCCAGGCGACGAGGAGCGCGACCCTGATCGGCGAGAAGAACGGGGCCGGCTCCTCGGGAAGCGCGCCGGGGAGCAGGCGCGCGGGAATGCCCGCAAGGAGGCGCTCGGGGCTCCGGGCCGCCGCGTGAGGGTACGGTTCGATGTCGGGGCCGGGGAGAATGTCGCGGACCGCGGCGAGCAGAAACTGCCGCAGCGACGGCCAGTCCAGGACGCAGCCCTGCAGGTACTCTCCTCCGCCGACCGTCACGCGGCGCGCGAGCACGAGGTGCGCGCCCGACCACAGCGCGGTCATGGGGCCGTGCAACACCTGGGAAGGAATGCCGCCCTTGGCGGAGAAGAACGGCGCGGCCTCCTGCTGGACGATCGTGTTGCTCGCGAACGCCTGCCGCTGGGCCTCGTTGCGCGCCTGGAACTCGATGGTGCTCTTGCGCTGCTGCACCAGCATCTGCTCCTGCTGGGGGGATGTCCTGCCTTGCGCGGGCGGCTGGGCGAACTGGGCCTCGGCGGTCTGCGTGCGCTGCGGGCCGTCCGGCGGGGGCGCTGCCGCCTGCACGAGGTCGCGCTGCTGCGGCTGCTCGATCCCCGGGATTCCCGCCAGCGCGGCGCGGCCGAGGTGCGGCCCGAGCTCCGCGAGCAGCGCCGCGCGGGCATCGAGCTCCTCTCCCGTGACGAGGCCCTGGCGCTCGGCGAGAGCGCGCAGCGCGCCCTCGGGCGCCTCGGGCGAGTGCAGCGCGCCGCCGGGGTCGATCTGGAAGTGCAGCCGGACGTGCGGCGTCGCGCCGGCGAGAAAGGGCGAGGGCACGAGAAGCTCCCCGGCCGCAAACCCGGCGAACATGCGGCCGTAGGCGCGTTCGGCCGGGTAGAACGCGCCGTACACGAAGTACGGCTGCGCGTTCTCCTGGGTGAGGAGCGGCGCGAGCACGAGCTCCATGCGCCACAAGGCGAGCCGTACCGACTCCTCGGCCGCGGCCAGGGCGCGCGCATCGCGTTCGGCCCGATCCACGCGGAGCGCGGTCACGGTGAGCCAGAGCATCGCCGCGAGCACCAGGGCGCAGCACGAGGCGCACGCGACCCACGGCACGGCGCGGCGGCTCATCGGGAAGGCTCCGGCGCGCGCCACATGTAGCCCTTGCCGCGCACGGTGAGGATCACGGCGCCGTCCTCGCCGGCATCGCGCAGCTTCTCGCGCAGGCGCGTCACGTGCATGTCGATCGTGCGCGTCTCGACGTTGCGGGGATCGATGCGCCAGACGCGGGCCAGGATCTCCTCGCGTGCGATGGCGCGTCCCGCGTTGGCGGCCAGGTAGCGCAGCAGCTCGGCCTCGCGCGGCGAGAGCGCCGCGCGCGCCCCGTCGTCGAAGCGGATCTCGCCGCGGGCGAGGTCGGCAACGCCGCACGGGATCGGCACCTCGGCGATGTCGGTCGGGCGCTCGGGCGAGCGGCGCAGCACCGCCTGGATGCGGGCAAGCAGCTCCTTGACGCTGAACGGCTTGACGACGTAGTCGTCGGCGCCCATCGTCAGGCCGCGCACGCGGTCGGCTTCCTCGCCCTTGGCCGTCAGGATGATCACGGGAAGCGTCGGCCGCGAACGCCTGACCTCGGCGAGAATGTGGAAGCCGTCGCCGCCGGGCAGGACCAGATCGAGGAGGACGAGCGCGCAGTCGGCGCGCGCCGCCGCGGCGAGGCCCTCGGGGCCGGTCGCGGCCTGGAGCGGCTCGTAGCCCGCGAACGCGAGGGCATCCGCGATGCCGCGGCGTATCGCCGCGTCGTCCTCGATGACCAGAATGCGTGGTCCTGCCATTGGCCGAGCGCTCCCGCGCGGGCGCTCCCGCCCGCCGCCGACACGATGCTACCGCATTCCCGCCTCGGCGGGTGTCACCGGCTCGTCACAGGCGCGAACGGCGGCCTCGGGCCTAGACGACGGGCAAGTCCTTGAGCGCCTTCGCGATCATCTCCTGCGGGTACTCGTCATCGACGAGCTTCCCGGCGAGATGCGCATCGTACGCGTTCAGATCGAAGTGGCCGTGGCCGGAGAACTGGAACACGATCACGCGCTCCTCCTTGGCCTCCTTGGCGGCGAGCGCCTCGTCCACGACCACCTTGATGGCGTGGCTGGTCTCGGGCGCAGGCACGATGCCCTCGGTGCGGGCGAAGAGCATCGCGGCATCGAAACAGGCCTTCTGCCGCAGCGCAACGGCCGTGACCGCGCCGTGGCTGGCAAGCGCGCTCAAGATGGGCGCCATGCCGTGGTACCTGAGCCCGCCCGCGTGGAAGGCCGGCGGCACGAATCCGTGGCCGAGCGTGTGCATCTTGAGGAGCGGCGTGAGCTTGGCGGTGTCGCCGAAATCGTACGCGTACGGACCGCGCGAGATCGTCGGGCAGGCGGCCGGCTCGGCGGCGATGAATCGGATGGGACGGCCCTCGGCCTTGTCGGGCCAGAAGGGCAGCATCAGGCCCGCGAAGTTGCTGCCGCCGCCGACGCAGCCCGCGATCACATCGGGCTTCTCGCCGATCATCTCGAGCTGCTTCTTGGCCTCCAGGCCCGTGACCGTCTGGTGCATGAGCACGTGGTTGAGCACCGACCCGAGCGCGTACTTGGTCTCGGGATCCTGCGCGGCGACCTCCACGGCCTCGCTGATGGCGATGCCCAGGCTGCCGGGGCTCTCGGGGTCGGCGGCGAGAATGGCGCGGCCGCACTGCGTGGTCGCGCTCGGCGAGGGGTGGACATCGGCGCCCCACACGTGCATGAGGCTGCGGCGGAAGGGCTTCTGCTCGTAGCTGCACTTGACCATGTACACGAGGCATTTCAGGCCGTAGAAACAGCACGCCATGGCGAGCGCGCTGCCCCACTGGCCGGCGCCGG
>DHGK01000081.1:26516-27033 GCA_002402755.1 Planctomycetes bacterium UBA4800
GCCGTGTTGGGCTTGTGGCTGCCCGCGGGGCTCTGGCTCTCGTTCTTGTAGTAGATCCGCGCGGGCGTCTTGAGCGCCTGCTCGAGGCGCTCGGCGCGCACGAGCGGCGTCGGCCGCCAGATGCGGTACACGTTCAGGATGTCCTCGGGGATGGGGATCCAGCGCTGCGGCGACATCTCCTGCTCTATCAGGGCGTTCGGGAAGAGCGGCTGCAGCAAATCGGGGGTCAGCGGCTTGCCCGTGCCGGGGTGCAGCGGCGGGGGCAGCGGCGCCGGCATGTCGGGAAGAATGTTGTACCAGGCCCTCGGGATGTCGTTCTCGCTGAGCACGATCTTCTTCATGACGGAACTCCTTGCTTGCGGGGTCGCGCGGTCACGCTGCTCGGCGCCTCGACCCGTACAAGGCGCCATTACATATCAGTGTATCATGTATCGGATTTCGACCCCTCCTTCAAGGGGGCATCGGCGTTTTTTCAAGGTCTGGTAAGGGTTTACGGCACCGTGGGGCGGTTGCGCGG
>DHGK01000093.1 GCA_002402755.1 Planctomycetes bacterium UBA4800
TGGCAACGTCTTCTGTGCGTTCCCCTCGCGGCGGCGGAGGGGGCGGGCGCTAGCGCTCCTGCGCCTGCCGCTCCTTGCGCATGCGCTCGTACTCCTGCCACAGGCGTTCGGCCTCCGCGAGCCGGGCCGCGAGCGAGGCGGTCACATGCATCATGTAGATGTTCGCGCGCAGCGGGTCGACCGCGTCGCCGAGCATGACCTCGCCGGGGCGCACGCGCTCGCCCGCCGAGCTTCGCAGCGACTCGGCCTTCTCAAGATCGAGCGCCTTTCCCAGGGGGTTGAACCCGAGCACGAACTGCACCTGGCGCTCGGCGTGCATCGCCAGCCGTCCGGCCGCCTCCGCCCGCGGATGCGCGCACATGCTCACGGCCTGCGAGAGGAGGTACAGGGTCGTGCCGGCCCGCCACGGGGGAATGTCGACCTCGCGGCCCTCGGCGCCGGCGGCCCCGGCGTTGCCGAAGGGCGTCGGGAGGCAGAGCCGCTCGATGCCCGCGGTGCAGGCGTCGAGCGCGGTCTCGACCCTCGGCGTCACGGTCGAATCCGGGAAGAGGCGCGCGTAGCCGGCGAGCGCCAGCACCGGCCAGTGCTGCTCGACGACGCCGGCCGGAAAGGGAAAAAGTCCGCTCGGAAGCTGCGTGCGTACGAGGTCGACTGCCATGTCGTCCGCGCAGTCGCGGTCCAGCGGGTCATTGTCGCGCGCGGCCAGGAGAGACGCGGCGCCGCACAGGGCCGCGCGCGCGGGCGTCGTTGCATGCGTCCCGCCGTTCCATGCCTCGCGAGCGAGCGAACGTGCGCGCGCGATCTGGGCAAGGTCGTTCGCAGCCGTTCCCGCCGAGGCGAGCGCCCAGGCGCAGAGCGCCGCGTCCGGCGCGGCGAGGTCCCGCGCGCCCTCGAGGCGGGCGAGCAACGCCGCGCCGAGTTCCGCGATCCTTGCGCGTACGGCCGCCGTGGGAGCCTGCACGCCGCCCAGGAGCACGAGATTCTCGGCCGCCGCGCGCATGCCGTCTCTGCGGACGCGCGCCGCAGTGAACGTTCGGAGGACGTGCTCGGCCGCCTTCGCGCCCGCCGCGCCGTAGGGATCCGCGAGGATCGCCGTGCGGCAGCGGGCGGCGCGGCCCTCGATCGCGCCGTCGCGCACTTCGAGCGTGTACTCGGCGATTCGATCGAGGATGCTGAAATCGACGACGTAGTGGTAGAAGCCCGATGCGTGCGGCCGGAGCGGATGGACCTCGAGCGACTTGCCGCCGCCGTCCCACGTGATGCGCGNNCGCGGGGGCGAGGAGCGGCATGCGCGTCCTGACGAGCGCCTCGCGCACGCCCCGCGCGTGGCACCCGGCGGGGAACGGGATGATGTCGACGTCGGGTCCGGCGAGCGCGAGGACGGGCGCGTCGAAGCGGCAGGCGCGCAGGTCGCCCGCGGCCTCGAACGCCAGCGCGACGGCCAGCGCGCCTTCGGGCGGCCGCGCGGAGACGCGCACCTCGACGAAGTCGCGCTCCTTCCCGGGCGGCTCCGACGGAGTCCGCCGCAGCGAGCCGTCGGCCATGAACCACCTGAGCGCGATGCGCGCGCCGCGGACATCGCCTTCGGCCATGATCTTCGCGCGCGCGACGACGAACGCCCCGGGGGCGACCGTATGGGCGTAGCTCACGACCGAGCCGCCGCGCGCCGGCGTGTCGACGCGCAGGCTGTACGGCGGGTCCGCGGCTGCGGCCGCATCGAGCGCCGCGGACAGCGCGCCCTCGGGAAACCAGCCGGGGCAAAGCTCGGTGCGGGTCGCCGGGGGCGCGGGCCCGGCGTAGGCGTCGTGCGGCAGCTCGGCCCGGGGCAGGAACCCCGGGTTGTACAGAAGGTTGATCACGTGTGCGAACGGATCGGGATCGCTCCCTCCGGCGAGGAACGCGAGGCCGAGCGCGAGCGCGCTCACTCGCCCCGTTCCTCGATGCGCAGGAGCTGGATCCTGCCGCGGACGCACGAGAGGCGGCGCATCTGCGCCAGCGCGGCCCGCATGTCGGCCGCGCGCGTTCGATGCACGAGGATCACGACCGGCACCGTGCCGCGGCGCGCCGGCGAGCCGTCGCCCACGGGCTCCTTCTGCATCACCGACGCGATCGAGATCCCGCGGCGGCCGAGAATGCTGCCGACGGTGCCGATGACGCCGGGAAGGTCGCGCGCAACGAACCTGATGTAGTAGCGGCTCCGCAGATCGGCGGCCGGGCGCACGGGCAGGGGGTCGCCGAGCGGCATGGGATCGAGCCGGTAGGGCGAGCCGCGCGCGGTGTCGCGCGCGATGTCGATGATGTCGGCGACGACGCTGCTCGCCGTCGGGAAGCGGCCGGCGCCCTTGCCGAAGTACAGCGTCGGACCGGTGGCATCGCCGTGGACGAGCACGGCGTTGTACTCCCGCGGCACGCCCGCGAGCATGTCGTCCCTGGGGATCATCGCCGGCCCGACGCTCGCCTCCAGCGCGCCCTCGACGTGCCGGGCGATGGCGAGCGACTTGATCGCGTATCCCAGCTCCGCGGCGTAGGCGACGTCGTCGACCCCGATGCCGTCGATGCCCTCGATGGCGATCCTCGACCGCGGGATCCAGGTGTGGAACGCGAGCGCCGCCAGGATCGTGAGCTTGTGGGCCGCATCGAAGCCGCCGACGTCGAGCGTCGGGTCGGCCTCGGCGAAGCCGTTCTTCTGCGCCTCGGCCAGCGCCTCGCGGAACGAGAGCCCGGCCGTCTGCATGGAATGAAGTATGTAGTTGGATGTTCCGTTGAGGATGCCGGCGACCGAGGAGATCTCGTTCGCGCAGAGCCCTTCGCGCACGGCGCGCAGGATGGGGACGCCGCCCGCGACCGAGGCCTCGAACCTGAGGAGCACGCGCTTCTCGCGGGCGAGCGAGAAGAGCTCCAGGCCGCGCTCGGCCAGGAGCGCCTTGTTGGCCGTGACGACGNNCGTGATGATCTCGTAGGCCGTCGTGTTGCCGCCCACGAGCTCGCAGACGACATCGATGTCCTCGCCGCGCGCGATGGACTCCCAGTTATCGGTCCTGCACCCGCGGGGAATGCCCAGGCCCTTGAAGGCGTCCGGGCGGACGTCGGCGGCGCCGGCGATCCGGATGTCGACGTCCTCAAGCACCCGCGTCTTGGCCCTGGTGGCTCCGAGCAGGCGGGCCGTGCCCGCCCCGACCGTGCCGAGGCCGATAATCCCGACATTGATCTCTCGCATCGATAGCTCCCGCCGGGCGCCGCACGCGCGCCCCGGATAGGATACCGCGCGAAGCGGTTTTGCTCAATCGGAAGCGCCGGCCCGGAAGAAGGGGGGACGGTAACCGTTCACGGTCTTCTCGCCG
>DHGK01000122.1 GCA_002402755.1 Planctomycetes bacterium UBA4800
TTGCGCGTTTCGACGCACGGGTTCATTGAATATGTACCCTCCCGCCGTCCCGCACGTCGCGCCAAGCCGCCCGCGCGGATCAGCCGCCGCCCCGCAGCTTCTCGTACGCCGCGAGCAGCTCCTTGAATCGCTCCTCCGCGCGGTGCATGGCCTCGGGGCCCAGGTGATGGAACTTGTCAGGATGGCACCGGGCCGCGAGCCTGTGAAACGCGTGTGTGATCTCGGCCGCGCCCGCACCAGGCGCGAGCCCCAGGATGTCGTGCGGCGACGGCACGTGCGGCATCGCGTATGCGCCGGCCTCCCGATCCGCGCCCGCCGGCTCCTCGGCCCGGACCCGGAAGAAGCGCCGCGCGCGCTCCCGCCAGGACGAGTACCGGTAATCCTCGTCGCGCTCGAACACGTACCGCCGGCGCTCCTCCTCCCGGCGGAACCACGCAACCGCCCTGAGGAAGCTCTCCGCGCTGTGCGGCGCGAGCTTGCTGAAGAGCCAGTCGACCAGCGTCGGCTGAAACGGCGGCGACGCGAAGAACGTGCCCCGCGCCGTCATCTCGCACATGTTCTCGACGCCGCACGCGGGACACGCGTACCGAAAGTACGGCCCGCCTCGGCGCTCCTCCCGAGGCTCGATGAACCCCTCGGCCCGCGCGAGAGCGGGATCGAGCGCCCGGCCGCACGACCAGCAGCGGAAGTGCCGCGCCCCCGGGGCGCGCGGCGTGTCGTCAGATGATGAGCATTGCATCGCCGTAACTGTAGAACCGAAAGCGCTGCTCGATCGCGTGCGCGTAGGCGCGCAGGACAAGCTCGCGCCCCGCGAACGCGCTCACCAGGACGAGGAGCGTGCTCCGCGGAAGATGGAAATTCGTCAGGAGCGCATCCACGGCCTTGAAATCGAACGGCGGCCGGATGAAGAGATCCGTCCAGCCCGAGAACCCTTCCGCGGGCGCGCCGTTCAGGAACGCGGATTCGAGCGCCCGCACCGCCGTCGTCCCGACGGCGACGACCCGGTTTCCCCGCGCCTTCGCGGCCCCGATCTCTGCGAGCGCCGCCGCCGGCACCGTGCAGTGCTCGGCGTGCATGCGGTGCGCCTCGACCGTGTCCGCCCGCATGGGGAGGAACGTGCCGATGCCGACGTGCAGCGTCACGCGCGCGACCCGGATGCCGCGCGCCTCGCAGGCCGCGAGCAGCTCCTCGGTGAAATGCAGGCCGGCCGTGGGCGCCGCCGCGCTCCCGCGCTCCCGCGCGTACACGGTCTGGTACCGGCCGCGGTCCTGCGGCTCGGGCGCGCGCCGGATGTACGGGGGCAGCGGCGGCGCTCCGAACCTCTCCATGATCTCGAACGGATCCGCGCCCGGCGGAAAGACGATGCCCCGGCTCTCGCCGTCGGGCTCGTGCGCGCCCACCGTGAGCGCCCGCCCGTCGGGAAGCAGCACGGCCTCGCCGGGACGCACGGCCTTGCTCGGGCGCACGAGCGCCCGCCAGTTGCCGCCGGGGCCGGGGCCGAGGAGCAGCACCTCGACCGCGCGGCCGGTCGCGCGCCTCGCCGCCAACCTGGCCGCGATGACGCGCGAGTCGTTCAGAACGAGGACATCGCCCGGATCGAGCAGCGCCGGGAGGTCGGCGAACACGCGCTCGCCGAAGGCCTCGGTCCGCCGGTCAACGACGAGCAGCCGCGACCGGTCGCGGACCGGCGCCGGCTCCTGGGCGATCAGCTCGGGCGGCAGCTCGTAATCGAACGCGGCAATGTCCATGCGCCCTCGGTGCGCTCCCGTTCTCGGCCGCTCGGCCGCCCCGCGCGGCCGCACGCCCAGACAAGCATAGTTCCGGAAACCGCCGCACGAAAGAGCGCGCCGACTTTCCCGGACCCGCCGAGCGCGCCGATGCGCGCAGCGCGCGACCGCGGGACGCCGCCCCCGGCGGGGTTTGTCCGCCCGCAGGAGCCGGTGTATACTCCGTGCGTCATCGGGATATTCCCGGTGCATTCCCGCCGCGCATCCGCCGGCGGTGGACGAAAGGATCGGCCATGCTCGCGGTTGAAATCGCCGCACGCTTGCTCTTCTGCGGCTTTCTCGCCGTCTGCCTCGCGCCGCGCCGCCCGCAGGATCTCGTGCTGGCCTTCGGCGCATGCGCCGCCGCCGTCGCGGCCGAGCTCCACGGCGCCGGCCGCGAGGCCGCCGTCTGCGCGATCCTGGCGCTCGCCGGCGGCATGGGCATCGCCGAGCGCTTCGCAACCCCGCGAAGCGCCGATGCCGTGCGCCCGTTCGCGGCCGCAACCGCCGGTCTTCTGGCGGGCCAGGGCATGCTGCTCCTCGGCGCCGCGTTCGCGCTGCTCGTGCTCCTCGCTCGCGCCGCATGCCGTTTCCGCGTGCCGGCGCACGGCGATGCGCCTGCCGGTTGCACGCGCACGCTTTCGATCAGGGCGGAGAGCGTGCACGGCATGATCGACCGCATCGAAACCGTCCTGGAGCGCTTCGGCCTGACGCCCTCCAGGCTCTCGGTCGGCCGCGATCGCTCGGCCGGGGAGCTGACGATCAACGTCGAACTGGTCCTGCCCGAGCACGGCGCGCCGCCCGCGCTCATGGCCGCGCTCCAGGAGACCGAGGGCGTCATCCGGTTCGCGCTCCAGTAGCCGCCTCCGGCGCCGAGCCCGCGCGGCCCGGCCGTTGCGCCCGCCCGAGCCGGTCGGATATAATATCGCCCCTTGTGCACGATCCCACGCGGCCGCGGCGGCGCGCTGCCCGGCGGCGCTCACCGCTGTAAGTGCGGGCAAGTACCTTGATTGCAAAACTGGCGCTCGAAGACGGCTCCGTGTACGCGGGAACGGCGATCGGAGTCCCCGGCGAGGTCGGCGCCGAGGTGGTGTTCAACACCTCGATGTCCGGCTACCAGGAGATCTTCACCGATCCCTCGTACCACGGCCAGATCGTCCTGATGACGCAGCCGCACATCGGCAACTGCGGCGTGACGAGCGAGGACGAGGAGTCCGACCGCGCCTACCTGAGCGGCGTCATCGTGCGCGACCTGACCGCGAGGCCCAGCAACTTCCGCGCGCAGGAATCGCTCGGCGCCTACCTCGCGCGCAGGAACGTCGCCGGCATCGCCGGCATCGACACGCGCGCCGTCACCAGGCTGCTGCGCGTCGAGGGCTCGCTCCGGGGCGTGATCTCGACCGAGGACCTCGACGACGCCTCGCTCGTCGCGAAGGCGCGCGCCGTGCCGAGCCTCGTCGGCCGCGATCTCGTGGCGCCGGTCACGACGCACGCGGTCGAGCGCTGGACGGAAGGCTTCCACACGCCGTGGGCCTACACCGGTTTCCGCGAGCGCGCCGACGGACTCAGGATCGTCGCCATGGACTTCGGCATGAAGCGCCACATCGCCCGGATTCTGGCCGGCATCGGCTTCGAGGTCTGGCGCGTGCCGGCGCACGCGACGGCCGCGGAGATCGCGGCCCTCGAGCCGGACGGCCTCTTCCTCTCCAACGGCCCGGGCGATCCGGCGGCGGTCACCTACGCGATCGCGACGATCCGCGAGCTGTACCCGCGGATGCCCACCTTCGGGATCTGCCTCGGGCACCAGCTCCTCGGCCTGGCCATGGGGTACCGCACCGAGAAGCTGAAGTTCGGCCACCACGGCGCGAACCACCCGGTCAAGGACCTGCGCACGGGCAAGGTCAGCATCAGCAGCCAGAACCACTGCTTCGTCGTCGCGCGCGAGACGCTCTCCTCCGAGGTCGAGGAGACCTTCCGCAACCTGAACGACCAGTCCAACGAGGGCACGCGGCACCGCGAGCTTCCCGTCTTCTCCGTCCAGTTCCACCCCGAGGCGTCGCCCGGTCCGAACGACCTGGCGTATCTCTTCGATGACTTCGTCCGCATGGTGCGCACGCGCGCGCCCCTGGAGACCTGCGCATGAACGCGTCCGCCCCCAAGACAGTCTGCGTCATCGGCACCCAGTGGGGCGATNNAGGGCGGCGCCAACGCCGGCCACACGGTGAAGTTCGGCGGCGAGACGCACGTCCTGCACCTCCTCCCCAGCGGCATTCTCCGCCCCGGCAAGCACGCGATTCTCGGCAACGGCATGGTCATCGATCCCGAAACGCTGCTCGCCGAGCTGGACGCGATCCACCGCGCCGGCATCGACACCGCGGGACGGCTGTTCATAAGCGANNCGCGCGCACGTCGTCATGCCCTACCACCGCGCGCTCGACAAGGCGCGCGAGGAGCGCGCCGGCGCGGGCAAGATCGGCACGACGCTCCGCGGCATCGGCCCGTGCTACGAGGACAAGGCCGCGCGGCGCGGAATTCGCATCGCGGAGCTCATCGACCCGGTCGCGCTCAAGGCGTGGCTCGCCCGCGTCCTGCCCGAGAAGAACGACCTCCTCCGGCACTGCTACGGCGG
>DHGK01000012.1 GCA_002402755.1 Planctomycetes bacterium UBA4800
ACGTGAGACGAGGCGCGGCCTCAAGCCCATTGCGATCCGGTCTCTCTCCGTCCTTCTCTGTGCTCTCGGTGTCTCTGTGGTGTGCTTCCTCGGAAAGGACGCCCGTCCGCCCGCGTGCACACGGTGAGGAAACCGTGAACGGTTACGGCGCTGCGGGGTGTGCGGATGGGGAAACGGCGGCGATCGAGACGCTATGCGCCGGCAACCTCGAACTTCAACATCGTGAAGCCGAGCCTGAGGAAGTCGCCGTTCTTGAGCGTTGCCTTGGCGATCTTCTCGCCGTTGACGATGGTGCCGTTGGCGCTCTCAAGGTCGATGATCACGAACTCGCCCCGGGCGCTCTCGATGAGGCAGTGGTGGCGCGAGACCTTCGCGTCCGGCAGCCGCACGTCGCTGCTCGTCGAGCGGCCGATCTTGAACTGGTCCTTTCCCTCCAGGGAGAATTCCTGGCCGCGGCGCTCGCCGTCGAGGACCAGGATACGGGCGCGCATCGCTCCGGCCGCGGTCTGTGCGCGCGCCGTGTCGGCGGAGGCGGGATTCGGCGCCGCGGCGACGGGCTCCTGCCCGCCGAGCGCCGGCACGAGCTTGGTCGCGGATGCCCGCGCGCGCGGCGGAAGACCCGCCTCCGCGGCGGCATCGCTCTCCGGCGGCGGCGTCTCGCCGTCCTGCGGCGCGGGCGCCGCGGCGGCGCAGGGCGGCCTTGCCGTGATGACGGGCGGGATCTCGGCCAGATCGCGCTCGACGAGCTCGAACAGGAGCTCGGTCGCGCCGATCTTCACCACGTCGCCGCTCGCCAGGACGCGCTTCTTGGCCGGCGCGCCGTTGACCATGGTGGCGGACTGCTCGCTCAGCGCGTAGACGGTGTACTCCTCGCCCTTCTTGTAGAAGCGGCACTGGTTCATCGCCACGCTGTCGTCGTGCAGCTTGATGTGCGAACCGGAAGCCTTCCCGACCTCGTAGACGTTGAGGCGGTCCAGCACGAAGATCTTCTTGCCGGTATGCGGTCCGGAGAGGACGAAAACCCTTCCAACCATCACTGCACGCGGCCCCTGAATGCCGTCTCCTCGCCGCGCCCGCCGCGGGGCGCGGCACGGGAAGGACGCCCGCGCGTTCCAGCACGCACGCGGTGCGCCTCGCCGTGGAAAGTGTAGCCCGGCATATTTAATCCTGCAAATGTGCGCGTGCGGCAGGTCGGAGAGCGGCCGTCGAGGACGCGGGGGGCAACGTTATCGGATCGAGGCCTCAACCGGTGCAGGACAGGTCGTCGTCGGTCGGATCGAGCCCGGGGGTCGGGAAGGGAGGCGGAATGACGCGCCCGCGCAGGAAGAGGTAGTTGAGGAGGTACTGCACGTCGTTGAGGCGCACCTTGCCGTCGTCATCGACATCGGCGGCCTTGACGCAGCGGATCGATCGGCCGCGGAAGAGATACAGCGTGATCATGATCGGATCGGCGATGTCGATGCGGCCGTCGCCGTTGACCTCGCCGCGGACGAACTCGGGCACCGTGCCGACGCGGAAGACGCCGTCGAGGAGGTGTGGGACCTTGCTCTCGTGATCGACGACGACGCGGTTGTTGAGCGGCGGGGAGCCGAGCCCGTCCTCGAACCTGATCGCCGAGTCCTGTTCCTCCGGGGCCGAGGCCTTGACATCGAACAGGAGCCGCGCGACGCGCAGCCGGTAGCCGCTCGTCGGGTAGCGCTTGTCCGGGTCGACCGGCGCCGTGGCGTCTAGGAGGATGCCGAGCACGAAGTACCCGGCGTTGTTGTCGATGACCGGCTGGAAGAACTCGCACCCCAGGGACTGGGTGAGGGTGTTCTCCTGGGAGACCTCGTCGAGCCGGAGGACATCCTTGTCGAACCTGCAGCTTACCTGCATGCCCATGAGCGGATCGGAGTTGAAGACCTTGAGCTCGACCGGAATGCGGCTCTGGCCCGGGTAACCCCAGGCGTTCCCCATGATCAGGTAGTTGCCGGTCGCAACGGTGATGCTGCCGTCATCGGCCGCGGCATCGACGACCTGGCCGGACACGGTCACGCGCGGCGCGCGCGCGAAGGCGATCGGGTACACTTCGCCGGACACGAGGCCCCCGCCGAGGTAGAAGACCGCGTTGAAGAGCCTGGTCTCGGTCTCGGGCAGCGCCACGGGGGCGGGAAGCGAGATCGTGATCGAGGCGGTGGCGAACTCGGGGCTCGTGTCGGCGACCGAGACCTGCGCCGTTCCGTCCTTGAGGACGCCGGCGGCGAGGGCGGCCTCGACGAACGCGAGATCCGCCTTCTGGAAGGCGATCTGGAGGTCCACGGCGGAGATCTGGCCGGGACCCGCGGCGAACACCCCCACGGCAACGCGAGGCGTCTCGGGAATTGCCGTCACGTCCTCGATGCGCAGGGCGACGCCGGCCCACACCACGCCCGCATACACACATGCACATACCGCGCAGACAGCTTGCGAATGCGACTTCATGGAGGTGACCAGCGTTGTCCTCGTGGGTACGCCTGCGTGCGAAACCGGGGCGCGTCGATCGCGCCGGCTTCGCAATCCAACACGAAGTTCAATTGTACGGGCGTTAACCTGCGGAGTCAACACGACGGTTCGCCGCGCCGCAACGTGTTGGCGGGCAAGCGGTTGGCGGGGGCGGGGTACGCGTGAGCCTCACAGAGTGCGCGGGCGGCGCCGTCATCGGCTTGCCGCGAATCGATGCCCGCGCGCTCAGCCCCCACGAGACTACGGAGAATCGTCCGCCCCGCGCACGCGTGCCGGAAAGAAACCGTGGAGCGCCGAAGGGTCAACCTACATTCCGCACGTCTCGAGGGG
>DHGK01000066.1 GCA_002402755.1 Planctomycetes bacterium UBA4800
TGAGATCGCCGTACACGGTCACCCGGTGCCAGCCCCATTGATCCCACTGCGTGAAGAGCTTCTCGATGTCGCCCACGGGCTCCGCCGCGATCTTCGTGCGGCAGGCGCGGTCGTCCGGATCGTTGGCAACGGTCTTCCCGCGGTGGAGCAGCACCTCCTTGCGGCCCTGATCGAACTCGAGCGTCGTCGTCATCCAGCCGAGCGGCAGGTGCGAGCGCACCGATGCGCCCTGGCGGTCTTCGGAGTGCGTCAGGATCTCGAACGGATTCGTCGCGCCCTTGGGACCGAACGCGCGATTCGACGCCACGCAGTGGGCGTAGATGATCCGCCGCGTCGAGGTGTCGATCACCGGATCCGATATGTAGCCGGGACGACCCTGCGTCAGCGCCGTCACCGCGACCATCGTCGCCGTCGACCTGACGTCGCACTCGCAGGCGCCCACGAGCCCCTCGTTCGCGAGTTCGTGGAAGCCGAGGCACGGGTACGCGTGAATGTGGCCGCCGTAGAAGCCGCCCAGGCAGTTGATCGTGATCGCGTTCGCGCCGTGCTTCTTGAGGAGCGCCTTCTCCGCCAGGTACATCGCCGCCGACTCCTCGATGGTCTCGCGCGAGACTCCCTCGATCTTCGCGGCGGTCGCCTGCCAGCGGTCCGCGATCGCCCGGGCCTCGTCCTTGTCCGCCGCCTTCCAGGCATCGTTCAGCTCCGCAAACGGCAGGTAGACGAGCGGGATGCCCATGATCGGCGCCGCGGTCCTCGATGACTGATCGAGGAAGGCGAGCATCTTCGAGCCCTTCATGCGCGCGAGGCATTCCGCGGTCGGGAGCGCCTTCAGGTCATCGGCCGCGCACGCGAGGTTCCCGGGCGCGGGCGTCGCCGCGGCGCGTACGCGCGCCGTCGCCGCCGTGAAATCGGCGACCGAGCCGCCCCGCCCGACGATCGCGAAGCACTTCGCCGCCTCGACGAGGTCCTCCATGCGCGACGAGGCGACGAAACCGATGTTCGGCGCCTTGGCGCGCAGGAATCCCGCGGTGTAGACCAGGAAGCCGCCGCTGCCGGCGTACTGGAAGTCCGCGTACAGGACCGGCTTGCCCGAGGTTGCCATCGTCTGGACGACTCGGTTCCAGCAGTTCATCTGGACGACGATGTAGCCGCCGATGCCGGACGCGGCATCCTCATCGAGGATCTTCTTGGCCTGCTCGGGGCCCGCGGCCATCGAGGACACGAACTCGATCCCCGGACAGCCCCGTGCGAGCGCCGCGTTGATCCTCTCCATCACGGGCACGAAATCGAAGCCCTTGTTCGGCCAGTCGGGCACCGTCTGCTGCGGGCCGTGGAGCGCGTAGACGATCCGGACGCGCATCGCGCCCGAGGGTTCCGCGGCGCGCGCCTCGCCGCGCAGCGCCGCCAGGCCCGCCGCGCCCGCGCACGCGGCCGATCCCACCGCAAGGAAACGCCGGCGGCTGATGCCGCAGCACGCACATCCGGACAGAAGGTCGTTGCGCTTCATGGGTGCTCCTTTCGTGTTGCCCCCCATTGTAGCCCAGGCGCGGAACGCTGTCACCTCGCCGGCATCGCCGCGTCCCCGGATGCGGCGCCCCATCGCACTCCCATCGCACCTTGTACGCGCGCGCCCGCGTCCCTATACTGAGCATTGCCCGGGATCGATTCCCATCCCGTTCGGCAGGGAGGTGCCGCGTGCAGAGAAAGCTCACCCGTCGCGAATTCGCGTGCGAGAGCGCCGCCGCCGCCGCGGCGATCGCCGCCGGCATGGGCGCCGCCGGCCAGGTCCGCGCGGCCGCGCAGCCGCCGCCCGACACATCGAAGATCCTGAACCACAACCCCGACATGGAGTACCGCCGCTGCGGCAAGACCGGCCTCATGGTCTCGGCGGTCGCGCTCGGCGGGCACTGGAAGCGCGTCGTCAAGGTCATCGGCGGCGAGGAGCCCGCGGGCTGGATGACGATGGACATCGACTCCCCCGCGTTCCGGAAGAACCGCGCCGAGGTCGTGACGCGCTGCATCGAGCGCGGCATCAACTACGTCGATGCCTGCTGCCGCGAGGAGATTCTCGCCTACGCCAAGGCGCTCGAGGGCCGGCGCGACCGGATGTACTTCGGCTACTCCTGGCACATCAAGGAGAGCCGCTATCCCGAATGGCGATCGCACGAGAAGCTGCAGGCGGGGCTCGACGAGGGCATGCGGGAGGCCGGCTTGGACCACGTCGACATCTGGCGCATCAGCCTCCTCACCGAGAGCAGCCAGCACACCGCGGCCGAGATCGAGGAGGCCGTGACCGCGCTCGCCTGGGCCAAGAAGAGCGGCCGCGCGCGATTCACCGGCATCTCGTGCCACGACCGGCCGCACCTGAAGACGCTCATCGAGACCTATCCGAACGAGATCGAGGTCGTCTTGACCCCCTACACCGCCAAGACCAGGACGGTCTCCGACGAGACCGGGCTCTGGGCGGCGATCACGAAGGCGGACGTGGGCTGGTTCGGCATCAAGCCCTTCGCGAGCAACTCGCTCTTCAAGGGCGACAGCTCTCCGGAGAGCCCGCACGCGGCCGAGGACAACCGGCTCGCGCGCCTCGCGATCAGGTCCATCCTCTGCAACGGGTCGATCACGGCGCCGATTCCGGGCCTCATCACGGTCCCGCAGGTCGACAACATGGCGCTCGCCATCAAGGAGCGCCGCACGCTCGATGCGAAGGAACAGGCCGAGCTCGACGCGGCCATGGACCGCGCGTGGGCGAGCCTGCCGCCGGACTACCGCTGGCTCAGGGACTGGGAGTGCGTGTAGCCGGAGCCGCATGACGCAGCGACGCCCGTCTTCATTCCCCGCACGGAACGCCGCCTCGGTCCTGCTGCTCATGCTCTGCGGATGCGCCTGCGACGGTACGGCGCCGGCGCCGCCGGCGGCGCGCGGCCAGACACCTGAGACGCCCGCCGTGCGCGCGCCGCTGCCTCCCCTCGTCGTCGAGGACGAGGCGCCGTTGCTCCTCGACGAGGCGCCCGCCGCCGGGCAGGGCGCCCCTGCGGCGCAGGCCCGGCCGCCCGCCGACAACGAGGCCTGTTTCGTCTGCCACACGAATTACCGCGAAGAGCCGCTCGCGGCGGCGCACGCGACCCGCAACGTCGCCTGCATGGACTGCCACGGGAAATCGAACGCGCATCGGAACGACGAGAACAACACGACGCCTCCCGACACGATGTACCCGCGCGACGCGATCGACCGCGCCTGCGCCGCCTGCCACGATGGCCACGACGTCCCGGCCCGCGACGTGATCGCGCGGTGGCTCGCGCGCGGCGCGGGGCAGGAGGACCCCGCCGCGATCGTGTGCACGGACTGCCACGGCGAGCATCGCCTGAAGCTCCGCAGCGTCAGGTGGGACAAGAAGACCGGAACGCTGCTCCCGGCGGCGGAGCCTCGCCCGCGGTGAGCCGTTGCGTGGCTCGATGTCCATTGCGGTGTTCTCTCTGTACTCGTCTCCATCCTCGCCGTGTCTCTGTGATTGGTAACCGTTCACGGTTTTCTCGCCGTGCTCGGATGCACAGACAGGCGGCATCTGACGGAGAAGAAACCACAGAGGCACCGAGAGCACAGAGACGGAAACGTGAGACGA
>DHGK01000125.1:0-7753 GCA_002402755.1 Planctomycetes bacterium UBA4800
CCCCTGCTCCGTGATGATCGCGGCGATGAGCTCGGCGGGCGTGACATCGAAGGCGGGGTTGGCGCAGCGGACGCCCTCGGGCGCCACGCGCAGGCGCCCGCCGATCACGGAGATCTCCTCGCCGGGGCGCTCCTCAATGACGATGGCATCGCCCGTGCGCATGGCGGGGTCGAACGTGCTGCGCGGCGCGGCCACGAAGAAGGGAACGCCGTGCCGCGCCGCGGCGAGCGCGAGCTCGTAGGTGCCGATCTTGTTGGCCGTGTCTCCGTTGCGGGCGATGCGGTCCGCTCCGACGATGATGCAGTTGGCCCCGCCGCGCGCGATGCAGTGGGCGGCGGCGGCATCGGCGATGAGAGTGACGTCGATGCCGGCCTGTGCGAGCTCCCAGGCGGTCAGGCGCGCGCCCTGGAAAAGCGGCCGCGTCTCGCGCGCGATCACCGCCACGTCGCGGCCGGCGGCATGCGCCATGTACAGCGGCGCGAGGGCGCTGCCGATGCCGCACGTCGCCAGGGCTCCGGCGTTGCACTGCGTCATCGCCCGCACGGGGTCGGGGAGCAGGGCGAGGCCGTGCCGTCCGATGGCCTCGCAGGCGGCGGCGTCCTCGCGCTCGATGGCGCGGGCTTCCAGAAGCAGGCGTTCGAGCAATCGCGTGCGGTCCTGCTCCGCGCCGTCATCAGCGCGGGCCACGCGGTCAAGCCCCCAGAAGAGGTTATGGGCGGTGGGGCGCGAGGATGCAAGGCATACGCGCCCCTCGCGCAGGCACCGCCTGACGCCGGCCGCGTCGGCGCCCTCGCGCGCGGCGACGACCAGCCCGTACGCGGCGGCGGCGCCGAGCGCGGGAGCGCCGCGGACGGCGAGCGACCTGATCGCGTCGCGCACGGCGAGGACCGTGTCGAGCACGATCTCCTTCTTCTCGCCGGGCAGGAGGCGCTGGTCCAGGACGATGAAGCGGCCGTCGATGCCGCCTTCCCATGCCAGCGTTCGAAACGGAAGCGTGACTGCCGCCATTGCATCTCCTCGGCACGGGTCTCGGTCGCGCGCCGGTCGAGCGTCATCGTAGCGAGGGGAGGCCGGCGCGGGAAGGGGGCGGCCCCCGCGGGGGCGGCGCGACGGGTGCGCCGCAATCCGTGATGCGAAGATCCAGCCCTCCCGATGGCAGCGCGGACGTCTCGACGCGGACGGCGGCGTTGAGCCTGACGGCGCCCGGTTCCGACAGCACGATGCGGGCCGCGAGGGGCAGTCCGGCGGGAGGGCGCCGCGCCGCGAGCACGTCGGCGGAATCCAGCGCCAGGGCGCGCAGCACGGGCCCGAGATCGCGCGTGCGCACGCCGTCGGCCTGGATCGCGATCCGGTCGCCCGAGCGGTAGAAGACGGCGCGGCTCGCGGGGAAATCGCAGACGAGCAGACCCTCGGGAAGGCGGCACGGCGCGGGGAAGAGGATCGCGCACGCGAACGCCGCGAGCATACAGCACAGCGCCGCGCGCGCCCGCGGCAGCAGCATGCAGAGCCCGGCGATGGCGATCAGGGCCGGCCGCGTCGGAGGAAACGCAACGGTGTCCCACGGCAGCGACGCGAAGAGGGAGTTGCACGCGACGATGCCGTGGAGCGCGAGCACGGCGGGCAGCGCGATGAGCTTCGCGACGAGAAGGCAGCACGGCGCCCACGCGATCGCACAGCCTCCGCAGGTGAGCGCCACGGCCATGAGGGGACATGCCGCCGTGCTCGCGGCGATGCCCCACGGGTGGCACGCGCCGAAGTGGTGGACTGAAAGGGGCAGGCTGCCGAGAAACGCCGCGATCGAGATGCGCGCGGGCACGATGAGAAGGCGCGAGGCAGTCCGCGCGAGGCGTGTCGGGCGGGCTATGCGCCGCGCAAGGGCGGGGGCGGGCGGCGGCGCTCCGAAGCGCAGGATCCCGGCGACCGCCGCCGCGGAGAGCTGCAGCGAGATCGACCAGAGCAGCTCGGGGTCGAGGTACAGGATCGTGAAGACGACCGCGCACAGGAGGTCCATGGATCGCGGGCGGCGGCCGAGCAGGAAGACCAGCGCGGCCAGGAGGAGCCCGATGGCGGCGCGGGCCGCGGAGGGCGAGTACCCGGAGAGCACGGCGTAGCACAGGGCGCCCGAGACGCTCACGCCGAGGGCGAGGCGCTGGCCCCAGGCGCGGCCGCCGCGCAGTCCCGGGCCGAGAAGGCGCAGGGCGAAGAAGTAGATGGCCGACGCGATGAGCGCCACGTTGAGCCCGCTTATGGCGAGCAGGTGGGCCGTGCCGGCGCGCGTGAACTCATCGTGCTGGCGGCGCGTGATGCTGCGGCGGTCGCCGAGGAAGAGCCCGAGCGCGAGCCCTTCGAGGGAGGGGGGGAAGAGCTCTCGTATGGCCGTGCGCGCGGCGGCGGCGACCACGGGCACCGGCGCGCGCGCACGGGAGACGAGTTCGATCTGCCGGGGCGCCTCGATGGCCATCGCGCCGCAGCGCCAGCGGGTGCGTTCGCGCGCGAAGCGCGCGGCGTCACCCGGGTTCCCGCCGTACCAGTGCGGCGCGAGGGCGCCGATCAGCCGGACGCGGTCGCCTTCGCGCAGTTGCGGCGGAAAGGGGGCGCGGACGTCGGTGCGGACGCCGTCCGTCCGGATGCTGAAACGCCAGAGGGGTCGTTCGACATCCCGGACGGGCGGATCGAGCACCGTTCCCTGGACGGCGGCCGGATACGACTCGCGCACGGGCGGCGGCAGCCGTGCGGGGAGGCTCGCGCTCCGCCAGGTTCCGAGGGCGAAGAAGAGGAGCGCCGGCGCGAGTGCCGGCATGCGGCGGGAGGACGCCGCCCAGAGGAAGCAGATGGCGAAGGCGCAGGCGCACGCGGTCCAGGCAACCCCTTCGGCGCAGGCGATGCCGGCGGCGAAGGCGATGAGGATGGCGGGCAGCGAGACGGAGAAGGCCCGAACGTGCGCCTCGTGGCTCCTCAGAAAGGCTCGCATCGCCGTCCGGAGGCGCGCGGGAGGCGGGTGCGACGCCGGCGGGGTCGCCGTCACGGCGGCGGGCATGCCGGACGGGGGGGACGCCGGCGCCGGCGGCGGCTGCTCGGCGGGAGCGTGCGGGGGCGTGAGCTTCGTTTCCATGGCGCCCTCTTAAGCAAAACCCTTGCCAGACCGGGCATCAGCGACAACGTCACGAAGATCACGAGGACCACGAAGAAAGAAACCACAGAGACGCAGAGGTCACAGAGACGGAGATAGGGAGACAAGAAGACCGCGGCGGAGGATGAGTCCCGCAGAGGACCAAGGCCGGACAGCCGTCTCACGTTCCGTTCTCTGTGTTCTCCGAGTCTCTCTGGCGACATGCAAAGGCAGGGGTGCCGCGGGCGTGTTGCAAAAACGGCGCCGGGTCGCGAGAATACCGCCTGCGGCGGCCGCCGCGTCGCGTGAACGCGCGGCGGGCGGACTCCGCCCGGCCGGGAGGAGACAGTCGTGCAAGACGGACATGCGCAGGTCAAGGACATCGATCGCGTCATCGTGCGGCCCTACCCCAAGGTGGTGCTGCTCTATCCGATCGCGCTGTGCGCGCTCGTGTGCGGCGTCATCCAGTCGTTCGCGGGCGAGTCGTCGCCGGAGCGGGACCGGGTGCTCGGTCTGGTGTTCTTCACGGTGTTCGGGCTGAACCTGCTCGTCTTCTCGTTCGAGTTCACGCGCATGAAGACCCTGACGATCGGACTGGGCATCCTCGCGGCGGTGTTCCTGGCCCTGTGGCTCGGCGAGCGCTGGCCGATCATCCAGTACCTGCGGGAGTTCGTGCTCCATCGCCGGTTCTCCGCGAGCACGGAGTTCTACCTGGGGCTCTTCGTGTACCTGGCGCTGATCTTCATCGGGGTCCTGGTGAACACCCGCTTCAACTACTGGGAGGTCAAGCACAACGAGATCGTGCACCACACCGGGTTTCTCGGACAGATCCGGCGCTTCCCCTCGCCGAACCTGAAGACGACGATGGAGATCAACGACGTGTTCGAGTACGCCCTGCTGCGGTGCGGCCGCATAATGCTGTTCCCGGCCTCCGAGGAAACGGCCATCGTGCTGGAGAACGTGATCAACGTGAACGCCATCGAGCGCGACATACGCACCCTTTTGAGCTCGCTGCAGGTGGAGATCGAGACGTCGCGCCCGCAGGAGTGAGCCCGGAGGCTGCGCCGGCGGCTGCACTGCGCCGAGAACGCGCCGGCGGCCGCCACCTCGAGCCCTTGCCGGGGTTTCATGCACAGGAGGTGCACGTCACGCATGCGAGGGTCGGTGTGTCTGCTGAGCATGAGCGGGGCCTGCGCGGTCATGAGCTGCGCGGCCGCGTTGCTTGTGGCCGGATCGCAGGGTGCCGGCGCGCCGCCGGCCGCCGCCTCGGCCCCGGCCGCGAACGCCCCCGGTGCGATTGAAGCCGGTCCGGCGGCGCGCCCCGGGGGCGTGACGCTCGGTCCGCGCGGGACGACGGTTTCCGGCGTCGTCGTCGATGCCGATGGGCTGCCGCTCGAAGGCGTGACCGTCGTTCTCTGCGAGTGGGAGGATGGCGCCGATGCGCGGCTCGATGGAGCATACGCCGCGCGCGAAGCGCCGGCCGGCGGCGATCAGCCGGCGGCTGCCGCGGGGCGCCGGCGCGCCGCCGAGATCGGCAGGCTCGTGCGGCAGATCCTCGGCGGGCGGGCGCGCGCCGCCACGGAGCGCGACGGCCGCTTCACGTTCCACGGCGTCGAGGGCGATTCGTGCCGGCTGGCCGCGTTCGGCGGCGCGTACGCGCCGGGGCTCAGCCCGCTGCTGGCCGTCGCGGAGGACGCCGTGGTCGACACGGTGATCACGCTCGTTCCCGGGGCGAGGATCGCGGGCCGTGTCGTCGATGCCCGCGGGTTCGCGGTCGCGAACGCCGCGGTGCGCGCGCGCGGGGCCGCGGGCATCGGCGACCTTCAGGATGCGGTCGCGCCGCTCGACGATATCCTGCGGGTCGCGCTCGCGGCGGCGCCCGAGGACGTGCTGACGGGGGCGGACGGCCGCTTCTCCTTCTCCGCCGCGGCGCCGGCGCTCTACGACCTCATCGCGATCAAAGAGGGCCACGCGCGCGCCGCCGCGCTGGATGTCGAGGCTCCCTGCGAGAACCTCGTGCTTGCGCTCGCGCCCGGCGTCGCGCTGCAGGGCGAGGTGACGGACGAGAAGGGCGCGTATCTGGCGGGCGCCGAGGTCACGCTCGCGTTCGAGGATGCGCGCGACGCGCTGCGGTCGTCGCTTGCGGGCTACTATCGTCCGGAGCGTTTTGCGTCGCGCTGGGGCGGAGAGACGGATGTGCGCGGCGCGTTCATGCTCGAGAATCTCTGCGAGGGCACGTACACCGCGATCGTCGGCCGGGAGGATTTCGTCACGGCCGTGTTCCCCGGCGTGCGCGTCGCCGCAGAGATGCGCGAGCCGGTGAGGTTCGCGCTCAGCCGCGGGCTTCCCCTGACCGGGAGAGTGCTGGGACCCGATCGGACGCCGGTCCCGGGCGCCGCGGTGACGCTCGCCGCGCGGGTCGAGCCGCGCAGCGCCGCGGTCGTACCGCGCATCGAGACGGCGAGCGACGGCCGGGGCTTCTTCCGCGTGACGACGCTGTACCCCGAGACCTACACGCTTCAGGTCGTAAGCGAAGGATTCGTGCCGCTCGTCAGGCGGGTCGCGCCGGGAGACACCCCGATCGAGCTGATTCTCGCCCGGGGCGCCGTGCTCACGGGGGAGGTGCGCGGCACGCGCGGTCCTCTCGCGGGCGCGTTCGTGAGCCTCAGGCTCGGGGACGGCCCGTCCGACAAGGGCAAGGGCCTGCCGGGCGCGGGGAGGGTCCGGAGCATCCGCACCGATGACCGCGGGCGCTTCAAGCTCGGCGGGCTTCCGGAGGGCGCGCACGTGCTTCGCGCGGAGGCCGGCGGGTGGATCTCCGGCGATCGAACGATCAAGATAGGCGCGGGCGGACATGCCGCCGTCACGCTGGCGCTCGCCGAGGCAGGCGTCGTGCGAGGGAAGGTGCGCGGCGCGGGAGGTGAGCCGGTCGCGGGCGCGCGCGTGGTGCTTGCCGGCGGCCGCGAGGCGGGATCGGCGTTCTCCGGCGCGCGGCACGTCGCGCTGTCGGCAGCCGATGGCGCGTGGGAGCTGCCGCTCCGGAGCGCGGCGGCCGCGGTCAGAGTGCGTGCGACGCACCCCGACTATCTGCCGGGGACGAGCGAGGCGTTCACCGTCGCCGATCCTGCGCGCGACGGGCCGTCGCTCGACATCGTCATGGCGCCCGGCGCGGTGCTGAAGGGGACGGTGACGGGGCCGGACGGCGGAAGGCTCCCGGGTATACGCGTGCAGGTGCGTCAGGGAGGGCGCGACGAGGGCGGCGCTTCCGCACGGGACGGCAGTCGAGTCCGGCAGAAGGTGACGGACAGGGAGGGCGCATGGCGCATCGCCGGCCTTGAGGCGGGGCGCTGCGTCGTGTGGATCGACCAGGCGCCGTACGCGCCGTATCGCGCCGAGGCGGCGCTTGCTTCGGAGGAAGCGAGGGACCTGCCGGTCGCGCTGCAGGCGGAGGCGCGCGTGCGCGGGGCGGTGGTGAATGCGCGCAGGGAGCCGGTCGTGGGCGCCGCCGTCGCGGTCGCCGGCGCCGGGGTCTTCCGGCGTGTCTTCAGCGATCAGGACGGGCAGTTCGATGCGGGCGGCCTGAGCCCGGGTGCGGGCTGCTCGATCGAGGTCCGAACGGATGCCTATCTGCCGTTTCGGGAGCGTGCCGTCGCGGGTGCGAGCGAGGCGGTCGTGTGCACGCTTGTCCTTCCGGCCGAGATCGGCGGCGTCGTGCGCGGCCTTCCGGCGCGCGCGCCGGTGCGGCCGGTGCGGATCACGCTCATCGGCGGACGCGACCCGAGCGCGCGCCCGCAGGCGCCCCGCGTATTCGATGCCGCCGACGGCGCGTTTCTCCTCGAGGGCATCGCGCCCGGCACGTACGACGTGCGGGTCGAGTCCGCTGCGTTTCCGGAGTTCGTGCGGCGGGGACTGGAGGTCAGGGAAGGGGCGCGCATCGCCGACCTGGAGATCGTGCTTGCGCCGGGCCTCGAGGTCCGGGGCACGGTTCGGTCGCCCGAGGGCGCGCCGATCGAGGGTGCGCGCATACGCGCGGCGCCGTCGACGGCGAAGGGGCGCGGTGATGACCCCGGAGCCGATGAGTCGCGCGGCGGGGGGCGCGAGCGCCGTAGCGGCGCGCAGGAGGGGAGCTTTCTGGCCGCCGGCCAGGCCGTCAGCGGCAAGGACGGCGCGTTCACCCTGAGCGGACTTGCGGCGGGACAGTACACGATCGAGGCGCACCACGACGACTACGCGGCGGCACGCTCGCCGGCGCTGGCGATCCGCGAGGACCGTGCCCCCGAGCCCGTGGCGCTGCAGCTCGCCAGGGGACTCGTCATCTCGGGCGCCGTGGCGCTGCCGGGCGGCGCGCGGGCCGCAGGGGCGCTCGTCGTGCTGAACGGCCCGGAGAAGCAGGTGCGCGCCCGGACCGACGGCGACGGACGCTTCCGGTTCGGGGGACTCGTTCCGGGCGCCTACACGCTGCGCGCGCTTGCCGGACGAGGAATCCGGAGCGCTCCGCTCGCGGTGACCCTCGCCGGCAAGGACGAGGAGGTCGCGCTCACGCGCTGGGGCGCCGACTAGCTTCGCGCGCCGGGAGTGCGCGCGCCGCCGCGCCGCGTCCGGAACGAGCCGGCGCTATCCCTTGAGCAGCGCCTCGATCACGCG
>DHGK01000125.1:7821-46420 GCA_002402755.1 Planctomycetes bacterium UBA4800
TCGGGCGTGGAGTCGAATCCCGAGGGGAACGTGAGGTTGAGCGTGTCCATCTCCTTCTTGAGCGCGGCAAGCTGCTCCGGGATGTTATCGGCCCCTCTCGGGAACGCCACGCTGACGACCGCGAAGGGGCCCGCGTCCTGCCCGTACTTCTCGTACTGCTGCTGGAGATAGAGGAGCGCGGGCTCGGCGCGCGGAGAGTTGTAGGTGCGGAAGATGATGGCGATGACCTTGCCCTGGTTCTCCGCAAGGGAGAACGCCCGGTCGCCGGCCCAGTGTTTCGCGAGGGCAAGCTCGGGGGCCGGATTCATGATCCTGGCCTGCAGGACGTCGAACAGGTACTGGCTGCGCTGGGCGTGGACCTGGAGCGGCGGCGGCAGCGGCTTCCCGTAGTCCTTGACGAACTCCAGGTGCTGCCTGAAGTAATCCTTGGCCTGCTCGTAGCGCAGCAGCGCGAAGGTCACGTACCCGAGCCTGAAGAGGGCCCATTCGGCGTAGGTGCGGTAGCCGTTGCGCTCGAATTCGCCGCGCGCCGGATCGTTCCCGCGCTGCGTGAAGATCGGCATGTACTTGAGCCACAGGGCCTCGGCGTCCTCGAGCTTGCCGGTCGCGACCAGCGCCTTGAAGTGAAAGTCGGCGATGTGCGGAAAGAACTTGGTGTTGTCGCACGCGGCCATGCCCCGGCGGCCGAGCGCCTGGGCCTTCTCGGGAAGCTCGGCGTACAGGTAGTGCTGGATCGCGGCCATGTACGAGAGGCCGCTCTTGACGTCATCGGAGCCCGGCCACGCGGCGATGTGCGCCGCGTAGAGATCCGCGGCCTTGGCCGGCTGGCCCACGGACGAGAACGCATCGGCCTTGATCTTGAGCGTGCGCTCCTTGAAGGTCTCGGGGAGGGCCGCGTCCTTCTCGAGCATCTCGAGGAGCCCGAAGATCCGCTCGAAGAAGGCATCGCGGAACGCGTCGCGTTCCTGGATCGTCGGCTTGGCGCCGTGCGTGCGCTCGAAGGCGTCCGCCCAGTCCTTCGCCGCGACGTCGACGTTGAGGAAAAGGAGCCGCATCAGGTAGAAACGCGCCTCGCTGATGTCCTTCGACTGCGGGTAGGCCGCGGTGAAGCGCTCGGCTTCCTCGATGCCGATCGCGACGTTCACCTTGAGCATCTCGATCTTCTCCCTGGAAAGGTCCTGGAGCGCGGAGGGAACGCCTCCGAGCAGCGCCCGCAGGTAGGCGATGCCGATCGGCTCGCGCCGCAGCGCGATCGTCTTCAGGATGTCCTCCAGCTCGGCCTTCTGCACGGAGTCGACCGCGGACCCCAGGAGACGTTGCGCCGCGGCGTGCGCGCCGCGCGCCTTGGCGCGCAGCGCGTCGCACGCGCGGAAGGGATCTCCCCCGTCCGGGGATGGCGCGAACGCAGGCGGGATCTCGGCGAGCGTCCGCTTCAGCTCGTCCAGGGTGTCGATGCGGGGCTCCGGCGGAGGCACGGTCTGGGCGGCCGAGTCCGCCGCGGCCGGCGCGGGCGAGGCCGATGCAGGGGCCGCGGCGGCCGCCGCGGGCGCGGGGGCTTCACGCGGGGCTTCGGCGCCGGACGCCGAGTTGTTCCAGCAGGCAACGACCAGCAACGCCGACAGCGCGAGCACGAATCGACACATGGGCGGCAACGGCTCCTTTCCGGAAGCAGGACATACGCAGGAACTCGCCGCGGGCGGCGCCCGCGGCCCGAGAGCCCCCGCGGCGGCTGCAACCGCCGCGCGCTCCTCGGGTCCAGACCCGAGAAGTATACAACCTTGCGCGCGTGCGGCCTCGGCTATTATAGTCGCCGCCCGGGTGCAGGTAAGTTTCATGGCTTTTTTTGCGCGGAAGGCCCGCCGGGCGGCGCATGCGGGAGCCCCGCGCGGGGAGCGCGCGCGTGCGGGGCGCGACGCCGCGGCAGGCATCCTTTCTTGACGGCGGCGGCGCGGGCACTGGCAACCGGACCGCATACCGGTAAAATTCGTGACGGCGCGGGGCACGGTCGCCGCGCGCCGGGAGGTGGCGATGGGAGCCTGCCGCCGCAGAGCGCTTTTTCCCGGAACGTTCGATCCGCCGACGTGCGGGCACCGCGAGATCATCGTGAAGGCGGCGCCGCTGTTCGACGAGCTGATCGTCGCGGTCGCGGTGAATCCCGGCAAGCGGCCGTTGTTCACGGCGAAGGAGCGCGTACAGATGCTGGAGCGCATCGCGGCGCCGCTCGGGTGCGTGCGCGCGGCCTCGTACGCCGGGCTCACGGCGGACTTCGCCCGCGCCGAGGGCGTGCAGGCGCTCGTCCGCGGCCTGCGGTCCTGCGAGGACCTCGCCGCCGAGCGGGAGCTTGCGCTCGGCAACGAGGCGCTGGGCTCGGGGCTCCCGACGATCTTCCTCCTGGCGTCGGGCGCCGGCGCGCAGGTACGCTCGCATCTCGTCAGGGAGATGATCGCCGCGGGCGAGCTGGAGGCCGCGGAAGCGTTCGTGCCCGAGGAAACGCGCGATCTCCTGCGCGCGTTCGTGACGCGCCGGCTGCGGCGGGCCGGCGGCCGGAGACGCGCGCGGCCGCCCCGCCGGGGATGAGGACGCCGAGGAGACGGAGATTCGCCATGCGCGAGATCGCGACTGACAAGGCCCCGAAGGCGATCGGCCCGTACAGCCAGGCGATCGACGCGGGCGCGCTCGTGTTCCTGTCGGGCCAGATTGCGCTGGATCCCGCGACGGGGCAGCTCCGGAGCGGCGGTATCCGCGCGCAGGCGGCGCAGGTCCTCGCGAACATCGACGCGGTGCTCGCGGGCGCCGGGCTGGCGCGGCGCAACGTCGTCAAGACGACCGTGTTCCTGGCGGACATGGCGGACTTCGCGGCGCTGAACGAGGCGTACGCCGAGTTCTTCGGCGACGTGCGGCCCGCCCGGAGCACGGTGCAGGCGGCGGCGCTGCCCAGGGGCGCGCTCGTCGAGATCGAGGCCGTGGCCTCGCGCGCGTGACGCGATGGCCGCGGACCCGGCGGAGATGCCCCTTGACGGCGAGCCGCCGGCGTTCGCCGTGCGGTCGCTCGGGTGCCGCGTCAACCAGTACGAGAGCCGCGCGCTTGCCGGCGCGCTGGCCGGGGCCGGCTGGCGGGAGACCGATGCGGCCGCCGCATCGCACGTGATCGTCAACGTGTGCGCCGTGACGGAGAAGGGCAGCCGCAAGGCGCGCAGGCTCGTTCGGTTCCTGTGCCGCGCGGCGCCGCGGCGGCGCGTCTACGTCATGGGTTGCGCGACGGCGCACGACCGGGCCGCGTATCTCGCGCTGCCGCAGGTGCGCGCGGTGGTCCCGCCGCCGGCGCGCGACGCGATGGCGAGGATCATCGCGGGGTGCGCGGGCGGGGATGCGCTCCGGTCGTTCGGGGCCAGGACGCGCGCGTACGTGAAGATCCAGGACGGCTGCAGCCGCGCGTGCACGTACTGCATCGTGCCGCTCCTGCGCGGCCCGTCGCGCAGCCGTCCCGCCGGCGACGTCGCGGCCGAGTGCCGCGCGCTGCTCGCGGGCGGCGCGCCCGAGATCTGGATCGCCGGCACCCACCTGGACGAGTGGGCGGGCGGCCTCCCCGCGCTGCTGGACAGCATCGGGCCGCTGTTCGACGGCGTGTCGGCGCGGGCGCGGCTGGGGTCGATCGGCATCGAAGCGCTCACCGAGCCGCTGCTCGCCGCGGCGGCGCGCCACGCCGGCATCTGCCGCCACTTCCACATCTCGCTCCAGAGCGGGTCGGCGCGGATCCGCCGCCGCATGGGCAGGCGCTGCGGGCCCGACGAGATCCGCGCGCGCATCGCGCGGTGCCGCGAGGCGCTTCCCGGAGCGACGTTCACCGGCGACATCCTCGTCGGGTTCCCGGGCGAGGAGGAGGAGGATTTCGCCGCCACGGCCGCGCTGTGCCGCGAGATCGGGTTCGTGAAGATGCACGTGTTTCCGTTCAGCCCGCGGCCCGGCACGCCGGCGGCAGGTTTTTCCGGCCGGCCGGCCGCCGCGGAGACGGCGTCGCGATGCGCGCGCCTCGCCGCGCTCGAGCGGGAGCTCTTCGCGCTGCAGGCCGGCGCGCTGGTCGGGCGGACGCTCGCGGTCGTCGTCGAACGCGCGGGCGCGGCCGCGGAGGGCTTCTCCGAGGAGTACGTGCGCGTGCGGTTCGCGCCGGGGGCGGTCCGGAAGGGCGCGATCGCGCGCGTGCGGGCGGCGGACTTGCGCCCGGGGTTCCTGTGGGGTGAAATCGTGGCGTGAACGGAGCGCCGCGGCGAACGGCGGCGCGGGCGAGGGACGGCGGCGGCTTCTCGCGAGGCTCGGTGCGAAGCATGGTGACGCGCAGGTTGCTCGACAGGTTGTGGGCCGAGGGCGCGGCGGGGCGGTCGTGGTGCCGCGTGCGGCGGGCGGTGCGGCCGGCGGCGCCGGAGCGGCGCGGGGAGCCGGCGCCCGAGCAACGCGCCGTGCCGCCGCCCGCGGGCGCCGAGCCTTCCGATTCGCTCGAGGCCATTGCCGCCGAGGCGGCCGCGTGCACTCGGTGCAGGCTGGGGGCGCTGCGAACGCATGCGGTGCCGGGCGAGGGCGCCCGCTTCCCGCGCATCGTCTTCGTGGGCGAGGCGCCCGGGGAGGACGAGGACCGGCAGGGGCGTCCGTTCGTCGGCCGCGCCGGCGCGCTCCTCACGCGAATGATCGCCGCGATGGGCTTCTCGCGTGAACAGGTATTCATTGCCAACGTGCTCAAATGCCGGCCGCCCGGAAATCGGTCGCCGGAGCCCGACGAGATCGCGGCCTGCAAGGACTATCTGCGGCGGCAGCTCGCGCTGCTTGCCCCCGAAGTGATCGTGCCGCTCGGCGCGCACGCGGCGCGGTGGATGCTCGGGGACACGGTGACGATCAGCCGGGTGAGGGGCCGCGTCCATGTGTATGGGGCGGCGAAGGTTGTTCCCACGTTCCACCCCAGCTATCTCCTCCGCAAGCCCGAGGAGAAGGGGAAGGCCTGGGAGGACCTCCAGACTGCAATGCGGCTCCTCGGATTGCGGTGATTTCGGCGCCTCCGGGCGCGTTTCCGGTGCCGCCGGCCGAGCCCGGACTTACGTGCGCGCGGCCGCCGGCCCGCGCAACTGCCGGCTTGACCCGCAACTCCTGACGGCTTATAATCGAAACTCGTATTGACCGAGCCGCAGTACACTGTTCGAGAGAAGCAAGTAACGGAGGAAAAGCCCAATGGGTTCGATCCCGATGCCGCGCGCTCGGCCGGGATGATCAGTTGTTGACTCCTTCCCCGATGCTTGCCCTCGCGGACGTATAGTGTACTGCGCCGGGGTGCGATTGTGCACCGAGCACTCTCGCCCGGCGAATGAGCGACGATGGCCCGCGCGCGCCGGGCGCGCGAAGGCGGAGAGCGAGACGAAGCCCAAGCAGTCGAGGTACTCATGGCGGGTTTCAGCGCGGTCTGGAGCATCGATATCGGCAAGTTCGCCCTCAAGGCGGTCCACCTGCGCCGCGTCGGCATGCAGGTGGTTGTCCAGGGGACGGAGCGCATTGAGTACGACATCGGTCCGGAGGGCGTCGATTCCATCGGGGGCGCGAGGGAGGCCCTGCAGATCTTCACCTCCCGCAATTCGATCCGCGACCCGTTCGTCGTCTGCCTGCCCGGGCAGGATACCCTCCCGCGGTTCATAAAGATCGTCGCCGACGACGAGAAGAAGCTCGAGGAACTGGTCAACTTCGAGGCGCGCCAGCAGATCCCGTTCGACATCCAGGAGGTCGTGTGGGACTGGCAGCTCGTGCCGCGCGACTACGCGGCCGGCCAGGAGCGGGAGATCGGCATCTTCGCCGCCCGGCGCGAGACCGTGGACGATCTCCTGCTGGAGCTCGGCGGCCACGGGATCCGCGGCCAGCAGGTGATCTGCGGCGACCTGGGGCTGCTCAACTTCGTCCTGTACGAGCTGAGGCCGAAGGCGCCGAGCGTGATCCTCGATGTCGGCGCCGACCACACGGCCCTGATCCTGGTCGACAACGGCGCGTTCTGGATCCGCGCGCTGCCGTTCTCGGGCAACCAGATCACCCGCGACCTGAGCCAGCGCTTCCGGCTCACGTTCGCGGAGGCCGAGCGCGTCAAGCGCCAGGCCGCCAAGAGCCCGCAGAAGGACAAGATCTTCGCGGCGCTGCAGAAGGTGCTCGGGGACTTCACGACCGAGGTGCAGCGCTCGGTCGCGTTCTACAGGCGCCAGATCGCCGAGACGAACTTCGAGACGGCGTACCTGCTCGGGCAGGGAAGCTTCACGCTGGGGCTCGGCCAGGTCGTCCAGGAGCGGCTCGGGTGGAAGGTGCAGCGCGTGGCGTCGCTGGCTCGGATGCGGCCCGCGGACGGCCTCGATGTGGCGGAGCTGAGGACGCAGCTCTCGTCGCTGGCTCCGGCGCTCGGCGCGGGGCTGCAGGGCCTGGGACTCGCCGCCACGAACGTCGACCTCATGCCGCACGAGCAGCAGGTGCAGCTCGCGTTCACGCGCAAGCGCAAGATGGTCTTCGTTGCCGGGGGCGTGCTCCTCGGCGCGCTCCTCGTGCTCGGCCGGGGGTACTCGAACAAGGCGGACGCGGCCAAGGAGTCGAACAGGGAGAGCGACAAGATCGTTGCGCAGCTCGACGGCGCCAGGAAACAGCTCGTCAAGACGAACGACATTCCGCTGCTGAAGGCCAAGATCGAGACGCTCGCGCAGATCGGGCAGGAGCGCCAGTACTTCTCGGAGTCGCTGGCCGAGGTCAACAAGCTCTTCGCCGCCATCGAGAAGAGCGCGTACGATCGTCAGGCGCCGGGCAGGGTCACCACGCCCCTTGGGACCGAGAAGCCGCGCGCGCGCACGATCTTCATAGCGAAGCAGGAAGACGAGAACGACGCCCAGGCCGAAGCGCTGAACCGCATGGCGTCCGTGCACAAGCACATGGCATGGATGCTCTCGCTCGATGCGGCGCTGAAAGGCATCGAGACCGAGCGTACGGGCGCCGCCGCCGCGCGGGCGGCCGACGCCAGGGCGGCCGACAAGGCCAAGGCCGCCCCGCCGGCCCTGTCGTACGTCTTCACGCTCACGGGCGCCGTGCTCGCCCGCGAGACCCCCGACGAGAGCCGCCGGTTCGTGGACTCCGTGGTGGTGGCGCCCTTGACGGCGGCCTTGCGCAAGAATCGGATTCTCGCCGGGCATGTCACGGCGGCGCCGAGGCTCCAGGTGCTCGACCAGACGGCGCTCGCCGAGCCCGCGTTCGATGATGACCGCCTGTTTGCGAAGAACTGGCTGCTCGTCGATCCGAAGCTGCTGCGCGATCAGGAGAAGGACAAGCGGGAGTCGCAGGCGGCCAGAGACGTCGGCCTGGCCGACGACGACAAGTACTACATGTTCAGCCTCAAGTGGACGGTCAGCGAGAAGGCGGCGGCGAAGGCCGCCGCCGCGGCGCCGGACGATGCCGCGGTCGCGCCGCCCGAGGAACCCGAAGAATCGCCCGCGGAGGGCCCGGCGGAGATTCCCGAGGAGGCCGCCGAGCCGGAGGCGCTCCTGCCGGAACCTCCCATGGAGGAGGCGGACGGCGCCGCCGAGGAGTAGGTCACCATGGAGAGCTTGAAGAAGAACGGATTCCTGGTCGGCGTGATCGCCATGGTCATCGGGATCGGGGTCTTCGCCTACTTCGTCAGTTGGAGCTGGGGCATCAGCAAGTACCACAGCCTTCAGCGCGAGGTCTCGAAGAACGAGAGCTCGCTCGGCGCCTACGCCAAGATGAAGCCCGAGGATCTTCCCACCGATCGCAAGCTCGAGAACGACACCGAGCTTCAGACGGCGCTGCGGGGGATTCTCGCCGACGTCGAGCGGTTCTACACCGAGCGCGTCGAGAAGCTTGTACGCCTGCAGCTCGTCAAGGGCGGCGAGACGTTCACGGCGAGGGATGACGCGGCGTTCGGCTCCGCGTTCAACACGGCGCTCGACGAGCTGAACAAGAAGTACGCCGAGGTCCGCGCCGAGTACGTGAAGCGCGTGTACCCGGCGCACGTGGCCGCGAATCCCGAGGCGGCGCAGGCGCAGCCGAGGATCTCGTTGAGCCCGACGATCTCGAGCAACGAGGCCGATCTGGTCGAGGCGGCGCAGATGTGCCGCGTGACGACCGCGCTCATCGCGGCGGCGACCGAGGCGCGGTGGGGCGGACTCACGTCCGTCGTCTTCGAGAAGAAGAAGACGACGAAAGCGGCGGAGGAGAGATCCAGGACCCCGCGCGCGGCGGAAACCGCGAAGAAGGGCCCCGCGATGACCGGCAAGGGGGGCAAATCCGCGACAAAGGAGGAACCGCCCCCCGTCGTTCCCGAGTACAGCGCCCGGGACCTGTACGAGCGCGTGAAGCTGACGGCGGCGGGCGAGATCCGGTTCGAGGACATCGGCCCGTTCCTGCACGCCCTGGAGCTGCGCGCGCAGGATGCGGACGACCCCGTGTTCTTCGTCGTCGATGAGTGCGTGCTGACCAAGCAGAAGGATCGGCTGCTCAAGCCGCTCTACAAGGCGCAGGAGCCGTTCCAGAAGCTCGACGATGCGAAGCAGGCGCCGCCGGACTTCGAGGTCAAGCTGCCCACGGCCACGATGCGGCTCACCCTGAGCGTGTTGAAATACAGAGGATTCGCCCAGTAGCGTACGAGCGTGAGGAGCAAGCATGGCGTCGGTTAAGGAGCAACTTTCAGCCCACTGCGACAAGCTGGCGTTCGGCATCGTGGCGGTCATGGTGATCGCCATGATCGCCGTCACCTGGACGGGCGAGGACAAGATCTCGATCAGCCAGGACCGGATCGTGCAACACCTCAAGGCCATCGACGATCACAAGAAGGATGCGGAGCTGCTGCCCCCCGCGGAACCCCTCGATCCGAGGACGGACATCGCACGGCGTTCGTCCAGGGCCTCGATCCCGAAGGATGCGTGGACGCCCTTCGCCATGGATGTCCAGCCTGCGGTCGTGCGCATCTACAGCAGGGCGGCGACGTTCGACTCCGTGCACGGGGAGCCGGCGATCACGAGCGTCGCCATAACCCGCGACGCGGAGAAGAAGAAGCCCGTCATCACGGTGACCTTCCGGTTCGGCGAGCTGATCGAGGTCGGCGACGCGGCGGCGCGCGTTGAGCGCCGGGCCGCCGGCACGACCGCGTGGCGGGTCGTCGCGACGATTCCGCATGCGGAGGGCACGGACGTCTACACGTGCGTCGACGCCGATGTGGAGGCGGGCGCGAGCTACATGTACAAGGTGACGTCCACGGCGACTCGGCTGAAGTCGAAGTGGCGGGCGGATTCGGGCCCCACGAAGACGTGCAGGGAGCCGGCGCCGCCCGAGGCCGACCTCGGCAGCTACGCGGTTCCCGCGGACCTGCGGATGATGTTCGTCCAGGGGAAGGTCACCGACCTGTCCGGCCCGGGAGAGGGGTACTTCAACGTCGAGGCGTACGAGTACGCGGCGGGCGCGTCCGTCGTCGAGCGCATGATCAAGCGCGATGAGGTGCTCGGCCTGAACCGGAAGCCGGATGCCGCGAAGGATCTCCTTCCGCGCACGAGGTACTACCTGAACGTCGTCAAGCAGGGGGAGAAGGGCCTCGTGGCGGTGCTGAAAGACATCGACACGCGCAGGGAGATCCAGCTTCCGCAGGGCTCCTGGGTGCCGGGGTCGATCGAGTGCCCCAAGGCCTGGGAGGCGGCGGCCCCGCCGCCGCCGGCGGCGGAGGATGAGACCATCGCGCCGGAGGACGCGCCTCCGGCGGAGGCGGCGCCCGCGCCGCCGGAGTCCGAACCGGCGGCGCCCGACGAGCCCCCGGCCGAGGAAGAAACCGATCCCAAGGACGAACCGTCGGAGGATGAAGCAGGTGGGGCCGCCGAGGGCGATGCCGGCGGCGGTCCGTTCAAGTAGAAGGAGAGCGTGCCTGTGTTGCAGACGAGGATGACAGCAGCGTGGCATGGGCTTTTGGGGCGCGTGTCCCGGAGAGAGGTTGCGACGATGAACGCACATGAGCATCTGGGCGGAGGGAGGTTCTCCCGGACCGGCGGGAGGACGATCGCGCTGGCAGTGGCGGCGCTGCTTGCCTGGGGCGCCGCGGCGCAGGCGGCGGCGGCCGAGCCTTCGGCGCCCGGCGGCGTTGCGGCGGCGGGCGCGGAGGCCGCGCTCGCGTTCGAGGTGCGCCAGGAAACCGCCCGCGCGCTCCTGAAGGAGGCTCGCGCGTTGAAGGATGAGCTGCGGTACGGCGAGGCCGAGAAGAAGCTCGAGCAGGCGCTCAGGTACGATCCGGCGCTGACCGATGCGCAGGTCGAGCTGGATTCCGTGCGGTTCCTCCTGGGACGGCTCGTCGGCGAGCGGGCGGAGACGATCGGCAAGATCCGGGACGATCAGATGCTGCTCGTCGAGCAGGCGCAGGCGCAGCTCAAGCGGCTCTTCGCCGATGGCGAGGCCTTGATGGCGCAGAAGAAGTACGAGCAGGCCCTCGAGAAGTTCTCCCGCGCCGTGGAGATCGACAGCTACTACCCCTGGAGCCTCAACATGCCCGAGCTGGTCAAGGCCGCGCGCGTGCAGATCGATACGTGCACGCGCCTGCTGGCGGACCAGAAGGCCGAGGAGCGGCGGCAGATCGAGGCCGAGCTCCGGGCCCGCGCCGAGGGCGACCGCGTGCGGGAGGTCAAGTACACCGAGACCCGCATCAGGCTGTACAAGACCCAGGCCGAGGAGGCGCTCCTGGAGAGCAGGTTCGACAAGGCCGAGCAGCATGCGCTGCAAGTGCTCGAGCTCGATCCCCGAAACGCCGACGCGCAGTCGATCCGCGCGCGGGCGAGGTATCTCCGGCACCTGTTCGCCAGGGACCGAATCGAGCGCGAGACCCGCAGGAACTGGGATCTGGTGCTGCGCGGCATCCTGGAGACGACGGTGTCCTACCACCACATCTTCCAGTTCCCGCCGCGGAAGGTCTGGGAGAAGCTGGGCGAGGAGCGCATCTCGCTGGAGGAGCAGGTCGCGGCCGAGGAGCCCATCGCGAACCGCGACGTGCGCAGAATCCTGGAGACGACCAAGATCCAGCGGATCAGCTTCGAGGACCGGCCGCTCCACGAGGTGCTCGACTACCTGAGCCAGATCGCGGGCGTCAGCTTCGTGCCGAACAAGTCCGCGCGCGAGGCCATGGAGTCCGATGATCTCAAGGTCAACCTGCCGGAAGTCCAGAGCCTCATGCTCAAGAACGTGCTCGACATCGTGCTGGAGGCCGTCGGCGAGGGCTACGGCTACCAGATTCAGAACGGCGCCGTCATCATCGGGCCGAGGAGCTCGCTCGCCGAGAAGATGCACCTGGCCTTCTACTCGGTCGAGGACATCGCCAACCAGCATCCGGACTATCCGGCGCCGCCCATGTCCGTCAACCTGACGGGCGGGCAGGACCAGGGCGGGAGCGTCCTCCTGGATATCGCGGATACGGCGGACACGACCAAGACCGGACTGCCCGGCGAGCAGCTCCTGGAGCTGATTCGCAAGCGCATCTTCGTCGACGATGAAAAGAACGGCACGGTCGAGATGCAGACCGGCAAGCTCGTCGTCAGGACGTCGCTGGAGAACCATCGCAAGATCAACGAACTGCTGGAGAGCCTGCGCAAGCTGTCCGGCGTGCTCGTCGCGAGCGAGGCGCGCTTCATCGACATCCAGGACAACATGCTGGAGGAGATCGGCGTGAACATCGGCGGGACGGTCGAGAGCGCCCTGGAGTATCCGATCCCCGACGTGAACGGCCTGGGCACCTCGGTGGCATCCGGGTACGTGTTCCTCGACCGGCGCATGCGGTACGAGTCGCGCGCCGCGAACATCTCCGACTACAGCGGCGTCATGGGCACCGAGATCACGCCGTTCAACATCACGGCCCAGGGCGGCATGGCGCTGCAGTGGAACGTGCTGGAGGACTACCAGCTCGAGGCCATCCTCACCATGGTCCAGAAGAAGCAGAAGACGCGCTCGCTGGATGCGCCGCGCGTGCTCGCGTTCGATTCGCAGACGGCGCACACCATGGTGATCGACCAGATCGCGTACATCAAGGACGTCGATGTCAATCAGACCGGCGTCAGCCCCGTGATCAACCCGCTGATCGGGTCGTTCCGCGTGGGGTCGCTGCTCGAGATCCGCCCCACGGTCACGCACGACCGCAAGTTCGTCATCCTGGAGGTCAAGCCGACGACGGCCAAGCACATCGATTCGAAGTACGCGGACCTGAGCCTCGCCCAGGGCTACACCATGGTGCAGGTCGAGCTGCCCGTGATCCTGCTCTCGCGGATCCAGACGACGATCACGATTCCGGACGGCGGATCCGTGCTCGTCGGCGGCTTGAAGAAGGTGATCGAGCAGGACAAGAGCATCAGCGTCCCGATCATCCAGCGGATCCCGATCCTCAACATAATGTTCGGCCGGCAGGGCCAGTCGCGGCTCCGCAACAGCCTGTTCGTGATGATCAAGGCGGACATCGTGATCGTGAAGGAAGAGGAGAAGCTCAACTTCCCGTAGACGGGACTTCAGGAGAACGCAGGGAGGAACGAGGCGGCGCCGCGGCGCGCGGACGCGGATTCCCGCGGGGCGCGCCGGCCGCAGCGAGGAGCATATGAGCGGACGAAGCAATCCAAAGGAGACGGGCATGAGAAGGATCACTTCCGTTCTTGCGATCGGAGCACTCGTCGCGGCGGCCGGTTGCATGCAGCCGCAGAGGACGCGGCCGGCGCAGGCCGACGCCCCGACGAGATCATCGCAGCTCCGGGAGATCGACGAGCTGGAGCGCGCGATGGAGATCGACGCGGCCGTGACGACGTCCGACGCGGCCCCGGCGCCGGACGCGGCTCCCATGCCCGCGCCGGCCCCGGCCGGGACGCTCCGGGCGGCCGAGGCCGCGGTCGCCGGGGCGGCCGATGAGAAGAAGAGCCTCAACCGCCAGATTGCAGCCGACTACATCGCGCGCGGCGACAAGAAGCGCGAGGGCGCGGATTACCAGGCCGCGGCGGCGCTGTACGAGCAGGCGGTGAAGGCGGACGCGGAGAACGTCGAGGCGCGCGAGAAGCTGCGTCTGTCCGAGATGATGCTCGGCAAGCGCGACGCGTCCGTCGCGGCGGTCATGCAGGAGTGGAGCGCCGAGATGAACGTCGAGCGCGAGGCGCGCCTGAACGAGGTCGACCGCCTCATCGAGGAATCCCTGAAGGCCATGACGGAGTACCGGCTCCAGGAAGCCCAGTTGATGCTCCAGCAGGCGAAAGCCCGGCTGGCGCTGTTCGAGGCCTCGACCGAGACGCAGGGCCGCCAGGCGCGCCTGGAGAACCTCCTGGTCCAGGCGAACGATCTCCTGCGGCGGCGCGCGGTCGAGACCCGCGAGCAGCAGGAAGCGGCGATCCGCACGGCGATCGAGAAGGACGCGGCGTTCCGCGACGAGCAGAAGAAGGAGCGGATCAGGGTGCTGGTCGAGGCCGCGAGCGAGGCCTACCGCCTGCAGGATTACGCGCAGTGCGTGCAGATCTGCGAGGTCGTCCTGAAGGAGAATCCGCGCCAGATCCAGGCGCGCGCGCTCCTGAAGAAGTCCAGGGACATGGAGAAGTCCCTCTGGGAGCGGGAGCACGACGCGGCGCTCAAGGAGCACTCGAAGCTGACGTGGGAAGGGCTCGAGGATGCGGCCAAGCCGCCGTCGACCGCCTTCGAGTTCCCCGGCGAGGAGCGCTGGAACATCGTCAGGAAGCGCGAGGCCGATGTGCAGATCGGCATGATCGAGGAGTCCGAGGAGGTCAAGGAGATCAAGCGGCGCCTGGCGACCGCGCGGATCACGATCGACTTCGACAACAAGCCGCTCGCGGACGCCATCGACTACATCAAGAAGATCACCCAGATCAACATTCACATCGACAAGGACGTGGACCCCGAGGAGACGAAGGTCAAGCTCAACCTGACGCAGGTGAAGCTCCAGGATGCCCTCGAACTGATGATGCTGAACACGGGGCTGGCGTACACCTTCAGGAACAACGTCCTGACGATCACGGTGCCCGAGAAGGCCCGGGGCCTCGTTATCCTGAAGATCTACACGGTGACGGACATCCTGAGCAGGATCAGGGATTTCCCCGGCCCGAAGCTGGAGATCACGACTCCCGACGAGGAGACCGAATCCGGCGGCGGCCCCGGCGGCACCGGCTTCCAGTTCGAAGAGGGCGAGGAATCCAAGACGCTCGAGCCCGAGCAGCTCCAGAAGCTGGTGCAGGAGAGCACGGGCGGCCAGGACGTCTGGGACGGGGAGATCAACCGCATCCAGGTGCACCGCGGACAACTGCTCGTCGAGGCGAGCCCCGAACTGCACGCGAGGGTGGCCCGCGTGCTCGATGAGCTGCGCCAGGACGCCGACCTCTTCGTGGTCGTCAAGGCGCGGTTCGTCGACATCACGAACGATTTTCTGGAGGACATCGGCGTCGACTACCGCAATCTCAGCCAGCGCAACACGCCGTGGCGCAGCACGTACAGCGGGCGCATCCACGACAGCCGGACGGGCGGGCAGGATCCGGGCTTCACCGACGCGCTGGGCGTGGAGAATCCGGAGCTGGTCGGGCGCATGCAGAACACCCTCGACGGCTACGCGAGCCTGATCCGCGGCGACCGCGTCTTCGGCGGCCCCGGCGGGCTGAGCGGCCTGAGCCTGCAGTTCATGATGGTCGATCCGTACCAGATCAACGCGATCGTGCGCGCGGTCCAGGAGGAGAGCGGCGTCAAGTCGGTGATCGCGCCCGAGGTCACGGCGCACAACGGCCAGCGCGTGTACGTGTCGGTGATCACGCAGCGCTCGTACATCGCGGACTACGAGCTGGTGTCCGGCGGCACGACGTACACCCTGACGGAAGTCGCGGACCCGATCGTGCGCGTCAACGAGGAAGGCGTGGTGCTCGATGTGCGGCCGAGCGTGAGCGCGGACCGCAAGTACATCACGATCGATGTCCAGCCGACGCTCGCGACCCTCATCGGCGGCGTGATCTCCACCGTGCTCATCAACCTCGGCACGGTCATGGCCGCGGCCATGCAGGTCCCGATCGGGCTGCCGAAGATGTCGATCCAGCGGACGTGGACGTCGGTCACCGTGCCGGACGGCGGCACGGTGCTCCTGGGCGGCTTCCGGAGCCTGGAGGAGCGCAAGTACCATTCCTCGATCCCGATCCTCGGGGATATCCCGGTGCTGAACCTGCTCGTGAGCCGCAAGGCCGAGCTGCGGGAGAAACGCAGCCTGATCATCCTGCTGACGGCGAAGCTGGTCGACCTCCGGCAGGAGGAAATCGAGCGCTTCGGCCAGTAGCGCGCCGCGCGCGCGGCCGATATCATCCGGGGAGGCGTTCGCGCCTCCCCGGATGTTTTTGTTGCCGGCGCGGGTGCGGCCGCCGGCGCCGCCGATGAGGAGATGCCCGTGTCCACGCTGCGCGCGATCTTCTTCGACCTGGACGATACGCTGTACTCGACGAGCGAGTTCGCCGAGCGCGCGCGGCGGAACAGCGTCGAGGCCATGATCAAGATGGGGCTGCGCGCCGACCCCGCCGTGCTCGCCGCGGAGCTCGGCGAGGTCGTCGAGGAGTTCTCGTCGAACTACGAGCGCCACTTCGACCAACTGCTCCGGCGGCTGCCCCGGCGCCTGTACCGCGGCGTGAATCCCGCGATCATCGTCGCGGCCGGCGTGGCGGCGTACCACGACACGAAGTTCCGGTATCTGTGCCCGTACGAGGACGCGTACGAGGCGCTGCGGGAGCTGGCGCGGACCGAGCTCGTCCGCGGCGTGATCACCGCGGGCCTCGCCGTCAAGCAGGCCGAGAAGCTCGTGCGCCTGCGCATCGCGCCGTTGCTGTCGCCCGGGGCCATCTTCATCTCCGACCAGCTCGGCGTCAACAAGCCGAACGTGAAGATGTACCAGCGCGCGTGCTCGGACCTGAATCTCAAGCCGGCGGAGACGATGTACGTCGGCGACAACGCGGCGATGGATATCGATCCCCCCAAGCGCATCGGAATGCAGACGGTCCATGTCGTCCGCGGCGGCAAGCACGCCGGCGAGGGCGCGGAGTGCGCGCCGGACTGGACGGTCGGCAACTTCTGGGAGCTTCTCGACGTGCTCCGCGATCACCTGGGGGTGGCGATGCCCCCGCGTACGGCCGAGGGCGGCCCCGAGCAGCATGCACACCAGGCTTCTGGTACTGACCGCGGCGTGGCCTAGCCGGCGGTTCCCGCGCACGGGCGGGTTCATCCGCATTCTCACGGATGGAATGCGCGAGGAGGGCTTCGATGTCCGCGTCGTTGCGCCCGGCGCGCGCGGGGGGGCCGAGAGCGCCGCCGGCTTTCCCGTGCCGGCCGTGCGGCTCAAGACCGCCGCGCCGTCCCGCGTGCTGCAGTTCCTGTACATCGTGTCCGCCGCGAGCGCGTGCGTGCGCGAGGGATGCCGCCGGCGGCCCGATGCGCTGCTCGTCCACTGGGTGCTGCCGGCCGGACCGGCGGCGCTGTGGGCGGCGCGGAAGCTCGGGATTCCGCTGTTCGCCTGGGCCCACGGGTCGGACCTGGAAGTGTACGCCGCCCGCGGCGGCATCATGCGTGCGGCGGCGCGGGCCGTCGTGCGCGGCGCCTCGGGCGTGTTCGCGGCGTCGGGGAGCCTGTGTCGAAGAGCGGCTGCGCTCGGCGCCGCCGCCGTCGCGCACCTTCCCGTGGGGGTTGCGTCCGTGTTCAAGGACGCGCCGCCGGCGCCGCGCCCCGCCGGTCCCTTCACGATCCTGTTCTGCGGCGACTTCATCCCCGAGAAGGGCGTGCGCGAGCTTGTCGCCGCGCGGAGGCTGCTGGGGCCCGGCCGGCCCGCGCGGTGGGTGTGCGCCGGCGCCGGGCCGCTCGGACCGGCGCTCGCGCGCGCCGGCTTCGATGTCCGCGGGGCCCTGGACGCGGCCGATGTGGCGGCACTGATGGATGCAAGCCGCGTGCTCGTCCTGCCGAGCAGGTCCGAAGGAACCCCGCTCGTCATCCAGGAGGCGCTCTGCCGGGGGCTTCCGGTGATCGCATCTTCGGTGGGAGGCGTCGGGGAGGTGGTGCGGCCGGGCCGCGAGGGGCTGCTGCTCGCGCCGCCCGTGCGCGGGCGGACGCTGGCGCGGGCGATCGCGGAGCTGTACGATACGCCCTCGCTGTGCGACACGCTGGCCGCGTACGCGCGCGCACGAGGCGCCGAGGTGCGGACGGCGCGGGAGACCGCGGCGTCGTTTCGGCGCACGCTCGCGGCCTGGGAATGCGCCCGAGGAGGCCCGCCATCGACGCCGTGACGACGTACGAACGCTACTGGAAGGCCCGTGAGGGCGCCGTTCGGGAGCGCCTCCGCCGGCGAAGCCTTCAGCGGGCGCGCGCCGCGCATGCGATGCTGGCGATCCGGAGCGGCACGTTGCTCGACGTGGGATGCGGCCCGGGCTTCGCGGCCGAGTTCTTCGCGGCGCGGGGATTCGCCGTGACGGGCGTCGAGCCCGCGCCGTCGGCGGCGCAGGACGCGCGCACGCGCGGGATCACGGTCGTGGAAGGCGATCTGTCGGCGGGCGCGCTGCCGCCGGGGCCGTTCGATGTCGTGCTCGCGCTGGAGGTGCTCGAGCATCTCGCCGACCCGATCGCGGCCCTCGGCGCGCTCATGCGCGCGGCGCGGCCGGACGGCGAGGTCGTGGTGTCGCTGCCGAACGAGTGGCACATCCTGCGGCGGCTCGCGTTGCTCCTCGGCGCGGAGCCCCTAGGGGGCGCCGAGGATCCCCACATCCGGCACTTCGGCCTGCGCGCGGCGCGGCGGCTCTTCGATGCGGCCGGCGTGCCCGTGCGCGTCGAGCGTGCGGTCGCGATCATCCCGCCCTGGTGCGGCGCCGCCGATGCCGCGGGCCGGGTGCTCGCGCGGGCCGCGCCGCGGCTTTTCGGCCTGAGCTTCCTTTTCCTGGCGCGCAAGGAGGGGCGGTGAGAATACCGGCGCGCCTCGCGATCCTGAGCATCCCGGCGGCGGCGCTGCTCCTGTACTGGGGCATGCTCGCCGTGAAGGACGGCGCGCGCCCGGAGTTCGTCTTCGACGACGTGAAGCTGATCAAGGAGAACCCGTGGGCGGGCTCGCTCGCCGACAACGCGGCGGCGTTCGACATCTTCTCGGACAGGTGGGAGCAGGAGAGCGTTCGCATCAACTACCGTCCGCTGCGATTTCTCTCGTACGCGATCGACTGGCGCCTGACGCGGTGGTTGTGGCCGGACGAGCAGGAGCTGCGCACCACGGTGTTTCACGCCCACAACATGCTCTTGCACGCACTGAACGGAGTGCTACTGCTGCTCGTGCTCGCACGCCTCCTGCCCGGCAGGGGCGGGCTGCCGCTCTTCCTCGCCCTCGTGTGGGTCGTCCATCCCCTTGCGACCGAGTCGGTGGCATACGTGTCGGGGCGCCGCGACGTGCTGTTCGCGGCGTGCTACCTCGGCGCGCTCGCGGTGTACCTGCACGGCGCGCGCGAGTGGTGGCGGATTGCGCTGGCGGGGCTCCTGTACGTGCTCGGCATGCTGACCAAGGAGATGGCGGCGACGCTGCCCGCAGCCATGGCGCTGAGCGATATGTTTCTGCGCAGGCGGATCGATCGCCGCGCGGCGGCGTGCTATGCGCTTCTCGGCGCGGCGGGCGCCGCGTACATCGCCTTCAAGCTCGGCGTGAAGAACCCGGGCGGCGGCGCGCCGTACTGGGGCGGCACCCTGTGCACGGCGCTTCTCACGGAGGCGCGCGCGGTCTTCAGGTACATCTACCTGGCCCTCGTTCCGCTGGAGCTTTCTGCGGACTGGTCCTACGCCGCGATCAGGCCCTCCTCGGGCCTGATCGATCCCTGGACGACGCTGCCCGCCGCGGCCGTCGCGTCGGCGTGCGCGGCGGCCGCCGCATGGACGTTCATCCGGCGGCGGTCGTGCTGGGCGTTCGGCGCGTGTCTCTTTCTCGTGATGCTGTCGCCGGTCATGCAGATCGTGCCGCACCCCGAGCGCTTCGCCGAGCGGTACATGTACCTTCCGCTCGCGGCCCTTCTGCTCGCGGGCGCCATGGCGTGCAACGCGCTCCGCCCGCTCGTGACCGGGAAGATCCTGGCCGCGGCCGTGCTCATCGTGTTTGCCGCGAGGACGTACGTGAGGACCGACGACTGGAGGTCCTCGATGTCGCTGTGGAAGAGCGCCGTCGCGGTCAATCCGGAGTGTGCCCGCGCGCGCCTCGGCCTTGCGTTCGCGCTGTCCGGCGCGAAGCGCTGGCAGGACGCCGGCACGCATCTGGACCGCGCGATCGAGATTCTCGCGACGCTGCCGTCGCCGAGCCCGCTCGAGCGCGGGCACGCGCTCCAGGCGCGGGCGTTCCGCGCGCAGGCCGACGCGGCGTACGGGGATGCGCTCAAGGCCGAGCTGGCGGGCCTCGCGCCCGACGACCCTCGCCGCGGCACCCTCAGGGACGGCGCGCGCATGCGCTACTCCCGGGCCGCCGCGGACTACGAGCATCTGCTCGGGAGCGTCGATGTCGATGGCCGCCCGTTCGCCGCGGGCCCGGGCGCGATCGCCACCTACGGGCTCCTGGGGGCGGTGTGCTTCAGGCTTGAGCGGTACGACCGGGCCGATGCCGCGTACCGGCACGTGCTCGCGCTGAGCGAGGGGTCGGGTTCGGCCGCGCGGCCCGCGCGGGAGGCGCGCTTCTGGCTGGGCATGATCGCGCTCGCGGGCGGGAAGACCACGCTCGGGACGCGGCAGATCCTCAGGGCGGCGCAGGACGCCGGAGATGTGCGCGAGGCCTTTGCGTACAAGGCCCAGCTTGCGGAGATCCTCCGGAAGGTGGGGAGGTGGAGTGCGGCCCTCGACATCTACGATGAGATCAGGCCGCACGCCGAGGGACAGGAGCGCCTGGCGGTGGATTACGCCCGGGCGGAGATCTTCGACCGGCTGGGGAAGCGCAGCGATGCGATCATGCTGCTGCGAGAGCTGCTCGAGCGGCAACCCGACCTGGTTCCCGCCGAGATCAGTCTCATCGACCTCGAGCTCAAGGATGGGCGCTGGCGGGAGGTCAGAACGCGCCTGGCCGCGCTCAAGGCGCGCCACGGAAGGCTGCCCGTGCTCGCGGCGTACGAGAAGCAGATCGCGCTGCAGGAAGAGCTGGCGGCCAAGGCGCCGTCGCAGGTACGGCGGGCGCTCGATGCCGAGACGCTGCTCGCCGCCGGCCGCGAGAACATGGACGCGGGCGCGTGGGGATTCGCAGTCGAGGCCTTCAAGGATGCGTTCGTCGCCGCGGAGGCCGCGGGGAGCAAGGAAACGGCGCTTCGCGCGCTCAGGTACCTCGCGCGGAGCCTGCAGCGCGCCGGAAGGCCGATCGAAGCGCTTCCGGTGCTGCAGAAGGCGCTGGCGGCGTCGCCCGACGACCCGCGGTTCCTGAAGGATCTGGGCGACCTGCATGCCGGCAGCCTCGAGAACATGCAGGAGGCGCTCGCGGCCTACACGCGCCTCGCGGCGGCGGCTGGCGATGGCGCCACGCGCGTCGAGGCCAACCTGGCGATGGGCGGCCTGCTGGAGAAGAACGGCGCCGGCGAGGAGGCCGCGATGTGCTACGACCGTGCCGCGCAGGCCGGCAGCGTGCCGCCCGCGATTCACAGGCGGCGGGGCGAGCTGTGGGAGGCTGCCGGCGACGTTGCCAGGGCCCGCGCCGCCTACGATGCCTACCTGGAATGCGAGGAGGATCCGGAGACGCGCCGTGCGGTCGAGGAACGGCGGCGGGCGCTGCCGAGCGGGGAGACGCCGTGAGACGCGTGCGCGTCCACATCCCCGGCGCCGCCGCGGGGTCGCGCATCATGCTTCCCGCGGGCGAGGCGCACCACGTCCGCGACGTGCTCAGGCTGGGGGAAGGCGCGATCCTCGAGGTCATCGATGGGGAGGGGCGCCGCCGCGGAGCCGTCATCGTCGCCGCCGCCGGAGGGCGCGTCGAGGTGGCGGTGGCCGCGGATTCGGAGGAGACATGCGCGCCGGCGCCCGTCACCGTGGCCGCGGCGCTCGTCAAGAAGGGACTGGATGATGCGGTTCGCGGGATCGTCGAGATCGGCGCCGCGCGCTTCGTGCCGCTCGTCACCGCACGCACCGTCAAGGGGCTGGAGCCCAGGACGGAACGGTGGACGCGAATCGCCGCGGAGGCCCAGAAGCAGTGCGGCCGTTCCCGCCGGCTGGAGATAATGCCGTGCCGCTCCTTCGAGGACTTCCTCGCGGCCGTTCCGCCGGGGACGCGCTTTGTTGCGGACGTTGCGGCCCCGGGCCTGCTCGCGACCCGCGCCGCAGGCGCGCCGCCTCCGTATGAGATCCTTATCGGCCCTGAGGGGGGCTTCACGGGGGAAGAGCTTTCCGCCATGGCGGCGGCGGGGTGCCGCCCGGCAAGCCTCGGCGCCTACACGCTGAGAACGGAAACCGCAGTCGTGGTCGCAGCCGCGGTGCTGGTGCAGGCGGCGGGCCCTTAGCCCCGAAGGCACGAAGGGTCTCGGGTGCATCCCGAGCGCGCGGTGATTCTGCGCCGATCCCTGGTGCCTTCGTGGCGTTCATTGGCGTGGAAGGCCCTCCGAGTGTCCAGCGGGATCCGACATGAGCGGTCTCTCACGCACGGGAACTGGAGCTACAGACCTGGACCTTGTCTAAAGCCGCGGGCCCCCGCGCCCGACGTACTGTCAAGACAGGGTCGCCGGCGCCGCGGCGATCGCCCTTGACAGCCTGCCGCGCGCGGGCTAATATCGTTCCTTTTCCCTGGTCTTCATTGCAATCATGCTGACAGGTGGAATATGCGCACCTACTGGCCGAAGAAGGAAGAAGTGGTGCACAAGTGGTACCACGTCGACGCCGAGGGCAAGATCCTGGGCCGCCTTGCGGTCAAGATCGCCCGCGTGCTCATGGGCAAGCACAAGCCGATCTTCTCGCCGCACGTTGACACGGGCGATTTCGTCGTCGTGACCAATGCCGAGAAGGTCAAGGTCACGGGCCGGAAGCTGACGCAGCGGCTGTACTGGCGCGATTCGCGCCACCACAGCAGCCTCAAGTCGCAATCCATGGCCGAGATCCTCGCCTCCAGCAAGCCCGAGCGCGTGCTGTACCTGGCGGTCAAGCGCATGCTTCCCAAGCGCGTGCTCGGACGCCAGATGCTGCGGAAGCTGAAGGTGTATGCCGGCCCGGACAACCCGCATGCCGCGCAGAAGCTCGAGAAGCTCGATGCGGCGGTACGCTGAACGATCGGAGGTTGATACATGGCGACGTTGTACGTGGGCACCGGACGCAGGAAGAACGCCGTCGCGCGCGTGCGCATGGTCGATGGCACGGGCCGCATGTTCGTCAACGACCGCGAGGCGACCGAGTACTTCCGGCTCCTGAAGTACCTGGAGTTCGCCCGCGCGCCGCTCGTGACCACCAAGACCGAGAAGAGCTTCGACATCACGATCAACGTCGACGGCGGCGGGCTCCACGGCCAGGCGGGCGCCGTCCGCCTCGGTATCGCCCGCGCGCTCGCGAAGATGAGCCCGGACAACGAGAAGCTCATGCGCGATGGCAAGTTCCTCACCCGCGATGCGCGCTCCAAGGAGCGCAAGAAGTACGGGCGGCGCGGCGCGCGGCGCGGCTTCCAGTTCTCGAAGCGCTGATGCCGGCCCCGTGGGGGGCCGCTCCGCGACGTGGCGCTGATTCTCCGGCAGCTCACACGCCCGCTCGACGAGCGGGAGGACGATTTTCTCGCCCGGGTCGGGCGCATGCTCGCCGCCCGCGGGTGTCCTCCCCGTTCGTTGCGGCCCTACCGCCGATCCATCGATGCCCGTCCGGGCCGCCCGCTCGCGTTCGTCTATCACGTCGAGGTCGAGGTCCAGGACGAACGGCGTCTCAGGTCGCGGTTTCGCGGCATGACCGCCGCGGCGGATGACGAGCGCGTCGAGGAGCCGCGGCCCGGGAAGACGCCGCTCGAAGGCCGGGTGCTGGTCGTGGGGGCCGGCCCCGCGGGGCTGTATGCCGCGCACTGCTTGGCCGCGGCCGGCTACCGGCCGCTCCTCTGCGAGCAAGGCCTGCCGCTCGGCGACCGCGTGGCCGCCGTCAGGCGGTTCTTCCGCGATCGCATCCTCGACCCGGATGGCAATCTTCTCTTCGGCGAGGGCGGCGCGGGAACCTACTCCGATGGGAAGCTGCTCACGAGGACCAGCCGCCCCGGGGTGCGCGCGTGGTACCGGCTGCTCGTCCGCTGCGGGGCGCAGGAAGACATCCTCATCGACGCCCAGCCCCACATCGGCACCGATCGGCTGCGGGCCGTCGTGGAGGGCATGCGCGCGCGCATCCTCGCGGCGGGAGGCGAGATGCGCTTCCGTTGCCGGGTCGATGGGCTCAAGGTCGAGGAGGGACGCCTTCTCGCGGTCAGGGCCGGGGGGGAGTGGATCGCGGCGGGGGCCGTCGCATGGGCGCCCGGCCAGCATGCCGACGAGACGTACGACCTCGTGGCCCGCGCAGGCGGATGCATCGAGCCGCGGCCCTACCAGCTCGGCGTACGGATCGAGCACGACCAGGAGGCGGTCGACAGGTGGCGCTACGGGGCGCACGCCGGCCACCCCGCACTGCCGCCGGCAAGCTACCAGATCACGTGGCATGCGCGCGAAGAGCGATTGCGCGGGGTGACCACCTTCTGCATGTGTCCGGGAGGCGAGGTCGTGCCGATCGCGCCGTGCCAAGGGAGGCTCGGCACCAACGGCATGAGCTACTCGTTCAGGCGGAGGCGCTTCGCCAACAGCGCGCTGATCACGACGCTGGAAGCGCCCGGGGCCTCGTACGAGGAGGTGCTCGCCTTCCGGGCGCGGCTGGAGGCGCGCGTGTTCGAGGCGGGGGGCGGGGACTGGAGCGCGCCCGCGCAGCGCGCCGCGGATTTCACGGCGGGGATGTCCTCGGCCGCGATCCCCGCCGCGTCTTCCTACAGGCTCGGGCTGCGCGCCGCGCCCGTCGCGGAGCTGTTGCCCCCGGCGGCGGGCGCCTCGATCGGCGCCGCGCTGGCGCACTTCGACACGCTGCTCCGCGGGTTCGCGACGGGCGACGCCGTGCTCATCGGCGTGGAGTCGCGCGTGTCGTCGCCGCTGCGGATCAGGAGAACCGCGGCCGGGGAGAGCGCGGGCATCGCCGGGCTGTATCCCTGCGGGGAAGGCGCGGGGTATGCGAGCGGCATCACGAGCTCGGCGCTGGACGGGAAGCGCGCGGCGGATGCGATCATCGCGCGTTTCGCGCCGCCGCCCTGAGCGCGGGGCCTGCATGGGCGTCGCTCCCGTGGACGCGAAGAACGAGGATTGCCGCGAAGGCGCCAAGACACCAAGGGCGCGCATGTCGCCCGATACCGCAGGATGACGCCGCGATCGCGATCGCGCGGCGTGTCTCCGGCTGCCGGCGAGGCCGTTCCGTCGTGGTCTTCGTGCCCTCGCGGCCAGCGGGCCGCCGGCGCGGGTTGCGGCGGCGCGGCGCGTAGGCTACACTCCGCCGGGCGAGGCGCTCGGCCGGTTCGCGCCGCGCACACTCCCCCGTCTCGATCCCTTGCCGGAGAACGCCGCTCATGAAGTCGTCGTGGACGATCATCTTCGATTTCGGCAACACGCTCGCGCCCTTCAACGAGCGCGAGGCCGCGGCGATCACCGCGGACATCGCCGCATGCGCGGAGCGGCGGGCCGGCATCGGCGCCGCGTCGTTCACGGCCTCGTGGCTCGCAGAACGCGATGCGGATTTCAGGAGGTCGGCGGTGTCGGGCGAGGAACACGATTTCGGCGCGCGCCTGTCGCGCGTGCTCGCGGGCGCCGGCCGTGCGCCGGAGCCCGCGCTGTGCGCCGAGATCGAGGCGTGCGCGGTCGAGAGCTTCGTCAGGCACGTGCGGGTGGACGCCGAAATCGGCGCGGCGCTGCCGGCCCTCGCGGCGCGCTGCAGGCTGGGCGTGCTCTCCAACTACCTGCTGTCCGAGCCGATTCACCGGGTGCTTGCGCGCGACGGGGTGCACGGGCTGTTCGCGAAGGTCATCGTTTCGAAGGAAACGGGCTTCGCCAAGCCGGATCCGCGATGCTTCGATGCCATCGTGCGTGCGCTCGCGCTGCAGAGGGAGCGGACGGCGTACGTGGGCGATGATTACCGGATCGATGTCGAAGGAGCGCTGAGGGCGGGGCTGCGGCCCGTGTGGACATGGGCCTTGCGGACGCCCCTTCCGGCGGAACCGGACACGCCGCATGCGGCCGTCCGGCGCCTCCGGACGCGCGGCGAATACCTCCGGTTCCTGGGCGATCCCGACGCGGTGCTCGACGCCGCCGCGAGTTCCTGAATCCCCCCCGGCCTCCTTGCCGTGAACGCGTGCGGGGCGAACGCAGGGCAATCAGCCTACAGCCTACAGCCTCACGGTCCGCACTCGTAGGTGCTGACCGCGCAGGACAGCGCATCGGCCGTCGGGTCGGCGCCGCAGTCGATCGAGGGCGCCGGCAGGGGCGGGCCGGCGGGGATGAACAGCAAGCCGAGCAGCCGTATGCCGTCCGCGATGTTGACCTTGCCGTCGTCGTTGGTGTCGGCCGCCTTGAGGCAGCCGGGCTCCCTGGCGCCGGCGAACAGGAATCCGAGCAGGGCGATCGCGTCGCCGATGTTGCGGCGGTCATCCTCGTTGACGTAGCCGCGCCGGAACGGCGCGTCGTCTCCGACAACGATGATCGCGCCGTGCTCGAGGCGCGGGGCGATGCTCACGACGTCCAGGACGCGGCCGTCGTCATCGCGAAGCGCCGTGAGCACCTTGTTGTCGATCGGAGGCTGGCCGAGCCCGTCCGTGAACATCACGGGGATGCGCGCGCCGGCCTGCGCGCCGCCGGCGACGAGGAAATGCGCGGCCAGAATACGCTGCGCCGTGCCGGCGGGAAGCACGTGATCCTGGTAGGGGAAGATGTAGTCGAAGACCATGCCGCAGCCCGCCCAGCCGCGGCCGGGCAGAAGCTCGTTCTCGACGTGCAGCACGAACTGCTCGACGACCTGCGGGGCGAGCAGCGCCTCGATCGGGAGGCCGCAGTAGTTGATGGAGCGGACGCACGGGTTCTCCGAGTACGGCGCATCCTCGCGCAGGCGCAGGACGTCGTTCTCGAACGCGAGCGCCATCTGGATCCCCGCGAGCGGTTGCGCGTGATCGACCTCGACGAGCATGCGGGCCGCGTCGCCCGGCCGCGCGTAGACGGTGCTCAGGCGCACGACGTTGTGATTGCGCACATCGACCACGCCGGCCGTCAGCGCCGGCAGCACGCTGTAGCCGCCGTTCACGGCGAACGTGTTGCTGACCGGGGGATCGCCCATGTTGTTGCGCGGGAGAATCGTGTACGGCGCCGGCTGCATCGCCTCGGTGCTGCCGAAGACGATCCACCCGATGCAGCGCTCTTCCCCGTTCGGCGCCGGCGGGAATCCCGAGGATGTCGAGGGAGCGTCCCACATGAACAAGACGGCGATCACGGCGTGGTCCTCGGCGGGGACATCGACCACGCGGACGTACTCGACGGCGCTCGCGGGAACGTACTGCTCGTTGACGGCGAAACGGAGCACGCGGAGGTGCCTGCCCTCGTACGAGAACGCGAGGGACAGGCCGTGGATGGTCTCGGCGTTGTGCACCCAGACGGGGAGGGCGGCTTCATCGCCGGGATCGATGGCGACCGAGCCGAAGCGCAGCGTGTCTTCCGCGCACAGCGGGGCGGACCACAGGACCGCGCCGAGGACAACGAGCATCTCTCGCATCATGCCTGTTCCCCATCACTCATGCACACACGACCGGCCTGCGCGCGCCGCGCCCGGCACGATGGGCTGCGGCAGATCCGCGCTCAGCACGACAGCTCATCGGCGAGCGTCGGATCCGTGCCGGGCGCCGGAAACGGCGCCGGCGGAGGCGGTCCGCTGCCGAAAAGATAGAAGAGCAGATACACCGGATCGGATATGTCGATCCTCCCGTCGTCGTTCACATCCGCGGCGTCCAGGCAGGTGATGTCGGGACCCTTCTCGAAGAGGTACATGAGGATGAAGACGACGTCGGCGACATTGACGGATGCATCGCCGTCGGTGTTGCCGCGCACGAAGGGCCTCCCGGTCGGGAATGCGAGGATGCGGAAGATCGCGTTGTTGGCGGGGCTCGCCGCGTACACGATGTGCTCGCGGTAGGCGAAATCCTTGATCTGGTCGGCCTGCCGGTAGCCGGCGGGAACGTACGCCTGGAGGTCGAAGGTGGTGACGTTGCAGAGGGCGTCGACCTCGCGGATCGCCGCGCCGGCCACGCCGAAGTGGAAGTGTCCGCTCTGGGGGCAGCGATCGAGCCCGCGCGCGGGCGTCGCCTGGTACAGCCCCGACGGGGTGCACAGGCGGCGGACGAGCGTGTTGTCGGGTCCGGGGGGGAAGCCGTAGCGGTCCACCCAGACGATCCGATGGAGGTTGTCATCCAGCACGCCCAGGAAGTAGTCGCCGTTGGCCGGGTCGAAGGCCAGCGATCCGACCTTGGGCGATGGATCATCCGCGCCGCCTGCCGGGAGCTGCAGCGGCACGGCTCCGCCCACGGCCGTTCCGTTCCGGCGCAGCTTCTGCACGACGTTCGTCGCGTCGTTGCCGAGCATGAGAAGGGTCTCGGGCGGATCGACGATCGGCGCGTTCGGCCAGAAGGTCAGCCCGTACGGCGCGCCCGATTGCAGGGTCACATCGAAGTACCCGACCGGCGCGAGATCGGGGGTGAAATGCCGCACGCGGTAGAGCTTCGTGTCGACCGCCTTGGCGTCGGTCACCCAGATGTCGCCCGTCTCGGGATCGACGGCGATGCCGGAGACGGTCCCGCCGGCGAACGGAATCCAGCTCAGCACGGCGCCGCGACGGTTGCGCAGCGTGCGGCTCCGGTCCAGGCCGCGCACGAGCCCCTGCTTGGGGCGCACGGTGTACGTGAGCACCCCGGCAGGCGCATCGATGTCGGTGTACGTGACGGCGTTGCCGCCGAGCTGCGCGATGGCGGTGCCGTTCCTCAGGATGGACAGCTCCGTGTACGCGCCGAGGAGCCCGCTGCCGTTGTTCCGCCACGCCAGCACGACGGCGCCGTTCTCCTGGGGCCTGCAGGCGAGCTCGGAGACCGGCAGGAACGAGGGCCAGACGCCGCTCAGCTTCGCGAGCGCCGTCTCGTTCGTGCGCGAGAGCAGGACGAGGATCGTATCGGCGGCGACCGCGATGCCGCGGATCACGCCGTCGCCCGCGGCGCCGATCGGGATCTCGAACGGATACTGCGCGCCGTCCACGGAGTTGAGGATCACGACCGTGTCGGCGCGGCCTGCGAAGATGTCTCCCCAGGGAACGTACAGGAGTTGACCCTCGGCGCGCGACGCGTAGGCGAGGCCCGTCCCGTGGAGATAGGTCTCCGCGGGCACGTCGCCCGGGAACGGAGCGGTCTTGAGCAGCGCGCCGCTCGATGGATCGAAGCCGAGCACTCGGTCGTTCTCCGAGTCGACCGACCAGAGCACGTTGCCCGAGGCATCGAACGCGAGGCCGGCGAGCGCGGCGCCCGCGGGCGCCTGGAGCAGGACGAACGCGCCGATCCCGTCGCCGCTGGCCGGATTGACGCGCACGATCTCGAACGTGCTGCCGTTGAGCACGATGAGATTCGATTGCGCGCCATCGTACGCGATGCCGCGGCACGCCGGCTTGAACGGAGGCAGCGGCGCAGCCGCGCCGAACGGGTGCGGAATCGTCCCCGAGAGCACGAGCGCCGCGGACAGGCGGTGGATCAGGCCGTCCGCCTCGCCGAGCGCCCAGACGGTGCCGTCGGGTGCGAACGCGATGTCGCTCCACCGCTGGTCCGGGAAGGACGCCGTTCCGAGCAGATCGCCCGCGGCGCCCGATGCAATCGAGGCGCCGACTACGAGACACAGCAAGGCTTGCTTCACGGTGTGCGCTCCTGTGCGGTACACACTCTTCAAGTGCAGGTGTCCATCGCTGCCTGCCGCCGTGCGAGCAGGGGAATCGCGACTGTACAACAGACCCGTGGGCGGCAAGCGTCCATTATAAAGGCGCCGGCCGGGACTGACAACGTTCCGCATCGGCGCGCCGGTGCGTCGCTGATCTAAGGCCAAGACGCGCGGAGGGTTAGCGGGGGCGGCCGCGGCGGTCTCGGGTGCGCGGCGCGCGCGCCCCGCAGTGCGGTCCGCCGCGACGGCGCGACGGCGGGAAGATGACAGGATATCAAGGAAGATCGGGGCGTCGATGCGCGGCCCCGTGCGACACCGCTCGCGGCGCGACGGCGCGCATCCGGCGCGCGGCGAGCGGTGTCGCATGCCGCCGCGGGACAGCCGGTAGAAAACGGGCGGCGGGCTGAAAAAGGCTTTGCTTTTTTGCCCCGGTCCCTCTACGATGGCACGTAGTGCCCGTGAGCATCGAGGTTCCGCATGAAAAAAAGGCACCGCCTGGAGATTCTCTCCTCCGTCGAGGTCAACAATCGGCTGCCGTTGGTGAAACGCATCGTGCGCGACATACGCACGGTCCATCGCGAGCGCAAGCGCAACGAGAAACGGTTCGCATACTTCAGGAACTGCTTCCGGAAAGTCGTGTCCCGCGAGGTCGAGGAGACCGTCGAGAAGATACGGATGGAACTCGGCGCCATGGACAGCGATCTGGACGAGCTCAGGCGCGAGATCTCCTCTCTGGGGGGCATCCTGAAGGATTCGGAGCGCGGATGGGTCGATTTCTTCTCGGAGAAGGACAACCGCCTCGTGTTCCTGTGCTGGCGTCCCGGCGACAAGGAAGTCCTGTACTGGCACGAGATCGACAAGGACCACAACGACGAGGACATGGCCCGCTACCCCCTCCAGCACGATCATTGCCGCGGCGAGCACGGCGCGGGCGAGCACGAGCCCCGCAGCGAGCACCACAGCACGCCGGAGAACGTGTAGCGAGTTCAGCGCGCCGCGCGCGCTTCCGGCCTCGGCACCCTTCCGTCCCATGGCGTCGAATCCCCCGCCTGAGGTACAATCGCCGCGCCGCCGCCGCGGGCGGCGGCATGGTCGCGGGCCGGGCCCGCGGTGGGAGACGCCGCAATGACGCACAAACTCGTCATCCTCGGCAGCGGGCCCGCGGGCCTCACGGCCGCGCTGTACGCGGCCCGCGCCGACCTGGCGCCCGTGGTGATCTCGGGCATGATGGCCGGCGGCCAGCTCACGCGCACGAGCGAGGTCGAGAACTTCCCCGGCTTTCCCGACGGCATTCTCGGGGGCGAGCTGATGGAGAAGTTCCGCGCCCAGGCCGCGCGCTTCGGCGCCGTGTTCATCGACGGCAAGGACGTGACTTCGGTCGACGTGCGCGCGCGGCCGTTCGCGGTCGTGCTGGATGACGAGCGCATCGAGGCCGGCGCGCTCATCATTGCCACCGGGGCATCCCCGCGCATGCTGGGCCTGCCGAACGAGGAGCGCCTCTTCGCCCGGGGCGTGAGCACGTGCGCCACCTGCGATGGCGCCTTCTTCCGCGGCAAGAACCTCGTCGTCGTGGGCGGCGGCGATTCCGCGGCGGAGGATGCGGTATTCCTCACGCGGTTCGCAACGGCGGTCACGCTGGTGCACCGGCGGGGCGAGCTGCGGGCGAGCAAGATCATGCAGCACAAGGTGCTCTCGCACCCCAAGATCACCGTCCAGTGGCACACCGTGATCGCGGATATTCTCGGCGCCGATGCCGGCAGGGTGACGGGGGTGCGCATGAAGGATGTACGCACGAACAGGGAGTGGGACGCGCCCTGCGACGGCGTCTTCGTCGCCGTCGGGCACACGCCGAACACGGCGCTCTTTGAGGGCCGGCTCGAACTGGACCAGGGCGGCTACATCGTCACGCGCGGCGGGACGGCCACGAGCGTCGAGGGCGTCTTCGCGTGCGGCGATGTCCAGGATCACGTGTACCGGCAGGCCGTCACGGCGGCGGGCTCGGGCTGCATGGCGGCCATCGATGCCTCCCGGTACATCGAGCAGCACGAGTAGGGGGCGCATGCGCGTCAGCAGGGAGTTCACGTTCTCGGGCGCGCATCGGCTTCCGGAGTACCGGGGCAAGTGCGAGCGCCTGCACGGGCACACGTGGCGCCTGCGGGTCACGGTGCGTGCGCCCGTCCAGCCGCACGGCATCGCGTTCGACTTTGCGGAGCTGGACCGCGTGGTCGGCGAGCGCGTCCTGTCGGCGCTCGACCACTCGGACCTGAACGCGCTCATGCCCGATCCCTCCGCGGAGCGGATCGCCCAGTGGGTGTGGCGCGCGCTCGCCGGTCTTCCGCTGGAGGAGGTGCGGGTGTGGGAGAGCGAGCGGTGCTTCGTCGCGTACCGGGGCGAGGGCGACGATGCGTGAGGAGGAGCTCAAGTACCGGGTGCCCGATCTGCGCGCACTCGATGCGGTCGCCGCGCTTCTGGGCGAGCCGGCGCGCATCGAGCGCCAGCGCAACCGCTACTACGACACCCCGGAGCTGGCGCTGAACGCACGGGGCGTGCTCGTGCGTCTTCGGGTCATGGAGGGCGCGGGGCGGGCGGTGCTGGCGATCAAGATCGCGGAGCGCATCGAGGCGGGGCTGATCGTCGCGGACGAGGAGGAGCGCGAGCTGACGGGCGCCGAGACCGCGGCGCTCCGCGCCGATCCGGGCGCATTCCTCGCGGCGTTGCCCATGGCCCTCGCGCGCACGGCGCTGGCCGGGGTCGCGACCGCGCGCCTCGCCTGCGCGGGCGAGCTCGTCACGCGCCGGCGCTGCTACGCGGTCCCCGCGGGGCTCCTGGCGCTCGATGCGGTGTCCCTGCCCGGCGGCGGCGAGTTCGAGATCGAACTGGAGACGGCGGACGCCGCCGCGGGCCGGGTGTTCCTGGAGGACCTGTGCGCGCGGGCGGGCGTCGAGGCGTGGAAGGAGGCGGAACCCAAGAGCGCGCGCCTCTTCCGGCGGCGGGCGCGTTCGGTAGAATAGATGCTCCCATCGCGGCACGAAGAGAGGTGCGCACATGCTTGTTCGCGCGGCGCTTCCGAAGGGAAGCCTGGAAAAACCGACGTTCGCGCTGCTGGCGCAGGCCGGCTACAACCTCACGATCGGCTCGCGGTCGTACGTCCCGGCCGTCGATGACGAGGAGCTGCACGTGCGTCTCGTGCGGGCGCAGGAGATCCCGCGCTACGTCGCGCAGGGCGTCTTCGACATCGGCATCACGGGCCACGACTGGGTTCTGGAGACGAACGCCGATGTGGAGGAGGTGCTGGAGCTCGTCTACAGCAAGGCGAGCATGAACCCCTGCAAGTGGGTGCTCGCGGTGCCCGAGGACTCGCCGATCCGCGCGCCGGAGGATCTCCGGGGGAAGCGCATCGCGACCGAGCTCGTCAACGTCACGAAAAGGTACCTGGCGGCGCGGCGCATCGAGGCGGAGGTGGAGTTCTCGTGGGGCGCGACCGAGGCGAAACCGCCCGACCTGGTCGACGCGATCGTCGACATCACCGAGACGGGCCGGTCGCTCGCCGCCAACAAGCTCAGGATCGTCGACGTGCTCCTGGAGACGACCACGCGCCTCATCGCCGGCAAGGAGAGCCTGAAGGATCCGTCGAAGCGCCGGAAGATCGAGAACTTCGCCATGCTGCTTGAGGGGGCCCTCGTCGCGCAGGGCATGGTGGGGATGAAGATGAACGTGAGCGCGGCGGATCTTCCCAAGGTGCTCGCAGTGCTTCCCGCGATGAAGGACCCCACGGTGAACCACCTGCGGGACAAGGACTGGTACGCGGTCGAGACGGTGCTCAAGGAGCGCCAGGTGCGCGATCTGGTGCCCGACCTGAAGCGCGCCGGGGCGCGCGACATCATCGAGTACCCGTTGAACAAGGTGATACTGTAGCCCGCGCGCGCGCGGGAAAGGTGCGCGGATGGACGGGGAGCGCGAGCGTCAGGTTGCGTCGATACTCGATGCCGTGCGCCGCGAGGGCGATGCGGCCGTCCGGCGGTACACGCGGCAGTTCGACGGCGTGGAGATCGCCGGCCTGCGCGTTGCGCGCGACGTCCTCGCGCGCGCGGAGGCCGCGCTGCCGGCGGAGCTTCGCGAGGCCATGCACGAGGCCGCGGCCCGCATCCGGCGCTTTCACGAGGAATCGCGCCCGCGCGATCGGTTCTTCACGGGGCCCGATGGGGAGCTTCTGGGCGAGCAGTGGACGGCCCTGGACAGCGTCGGCATCTACGCCCCCGGCGGGCGCGCCGCCTATCCCTCGACCGTGCTCATGGCGGCGATCCCGGCGGGGGTCGCCGGCGTGCCGCGGATCGCCGTGACGAGCCCTCCGGGCGCGAAGGGCGTGTCGCCGCTCGTCTGCGCGGCGTGCGCCATCGCGGGCGTCGAGGAGCTGTACCAGGCCGGCGGCGTCCAGGCGATCGGCGCGCTCGCCTACGGCACCGAGTCGATTCCGGCGGTGGACAAGATCGTCGGCCCGGGCAACGCGTACGTGACCTGCGCCAAGAAGCTCCTGTACGGCACGGTCGGCATCGACTTTCTGGCCGGCCCGAGCGAGGTCGTCGTCATCTTCGACGCGACCGCGCCGGCAGACGCCGTCGCGGCGGAATTGCTCGCCCAGGCGGAGCACGATCCCGATGCGCGCGTCTTCTGCTTCGCGGCCGGCGATGCGTCCCCCGCGGAGGTCCAGGCTGCCGCCGGCCGTCTCGGGGAAGGGCTGCCGCCGCATGTCGCGCAGGTTCTCGAGAAGCCGGGGACGTTTCGGAGCTTCCCCGACATCGCATCGGCCGTCGAGGCGTCGAACGCGGTCGCGCCCGAGCATCTCGCGCTCAAGGTACGCGACCCGCGCGCGGCGCTCGCCCTCGTGCGGTGCGCGGGCGCCGTGATGCTCGGCGGTACGACGCCGGTGTGCTTCGCGGACTACTTCGCGGGCCCGAGCCACGTGCTGCCCACGGGCGGCACGGCGCGCTTCAGTTCGGGCCTCGGCACCGCGGACTTCATGCGCTGCACGCACGTCGTGCAGGCGCCGGCCGCGTACGCGCGGCGGTGGGGGAAGGTCGTGGCGGCGTTCGCCAGGGCCGAGGGGCTCGAGGCGCACGCCCGCAGCGCGGAGCGCGCGGCGGAGGCCGAACCATGAAGCCATCGGATCTCGTGCGCCGCGCCGTCGCCGCGGTTCCGGCGTACCGCCTGGTCGAGGAGGCCGCCGCGGTCAAGCTCAACCAGAACGAATCGCCGTGGGACGTGCCGCCCGACGTCAAGGAGGAGATCTTCGCGCGTCTTCGGGCGCGGCCGTGGAACCGATACGCGCAGGAGGCGCCCGGGCGGGTCGCGGCAGCGCTGGCCGAGCTCAACGACTGGCCGGTCGAGGGCATCGTGCTCGGCGGCGGCTCGAACCTGCTGCTGGAGGCGGCGACGTTCGCGGCGGTGCGGGAGGGGCAGGCGGTCTGCGCGCCGCGCCCCGGGTTCGCCTTGTACGGGCTGCTTGCCGGTCTCGCGGGCGCGCGGGCGGTGACGATTCCATTCGGGCCGGGTTTCGCCTACGACGCGGATGCCTGGTGCGCGGCCGTGGCGTCGGTGCGGCCGGCGCTCACCTTCCTGTGCACGCCCAACAATCCGACCGGTTCGTTCATGAACCGCGACGGCGTCCGGGCGGTGGCGGATGCGTGCCCCGGCATCCTCGTCATCGACGAGGCGTACCGGGAGTTCGCGGGCGAGGATCGCCGCGATGTGCTCGGCGCGTACGACCGCGTGATCCTCTCCAGGACGTTCTCCAAGGCCTTCAGCGCCGCGGGGGTCCGCCTGGGATACCTGCTCGCGGATCCGGGCCTGGCGGCCGAGATCCGCAAGCTCGTGCCGCCGTTCAACATCAGCATCCTGACGGCGACCGCGGCCGAGGTGATGCTCGAGCGTCGCGACCTCTTCAGCGGGCGCGTGGGGGTGCTGTGCGCGGAGCGCGAGCGCGTGCAGGCCGCGCTCGGCGGCATGGCCGGGGTGGCGACGTTTCCGTCGCGGGCCAATTTCTTCCTGGTTGAAACACCCTACGACGCGGAGGCGCTCGCAGCCGAGATGAAGGCACGGGGGATTCTCGTCCGCACGGGAAGCGACGAGGAATTACGGCACATGGTCCGGGTGAACGTCGGGACGCGCGAGGAGAACGACCGCTTCCTGGCGGCGCTCGGCGAGCTCATGGGAGGACGGCCGTGACGACACCGGAACGTACGCGCGATGCCGAGGCGGCGCGCGCCACGAAGGAGACGACGATCAAGGTGCGCCTGCGCCTGGGCAGCCGCGAGACGCGCGCGGCGACGGGTGTGGGCTTCTTCGACCACCTGCTCACGGCGGCGAGCTTCCACGGCCGCTGGGGCCTGGTCATCGAGGCGGCGGGCGACATTCACGTCGATTACCACCACCTGGTCGAGGATGCCGGCCTGGTCATTGGCGGCGCGTTTCGGGACCTGGCCGCCGCGTCGCCGGCGATCGCCCGCTTCGCGAGCGCCTGCGTGCCCATGGACGAGGCGCTCGCGCACGTGGCGGTGGACGTCTCGGGCCGCGGCGGCGCGCATGTCGATCCCGCGATCGCCGAGGGCGCGGCGCGCGATTTCGACGCGGGCCTGGTGCGGGAGTTCCTCATCGGGTTCGCGCGCGCCGCGGGGATCACGCTGCACGCGCGCCTGCTCGCCGGCGAGGATACGCACCACCGGCTCGAGGCGCTCTTCAAGGCGCTCGGCATCTGCATGGCCCGGGCGTTCGAGCCGGCGGAGGGCGGCGTGCCCTCGACCAAGGGCGCGCGGTGACGCACGGCATGCGGTTCATTCCCGGGATCGACCTGCGCGGCGGGCGCATGATCCGCCTGCTGCGCGGCGAGCTCGCCAGGGAGTTCGATTACGAGCCGAGCCCTGTCGAGTACGCGGCGGCGCTCGTCGAGGCCGGGGCGCGGTACCTGCACGTCATCGACCTGGGCGCGGCGTTCCAGGAGCCGCCGAGCACCGCGGCGATCCGCGCGATCGTCGCGCGCGCGGGCGTGCCCGTGCAGGTGGGGGGAGGGATCCGGAGCGAGGAGCGGCTCAAGGAGGTGCTCGATGCCGGCGCGGACCGGGTCATGCTGGGCACGCGGGCGCTCGCCGATCCGGAGTTCCTGGAGCGCGCGGCGGCGATCGCCGGGCCCGCGCGCGTGATGCCGGGGCTCGACTTCAAGGGCGGCAAGCTCGCCGTCGACGCGTGGCGCACGACGATCGATGCCGACCCCGCGGCGCTGGGAGCGCGTTTCCGCGCGCAGGGCCTGGAGCGGCTGCTCGTGACGGCGATCGATCGCGACGGGACGTTCCTGGGGCCGGACGTCGAGCTGTGGCGGGCCGCGGCGGCGATGACGGGAATGCGAGTCATCGGCGCGGGCGGCATCGGGTCGATGCAGGACCTGGAGAAGATCATCGCCGCGGACATCCCCGGCCTGGAGGGCGTCGTCGCCGGGAGGGCGCTCCTGGAGGGGCGGATCGATCCGGCCGCGGCCCTGCGGCTGTTCGCGGAGTGACGCGCGCGGCGGCCGGGCCCGTCACGCCATCACGGCGCCGCCGTAACCCACTATTCGGCCGGCCGGATGCTCCGGAAGGCTGTCGTGGCTCGTGCGGTACTCGATGACGAGGCCGGCCCTCGCGCCCATGGCCCGCGCGGCGGCGACCGCGGCGGCGATCGCGCCGCTCCCGCAGGCGTTCTGGTGCGCGCGCGCTTCGGCGAGGATCGCGTCGTCCCGCAGCCCGCGCACGAGCGCGAGCATGCGTTCGTCGTTCTCGCGGACGAACCGCAGCACCTGCGCGGGGTCGCCGGCGGCGGGAGCGAAACCGTAGGACGCGCCGTAGTGCGTCAGGTCGCTGGACGCAACGACGACGGCGCGCAGTCCCGCGAGCGCCGCGCCGAGCGCGGCGCCGAACGCAGGTGCGCCGGGAAACGGCGGGCAGGCAATCGGCACGATGCGTGCCTCCGGAAAGAAGTGCCGGACGAAGGGAAGCGACACCTCGATGGAGTGCTCGCCCTCGTGCGCGCCGGGGTCCTCCTCGATGCCGATGCCGGCCCGGCGGAGCTCGTCGAGGAGGACCGCATCGACGGAGATCGGGCCGAGCGGCGTGTCCCATGCCTCGGCGGTATCGACCGCCGGCGCGTCGAGCGGACGGCGGTGCACGGCGCCGAGGAACACGAACGTCGCGGGGGCGGCCGGCGCGAGCGCGAGGAAGACTCTCGCGGCGGTGCGTCCCGAGAAGCACCAGCCGGCGTGGGGCACGACCGCGGCGCAGGCGCCGGGAAGCGGCGGCGGCGCGAAGCCGCGCACGTACTCGTCGATCGTCGCGGCCGAAGCCTCGGGATAGAAGCTCCGCGCGCAGGTTTTTCGCGTCGTCATGGCGTGCGCTCCGGCGCCGTTCGGATCGAGTCCGGACCGGCGCACGCCAGGATACATCGCCGCGCCCGATGACGCGAGCCCGCGCGGCGCGTCACCCGGGTCCTCGCCGCGCGACGTACTCCTTGAGGTTGGACCGGTGGCGGTACAGGACCAGCGCGGACAGGAGCACGCACAGTCCGCCCACGAGCGCCGTCTCGTCCGCCGGACGGCCGCGGCAGAGGAAGAACGCGGGCGGGAGCGCCGCCGCGGCGGCCGAGGATGCGACGCCCACGGTGCGCGTCAGCGCGAACACGGCGAACCACACGGCGGCGGCGACCGCAGTCTCCAGGGGCAGCAGCGCGCTCAGTGCGCCGGCCGTCGTTGCCACGCCTTTGCCGCCGCGGAACCCGAGGAAGGGGCTGTAGAGATGACCTGCGACCGGCGCGAGCGCAAGCAACACCGTTGCCGCGAGCACCGAGGCCCGTCCCATCGGCGCAACGGCGAGCGCCGGCGCCGCGAACATGAGCGGCGCGAAGCCCTTTGCGAAGTCCAGCGCGAACGCGAGAGGGAAGTAGCGCCAGCCGCACACGCGGCCGAGATTCGTGGCGCCGACGTTGCCGCTGCCTCGCGTGCGGATGTCGATGCCCTTGAGGACGAAGCCCAGGAGCAGGCTGAAAGGAACGCCGCCGAGCGCGTAGGCGCCCAGGACGGCAAGGCCCGCGGCGAGGGGGGTCATCGACCGCACCCGGCGCCGGCGCTACGCGTCCGAAAGCCCCTCGTCATCCCCGGCCTTCTTCTTTTTCTTCTTCATCCACGAGAGCTGCTTGACCGTGAACAGCCAGCGAATCTCTCCCGGGGGGGCTTCGCGCCAGTCGTCGATGTCGATGCGGGCCAGCCCGCCCTTCTTGATGCCGACCCTGCCGCGCGCGCCGGCGGTGATCAGGAGGCCGGCGAGCTGTCCGAGGTAAGGCTGATGGCCGATGAGCAGCACCTGCTCGTGCGCGAGGGACTTGAGCACCTCGGCCATGTCCTCTGGCGCGGCGGTCGGGGCAAGCTCCTCGACGGCCTCGACGTCGCCGGTGAACCCCAGCTCCTCGGCGATGATGCGCGCGGTCTGGACCGCGCGCGCGAGGGGGCTCGTGAAGATGCGCTCCGGGAACACTTCCAGGCGCCGGAGCCCGCGGCACGCCTTGTGGAGGCGTGCCGCGCCCTTGTCCGTCAAGGCGCGATC
>DHGK01000234.1 GCA_002402755.1 Planctomycetes bacterium UBA4800
GCTTCCGGATAGTTCGCGGGATTCATGTACGTGCGCTCGATGTCGAGGTACAAGCTCCGCATGAACGAGGAGGCCTGGCCGTAATAGCGCGCGAAGAACTCCTCGAGCGCCTCGTCGACGTCGAAGAAGGGGTCGTCGAGGCTTCGCAACGTCAGGTACCCGTCAATGTAGTCGGCCACGCCGCAGAGGAAGATCCCCCGGACCTTGTCCGCCGCGAACATCTGGAACTGCCGTGCAAGCGTGTGCGCGTGGAATCCGGGGAATGTCCGGAAATTGCTCACGTCGCCTCGCTCGTAGGGAAAACACTGGTACAGCCACACGCAGTGAAGACGCCCGGGCGCCTTCGCGCACCATCCCTTGTAGAACGCCATGTCGTTCCGCTCCATCGCGGGACACCACCAGTTGCGCGTGTGAAGACACGGACCGACGAGGATGTTGGGCTCCAGCTCGAAGCGCGGAGGGAAGGCGTAGTCGTAGTACGCGATCGTGCCGACGAACTTCCCGGGGTGCGACGCGCGCAGCTCGCGCGCGACCGCATTGGCGAAGGTCCAGAAAAGACCGCTCGCCCTGCCGGTCGAGAACTGCCGGCTCCGGTTCTCCTTGTCGAGCAACGCCTGGCAGCCCTCGCACCGGCACTGCTGATCGTTGTCCATGGGAACGAGTTGGACGTACTCGGCGCCCCCGTCGAGCCTCGCCCGCGCATCCTTGACGACCTGCGCCACGAGCTCCGGACTCGTGTAGCAGAGCTGCGGCGGCCTGCCCTCGTAGCCCCGCGCGAAGAACTCCGCGCGGCGCCCCTCGAAGAGATCCGCGCGCGCCGCGTTCTTCTCCCAGAACCGGTCGTAGAAGTCGTAGAAGGAGTGGTTCGTCATGAAGTTCCGGCCGCCCAGGCGGCGCCGGCAGACGAAGCGCCGCAGCTCCTCGTCGCTCGGAGCTGCCGACAGGCCCAGGTACGCGTGCGCAATGCCGCTCGGGGCGTGGTGGCGGAACTCGAACGCCGGCGCGCGGCGGATGTCCTCGCCCTCGACCTGGAGCGTGGCGCGCGTCGGGTAGACCATGCCCAGCTCGGTCGGCGCATACCAGCGCACGCCGCAGAAGCGCTCCAGGAAATCGAACGCCGCATCGCAGGTGCCCCGCGCCGTGAACGCGTGATCGAGCGACGGCGGCCCGGCGCGCCGCGGGCGGCCGCTCGCCTCGCGCGGCGGACCCGATTCCTCGTCGAAGTCGAGGACGACCGTCGTGTCCGCATCGACGGCGGCCGCGCCGCCGGCCCCGTCCGGCGAGGGCGCGCGGGCGGCGCGCGAGAGACGGACCGCATCGACGCGCCCGAGAAAACGGTTCTGCGCCTTCCCGTCGCTGACGAGAGCGCCGATGTGGAGATACGGCGCCGCGGCGCACGTCGTGCGCGTGTACGCGGCGCTGCCGCAGCTCGCGCCGTCGACGAAGAGCTCGAACACGCCCTTCGCGGCATCGTGCAGCGCGCAGATGTGATGCCAGCCGGCATCGAGCGCCGCCGATGTCACGCTGCGGCCGGACGTGCCGTCGTACACGACGTAGCGCACGGCCTCGCCCTGCGTGTCCACGATGTGATAGGTCCAGGGATTGCCGTCGAGGCGGAAGATCGTCCCGGCGTCGCGACGCTCCCCGCCGAGCCGCACCCAGGCTTCAATCGTTCCGGCGTCATCCGAGAACCCGTGCCCCTCGACCGACACGGCCCGGCACGCGTCGCCGAACTCGATCGCCGTTCCGAACCGGCCCTCGGCGCGTTCCGGACGGCCGTCGACCCGCACGGGATAAGGATCGTCCTCGCGGTCGCAGCCCATCAGGACGAGCGTGTCCGGCCGGAAGCCGATCAGGTANNGGCGCCGACGAGGATCCGCGTGCCCGCCGGAGCATTGCGGTCCGTCACGATCGGAAGCTCGGCGCCGGTGATCTTCCGGATGTGAAGCTGCAGCTCCCCCGCCGCGAACCACGGCACGAATCCGGCCTTCTCCCCGACCACGATGGCCGCGGCCGGGCGGCCGTCCCGGACGAGCGTGAGCTTCTGCGCGCCGGCCGCACCGCCCTCCCCCATCGCCGCCAGCCCGACCCACGCGCACACGATGGCCGGCAGGCTCCCGATCCGCGATGTCACGCTCATGCTGGATGCCCTCCTGTCGAAACGCCTCACGCGCGGCGCGTCCGCCCCTGCGCGCACGCGCCGACTGCAACGGCATCGATCGTATCCGCCGCGCTCCGGCGCGGTCAATGCGGGCAGCGGGGTCGTGTCCCGATGATGCTCGCGAGCTCGTGCGAAAGAAAGAAACCGGCGCACGCACGCGCGAGCTTGCAACCGGCTCTCTCCAGGCGTATCTTCGAAACGTCGCAGCCTCGTCCGCACCCCGGAGCACGAGTGACATGCCGATTGCCCTGACCTGCGCCGCGCTTGTCTGCATTGCCGGTTCCACGCATGGAACGGCGCCCGCGCAGCCCCCGCCGCACGCGATCACGTGCGGGCCGTACCTCCAGAACCCCGGCACGACCGTCATGACGGTCATGTGGGAGACCGCCGCGCCCTCGGCCGGAAGAATCCTCTACGGCACCTCGCCCGAGTACGCCTGGTCTTTCGATGAGCCCGAGGCGATCGTTCTCCACGCCGTTCGCCTGTCCGGCCTCCAGCCCGGCACGCGCTACCACTACAAGGTGATCTCGACCCGCGCGGGCACGCAACCCGACGCGCGGGCCGGAACGTTCGTCACCGCGCCCGCCGGCTCCGGTTCATTCTCGTTCGCCGCATTCGGAGATTCCCGCGACAACCCGATTCTCCTGGAAGCGCTTGCGGGGAAGGTCGCCGCCGCCGCGCCGGCGTTCTTCATTCACGTGGGAGACTTCGTGTCGAACGGCAGGAACTCCGCGCTCTGGCGGAGGGACTTCTTCGCGCCGGCCGCGGCGCTCCTTCGCACCGCGCCGCTCCTCCCCGTCCTCGGCAACCACGAGAACTACGCTCCGCAGTACTTCGAGTACTTCGCGCCGCCCGCGGTCGAGTCGGGCTCCCGCACCGAGGCCTGGTATTCGTGCAACTACGGGTGCGCGCACGTCACCGTCCTGGACTCGCAGCAGGACCTCCGCCCGACGAGCGCGCAGTACAGTTGGCTGCGCCGCGATCTTGCCTCCGAGCGCGCGGCCGCCGCGACCTGGCGCATCGTCGCGCTACACACCCCGGTCTACAGCTCGAGCCTTCACGGCGGCGACGCCCTCATCCAGAAACACCTCGTTCCGCTCTGGGAAGCCTACCGCGTGAGCCTCGTCCTGAGCGGCCACGATCACGTCTACGTGCGCAGCGTCAAGAACGGCGTCACCTACATCATCACCGGAGGCGGGGGCGCGCCGCTGTACCCCGTCAACCAGACCGCGAACCCCTTCCAGGCGTACGCCGCCGCGGCCTACCACTACCTCGTCTTCGACGTGAGCGAGACGCGCCTGAACGGCCAGGCGTACGACGTCGCGGGCACGCCGTTCGACTCGTTCGCGATCGACCCGCCCCCCGCCAGGTAGCGCGGCGCGGCGGCGGCCCGCGGCGTTCAGCCCTTGTCGGGCTCGGGCGGCTTGATCTCCGCGACGATCTCCTTGAGCTCGTCCCGGCTCACGTCGTCGAGGCTCTTCCCCCGGCCCTTCAGCTTCTCGTTGATCTTGACGGCCGTCTCCTGCATCTCCTCGTGCGTCTCGTGGCTGCCCCCCAGAAGGACGTAGTTCTCGCCGCGCGTGACGCGCGTGTGGCCGTCCTTGTTGTCCAGGCCCAGGCCCAGGAGCCCGGCCTTGCGCCGCCGCCGCTTCGCCGTCATCGCTCACCGCCGGCGGCCGCCGGCGCGGCGGCGCCGCCGCCCGGTTCCGATTCCCCACCCTCCGGCCGCGCGCCGTCTTCCGGCTCCTCCTCGACGGGCTGCGCGCCGCCCTCCGGCTCGGGTTCCATGCCGTCGGGTTGCGCGCCGCCTTCCGGCTCGGGCTGCACGCCCTCGGCCTGCGCGCCGCCCGGATCGCCCTCCTCCCCCTCGCCGACCGGGGCATCCGGCCGCGCATTCCGGCACGTGCCGCCGTTCTGCCGCGCCAGACTGCGCAGGAACGGCAGGAACGCGTCGCGGAAGCCGATCGTGTGCACCGCAACCCTCCGGAAGCGATTCGCGCGCTCGACCCAGTCCAGGATCGGCTTCGTCGGCAGGACCCCCGCGCCCTTGCACGGGCTGCCGTCGGACAGGAGCACGATCGCATTGGCCTCCTTGATCCCGAAGGCCGCCTCCAGCGCCTCCTGCGTCCAGGTCGTGCTCCTCGGCGCGAGCCCCCGCACCCACTTCACGGCCTTGGCGATGTTCTGCGGCGTCGCCGCGTAGAGGCTCGGCCACATCGGTACGATCTTGCTGTTGAAGGCGATCACCGTGAAGCGCGTCTCGGGGCGCAGATCCTCGATCGTGCGGGCGAGCTCCTGCTTGACGAGCTCCATGCGCGATATGTCGAGGTTGACGGCCGGCTCCTCCATGCTGCCCGAGATATCGATCACAAACACCACGCGCACGGACTCGACCTCGACGCCGAAGAAACGCGGCAGCGCGACGGGCGGCTTGAACCCCCGCCACGTGCGGCCTCGGCCGCTGTCGGCAAGCCCGGGCTCCCAGACCTCCTGCTCCTTCGCCCACCACTTGGCCCAGTCCTCGGCGACGCGGATGTTCTGCCCCGTGAGCTGGTACAGCGCCTGGCGCACGATGAGCGAGTACTCCGGCGACGCCTTGTCCGCCGCGGGCACGATCCCGACCAGCGCCGTCACCGCGCTCTTCATCGGCTTGCGGCCGAGCGCCCGCGCCGCGTGCATCGCCAGCGCGAGATTCTTGTCCTTGAGGCACGCCGTCAGGTGCTCGACGGTCGTTGCGACGGGAATGTCCTCGAGCGCGAAGAGCGCCAGCGTGCGCATGCGCGCGTTCGTCTGCTGCGCGAGCGTCTTGCCGATCGCCTCGATGGCATCCGCGCCGCGCACGGCGGCGAGGGCCTGCCTGACGGCCTCGTACACCTTGTGCGAAGGGTGCTCGGCCCCGAGCTGCAGCACGACCTGCACGGTCGCCTTGGAGGGCTCGGCGCCGACCTGCGCGAGAAGCTCGCAGATGCGGGCCTCGCCGCCCGACTTCGCCGCCGCGGCGAGCTGCTTGCCGGCATCGGCCCCGGGCGACCCTGCCGAGGCGAGGAGGATGAAGGTCAGAAGCGCCTGCATGCGTTTCGCGTGCTCCTACAAGGAGTCTACCACGCGAACAGGCTCGATCACAGCACGCCGCCGCCTTCGCGGCGTCCCGGCGCGGATTCCGGCGCCTGCTCCGTCCGGCTGCCGGGGCCAATCCGGAGTTCGTGCCGGTCCCGGGCGGATGGTACAATCGATTCTTGCGATCTGGAAAGGAGCACGGAATGCCCATCTACGAGTTTCGCTGCCGGAAGTGCAAGGCGGTGAACGAGTTTCTCGTGCGCGGCGCGGGCCTGGAGGCCGGCACGGCCTGCCCGGACTGCGGCGGCGAGCGCCTCGAGAAGGTCATGTCGGCCGCGGCGATCGCGACGCGCGGCGGCGCGAGCCAGGCTCCTTCGAGCGCGAAGAAAAGCTGCACCCGGCACTCGTGCACGGGCTGCGGCAGCAGGTGCCACTAGGCGTTCGCCGCGGACGCCCGTCCGCGGCGCGCGCGAAAGGACGGTTCGGCATGCGATCGGCTCGGAAGAGGACCCGCGAGACGTTCGGCCGCCCGGGCGCGGCGATGCTCGCCCTCGCCGCCCTCGCGTCCCTTGCCGGCGCCGCCAACTACGCCAACGTGATCGATTCGCGCCCGACCTTCGACGCGCTGACGATGGCCGAGGAGTTCCGCCCCGACCTCCTCAGGACGGGCAAGTACCTCGCGCCGGCCGTCGAGGGCGATCTCCTTCCCGTCTGCTACCAGAACGTCAACGTGTACCCGCGCCACCTCGAGTTCATGGCGTTCGAGTTCCCGGAGCGGTTCCCGGCGTTCACGCCCGAGGAGTACATGGCCATCGTCGAGCGCCGGGCGACGCGGCAGTACTGGGCGGGCGCGCTCTTCGAGATCGAGGGCGGGAAGTTCGGCATCACGGTCTTCACCGACGTCTCGAAGACGACCGAGCTGCCCACCCGCGACGAGGTGACGGCGCTCATCGCGAAGCTCGCGCCCACGTTCCTGCTCGGCCCCCTGTGCTACATTCCCGATTCCGATGCCGCGCGCGAGAACGCGCGCACATGGGAGGACCCGCCCTTCTGCATCTACTACCTTTCGGGGGACGGCGACGTCGTCTACGAGCCGTACAGCCTGGCGACGGGCTACGGCCGGATCCGCCTGATGACCGCGCGCGAGGCCGAGGAGGCCAGCTCGGCGGGCACGCTGAGCTGGCAGGACATCCTGATCCTCGACGCCGTGCCCGCCTTCCTCGAGGCGGTCATCGCGGGCGTGATCACCGGCGCCCGCCAGGGCGAGCTGAGTCACCTCAACGTCAGGGCCTCGCGCCGCGGCACGCCGAACGCGTACGTCAAGGACCCGCACGCCGCGTTCGCGGCGTTCGAGGGCAAGCTCGTCAAGCTCGTCGTCGGGCCGCTGGCCTACGAGCCGCCCGTCGAGGTCCCCGAGGCCGAGGCGCAGGCCTGGTGGGACGCGCACCGGCCCACTATCGAGCCGCCCCCGCCGGTCGACACGGACTGGAGCGAGATGACGAACACCCTCGCCATGACCGGGGAGCCGGTCACGCTGCTCTCGCGCTTCGGGGCCAAGGCCGCCAACCTGTCCCTCCTGTATCGCTGCCTCCCCGAGCAGTACCAGGTCCCGTCCTTCGCCATACCGTTCAAGTACTACGCCGAGTTCATGGCGCGGAACATCATCCTGGACCGCCGCGTGTCGCCGCCGCGCGCCATGACGTGCCAGGCGTACGTGAACTCGCTCCTCGCGGACGCGAAGTTCGCGAGCGACTCGGTCTACAGGGCGACGCTCCTCAACGGCCTCGTGCGCGAGCTGCGCGACTACATGGTCGCCGACCCGGCGGTCGTGGCCGAGGTGGCGGCGCAGGCCGAGAAGGTCTACGGCTCGACGCGCGTCATGCTGCGCTCAAGGTCCTCGTCCAACATGGAGGACGACATCGCCTTCAGCGGCGCGGGGCTCTACGACTCGTACTCGATCTGCCCGGCGGACTCGCTGGACGCCGATGACGACGGGCCGTCGGCCTGCAATCCCGACAAGGACGGCGAGCGCGAGATCGAGCGCGGCCTGGTGCAGGTCTGGGCAAGCCTGTGGAACATGCGCGCGTTCGAGGAGCGCTCCTACTACCAGCTCCCGCACGACGAGGCCGCCATGGGAATCCTGGTGACGCCGGCCTTCCCGGACGAGGCCGCGAACGGCGTCGCCTTCACGGGCAACCCCTTCGACCCGTTCGATCGCCGCTACCTCATCAACGTTCAGTACGGCGACGCGAGCGTCGTCCTTCCCGACCCGACCGTCACGCCCGAGAAGGACATCCTGGCGCTCGAGGACGGCGAGGTGACCGCCATCGTGCGCGCCCGCCCATCATCGCTCATGCCGCCGGGAACGTACGTCCTGACCGACGCGCAGCTCAAGGAGCTGGGGCGCGCCTGCGCCATCGCCTCGGACTGCTTCCATGTCGATCCGGGGCCCTACGACCCCTCGCGCGTGATCCTGGACATCGAGTTCAAGTTCACGCGCGACGGCAGCCTGAAGATCAAGCAGGTCCGCCCCTACCTCATCCCCGAGGGGCTGGTCAACGCGGCCTACACGTTCAGGATCGTGATTCCGGACGGCACCGAGGCCGCGGGCACGTTCCTGCACCAGCGGACCCTCGACATCGAGCAGGAGCGCCATGCATGGGCGCGCTTCCGTCCCGGCACGCACGAGATCGTCATGCGCGGGCCGACCGCGACCGGCGACCTGATCGAGCGGCTGTGGCTGTTCGCGCCGGACGGCGAGACGGCTCCCACCGCCGCCGGCGAGTTCACGCTGACGATGAGCCAGAGCGCGGGCCAGCCGCCGTACCTGGAGCTCGTCTACCGCCACCGTTTCGCCGCGACCGACGGGGTCTACGCGGTGACGATCAAGCTGCTCCGCTTCCAGGCCGGCCAGACGCCGGCCGACATCGTCTTCGACGAGCGCTATCTCTCCAACACCCCCGACTTCGCCGGCGTCAGCACGACGATCGGCGGGCTGTGGATGCAGGCCGTGCCCGTCGACGACCCCGACAACCACATGCGCAAGTTCAGGTTCGGCAGCACGACCTACGCCGCGATCCCGCGCTACCGGGTGGAGATCCAGGCGCAGGACGAGCGCATCGAGCTCGACTACCGGCTCAAGCGCCTGATTCTGGCGAACGGCCCGGCGCAGCTCATGGGGGCGCGCGTCGTGCTTGCCGAGGGAACGGCCGACGTCGGCGACTACTGGCATCTGGTCTACGCGGCGGACTGGCACAACACCGACCAGCGCTTCCGCGTCGTGCTCGATCCGCCGCTCGGCGACGTCCACGCGGTCGACATCGCCGAGCCCTATCGCGACATCACGCCCGCCAGGGTCGCCCTGCGCGGCCCGAACATGGAAGTCCTGCGGATGCTCGCCGTGGACTCCTACCGCGAGACGCTGATCGGCGACCCCAACCAGGCGCCCTTCCGGCGCGGCGACGCCGCCCCCGACGGCCGCCTCACCATCTCCGACGCGGTCGCAATCCTCAAGCACGTGACGGGACGCGACCCGTCGCCTCCCTGCGCCAAGGCGCTCGACGTCAACGACGACGGCAGGCTCGACATCGCCGATGCCGTCCGGCTCCTGGGGTACCTCTTCGCAGGCGGCATGCCGCCCGAGGCGCCCTTCGCCGCCTGCGGCCTCGACCAGACGGTGCTCGGCGACCCCCTGACCTGCGGCGCCTACGCGCCCTGCGCGCGCTGACGGCGCCCGCTCTCTGTACATATTCGGTGAACCCGTGCGTCGAAACGTGCAATGAACGCGTCCGTCGCGCAATTGCGGCTCTGCCGGCGCTATGGAGGTGGGGACCGAAGGTCTCCACGGCGGCAATCGCTCGGCGTCCCTGCGTACGTCGAAACGCGCAATGAACACGTCCGTTGCGCAATTGCGACTCCGCCGGCGCGATGGAAGCGGGGACCCGAGGTCTCCACGGCGGCAATCGTTCGGCGTCCCTGCTCACCCTGCAACAACCCCCCAGCCC
>DHGK01000273.1 GCA_002402755.1 Planctomycetes bacterium UBA4800
CTTCCTCTCGACTCGGCTTCCCTGCGCGAACGCGGCCGATGGCAACGCCGACCTCCGGCTCGACATCGCGGACGCGATCGCCGTGCTCCAGCATCTCTTCGCGCACGGCGACCCGCCGCCGGCGCCGTTTCCCGAGCCCGGCATCTTCGATGCGCCGGGGAATCCGGGCTGCCGGGAGTGAGCGGGCCTGATCGCCGCCCCCCGAAGAGATGGGCTCTTGCGTGATGCCATTGCAGCATTGCGCAATGATTAAACATTCCTGAGCTTATGAAAGTGGACACCGGCGCGATGTTGATTTACGTGCGCCCGTGATGTAGACTGAAAGCAATCCGGTTATCCGGAGGTGGATGGCGCAAGCCATCGGAGGCCCGCAAGGGCCTTTTTTCACAGGAGCTTCTTGCCGAAGACTTCTTCTTCCCGCCGGTCGTACTTGCGCGACAGGATTCCGACGATCTGCTGCGCGAAGGGCGCAAGAGCTTCAGCCAGCAGTCCATGCTCGCGGAGGATTTCGTTTCTGCTCGGATGCGCCACCAGATCCGCGAGTTGAAGTCCTGCGACATTCAGCGTCTTCGCCTTGACCTTGAGTTGAGAACTGGAGAGCGCCGCTTGAAACTGCCGAGGTTCCACGAAGTTGGATCCCTTCTCCCAAAGTCGCTGGAACGAATCCTTGAGGCGCCGGTCCTCTTTGCCGCCCCTGGACTCGGCCATCACGTCTCCTCGACACGCATGGCGATTCAGGAAGAAGACGAAGCGTTCCAGGAGTGGCGAGACAGTAATGGTAGGGGTCATACCTCCAGGTCTGATAGGTTGCCTTGTGCTTCTTCTTGTCCAGACACACGGAGATCACGGTGTAGTCCCACGCGTCGAGAAGCCGCAGAAGTTCGTGGTCGAATTGCGCGCGTACGGTCGCATCCTTCAGGGCTTCGAACGGCGGTTTCGCGCTGAGGAGCTCTTTGCGGTGGAGGATCACAGGGTCATCCGGGTGCGACCGGAAGAACCGGTGCTTCAGTGCTTCCATTTGCGGATGCACGATTCTCTCCACGTACTCAAGTTCCATGATGATTCCCGTGAGAGAGAGAAACCGATGATTGGGGTCATCCGAGCTCTCCAGATCGGGATTGCCTACCTCGTCGATGTAGATTCGGTACTTCAAGCTGCAAACCTCACGTCTTCGGGCGGTGCAGTTCGACCATCTTGTACCCGAAAGGAAGACAAGGCAAGCGGCCGGATCAGCGGGGCATCCCGGAGCCTCCTGGGCCGGAGCGGCACCAGGGAGCTCGATCCGCGCGTCCATCCCGTGATTCTGCGCGCGGTGCGTATGGGGCGCATCGGTTTCCTGCGTTGACCGCCTCGCCTCCCTCGACTATTATCAACCGCGTCGCCTGGGCGACCTTGTGCGAGGCTGAACCATGAAGAGAAGACTGCTGCCGTTCGGGGCGAAAGCCGGCGTGACCCTGTACGAGGACGAGGTCCGGGCCGCCGGCGTCCCCGAAAGATCCGGCGCGCGAGCGCTCGCGCTCGGCGCCGCCATCACGCTGCTCGTGATGCAGAGCGGATGCTTTGTGTTGCTCGTGGGCGGCGTCGCCGCCGCCGGCGTCGGAGGGTACGCCTACGTGAAGGGCGAGAGCACGGCCGTGCTGGCGGCGTCCATGGACCGCTCGTGGAACGCGACGGTCGCCGCGCTCGAGGATCTCCGCCTTCCCGTGATCGCGAAAGCGAACGATGCCCTGTCCGGCGAGATAACGGCGCGCAACGCGAGCGACACCAAGATAACGATCTCGCTGCGCCGGGTCTCGGACAACGCGACCGAGATCGGCATTCGCGTGGGCACGTTCGGCGACGAGGCGCAGTCCAAGGCGATCCTCGACAGAATTGCCGCGCATCTCTGACGGCAATCGTCTCATCTGATGCCGGTCGCTCGGGCGGGAGAGCGCCGGAACGTCCGATCGGGCGCCGGCATGTCGCGGTGCGTCGCGGCAGCGGCGACCTGCTCGTCCGCTGCGGTCGAGACAGGGCTGCACGGTCGCGGGGGGGCGCGCTCTTGCCCCGGCCCGTTGATCGGCCGTAGGGCGTTCTCTATACTCGCGTCATGGACTTCGGACCGGACGCGGCGGCGGGCGTGAGGAAGGAAAGGAGCGGCCGATGACTCCGGAGAACGGCGCGGCGCGTGCGAGCGGTAGAAGGGCGTTTCTGGCGCGGGTCTCGGCGGCGGCGTCGGCCCTCGCCGCGGCGGGCGCGGCGCGCGGCGCGGATGCGCCCGCGACGGATTCCCTGCCGGCGATCTCGCTCGGCCCGCATCGCATCTCGCGGCTCGTTGCGGGGTGGAATCCCATCGGCGGGTACTCGTACCTCGGCCATCACATGGACCGGCACATGCGGGAGTACTTCACCGTCGAGCGGACGGTCGAGTTCCTCGGGCGCTGCGAGCGCGCGGGCATCACCGCCCACCAGTTCTCGCCGGCCGAGAATACCGCCGAGGTCCTGCGCCGCGTGCGCGAGAGCGGCTCGGCGATGCGGTTCATCTGCCTTCACGCCGGGCGGGAAGGGATCAAGGACACGGTCGCGGGCACGCGGCCCATCGCGATGGCGCACCACGGCGGCGTCACCGACCGGCTCTTCGCCGAGGGCAAGGCAGGCGAGGTGCACGACTACGTCAAGGAAGCCCACGACCGCGGCGTCCTGGCCGGCGTCTCGGCGCACAACCCCG
>DHGK01000059.1:0-900 GCA_002402755.1 Planctomycetes bacterium UBA4800
ACGCGTTCATTGCGCGTTTCGAGGCGCGGGTTCACCGAATATGCTCCTCGGCCGGCCGGCCGGCGGTCACCTCGCCGCCGGGATCGCCAGCACCTGGCCGGGTTTCAGCGCTTTGGGCGACGCAAGGAGCTTCCGGTTGGCCTTGTAGATCGCCTGCCACCTGTCGGCATCGCCGTAGTACTTGAGCGCCAGGCCCGAGAGCGTGTCGCCGCGCTTCACGGTGTGCGTCCGCGCCTGGGAGCGCGCGGGCGGGCGCGCCGGCGCGGCGGCGCGCGTCTCGCGGCGCGGCGCGGGCGGCGGCACGTCGATCGCCGCCACGGTGCGCACGGGAACGGCGGGCTCGCGATACTGGAGCGGCGCCGGCGCGTAGGCGGGCTCGGGCGGCGCGTAGTAGGGCGCGTCCAGGGGGTCGGACACCGAGAGCAGCTCGCCCGAGCTCTCCCCGCCGCGCGCCTCATCGCCGGAGGATCCCGCGGCGTGCTCCTCCGGCGGGAGCTCCGGCACAACGGGGTTCTTGTAGTAGTACGGCGTGCCGCGCCCCACGAAGACATCTTCCCAGAAGAACCAGGGGTTGACGGCGCACCAGTCGACGACCTTCGTCGTGACCGTCCCCACGACCTCGACCGGCCAGGCGATCTCGGCCAGCGTCGGGTTGTCGACGTTGAGCTGATTGACGCGCTCGTCGAAACCCCTCGAGATCTTGCTCGGCCCCGCGCAGCCCGCGCCCACGGCGATCAGTACGCCCAGGATGCAGACGGCGCCCGCACGCGTGCAGGTTCGCATTCTCTTCACCTCTCTTCGCGTTTCTTCTCTTCTTTTCACCGGATCGGGGCAGTCTACCGCGGGGCCGGCCGGATTGCAAGCGCGTTCCGGCCGGAATCCGCTCGCGTGGCCCCCCCC
>DHGK01000059.1:950-5885 GCA_002402755.1 Planctomycetes bacterium UBA4800
AACGATTTCGTGCTGCTCGACATGCGCGCCGTCGCCGTCCCCGACCCCGCCGGCCTGAGCGCGCTCCTGTGCCGGCGCACGACATCGATCGGCGCCGACGGCCTCATCCTCGTCCGGCCGGACGAGCGCGGCGCCGCCCGCATGGAATTCTACAACCCCGACGGCTCGCGCGCCGCGATGTGCGGCAACGGCATCCGCTGCGTCGCGCGCTTCCTGCGCGATCTGGCCTGGGAGACCGCCGACCGGTTCGACATCATGACCGACGCCGGCCCGCGCGAGGTGCGCATCCTCCCGGACGGCGTCGCGGCCGACCTCGGCGCGCCCGCGTTCGAGCCCGGGCGGATCCCGATCAGCGCCGGGACGTGCGACCCGCGGCGCCTCGATGTGCCGCTGGAGGGCGGGCCCGACCTCCCCCCCGCAGTGTGCCTCTCGATCGGCAACCCCCACTGCGTGTTCTTCGTGCGCGATGTGGGCGCCTACCCCGTGGCCGCAGTCGGGCCGCGCGTCGAGCGCCACGCGCTCTTCCCCGCGCGGATCAACGTCATCTTCGCGGAGCTCTCGGCCCCCGGCGTCCTCGCGTGCCGCGTCTGGGAGCGCGGCGCCGGCGAGACGCGCGCCTGCGGCACGGGCGCCGCCGCCGCGGTCATCGCCGCGACGGTGCGCGGCGTGGTCGACGGGACGGCGCGCGTGCGGCTGCCCGGCGGCATCCTCGATGTCGCCTGGGACCGGCGCGCCGGCGTTGCCATCGCGGGCGCCGTCGAACGCGTGTTCCGCGGGACGATTCCCGTGCCCGAGATGCTCGCCTGCCGCGAGGATGCCGCCCGTCCGCCGCGCGACTGCGCGGCGGATCCCTGTCCCGCGCGAGAGATTGACCCTGTGCAGGCCGCCCGGTAGCATGAACATGGGCGCGGACGTACGGCGTCCTCCGCCGTGATGACGCCGCGCACGCTGCGGCGAGGGCCCTGTGTTCGATTCCTGGAAACGGTGACGCATGCGGGTTGACGAGCTCCTCAAGGCGAAACGCGACGAGATCCTCCGGATCGCCGCACGCCACGGCGCGTACCACGTCCGCGTCTTCGGATCCGTCGCGCGGGGCGAGCATGGCCCGGACAGCGATGTCGACTTCCTCGTGGACATGGCGCCGGGGCGCAGCCTGTTCGATCTGGGCGGGCTTCTGGTCGATCTGCGCGAGCTGCTGGGCATGGAAGTCGATGTCGTCACCGAGAAGGGCTTGCGTACCAGAATCCGCAATCGGGTGCTCAGGGAGGCTGTCGCGCTATGAGGAGCGACACGGAGCGTCTCTTGGATGTGCTCGATGCCATCGACAAGATCGACAGCGAAGCGGGCCGAGACAAGAAGACGTTCGAAGGCGATCCCCTGCGTCAGATCTGGGTCGTCTATCACCTGCAGATCATCGGGGAGGCGGTCAGCCGCATTTCCTCCGAGCTGCGGCGCGCCTATCCCGACATTCCGTGGGGAAAGATCGCCGGAATGCGCCACGTACTCGTGCACGGCTACTTTGACGTCGACCTGGATATCGTGTGGGCGGTCGTGGAGAACGATTTGCCGGATCTCAAGCAGAAAGTCGCCGCGATCGTCCCGAAGTGAACCCGCCGCCGCCGCGCGACACATGCCTCGTAGTTCAACGCATCGATGCGGCCCGCCCGCAGCCGTGCTAGTCCCCGGCCCCTCGCAACCCCTCGATCTCGCCGAGAAACAGCGGCGCCGCGCCCCGCCGCTTGAGCGCGTGCGCGATCGAGTGGGCGTAGGGCCGCCCGACGACGAGCACGAGCCCGAACCCGCACGCGCCGCGCGCGAGCGCGCCGTCCGCATCCTTCGCGCGCGCCGGCCAGAACGGGCCGCTCACCGCGGCCAGGTCGCGCGGGTCGATCGTCACGCGCAACACGACGTCCGCGCCCAGCTTGCGCTCCAGCAACGCCGCCACGGCCGGCGCCGTCTCGCCGGGCTTGCCGGCGAACGCCGGCCCGGGCGCTGCGACCGCGTGCACCGGCCGCTTCCGCCGGTACCGCCTGAGGACATGCAGCACGGCGCGGTTGAGCGGCCGCCCCGCGCGGACGAGCGCCTCGCCGCCGCTGCCCTGGCTCTGCGCGTCCGCCGGGAGAAAGCCGCCCGCCGGGATTCCCATCACCACGTCGCCGGCGCCCACCCGCGCGCTGTCGACGAGCTTCTTCTGCTCGGCGACGCCCACGGCGCACGCCGCGATGCCGCGGCCGTCCCGGCCGGCGGCGCGCAGCGGCATGAGGACGCAGCAGGCATCGCGGCAGGCATCGACGCAGCCGCCGGCCGCATCGGCCGTCCAGGCCGCCTCCAGGCCCCACACGCTCACCGACACGCACACGGGCTCGGCGCCGTGCTCAAGGAGCTGATTCACCGCCTCGGCGACGACGGCGCGGCCGAGCTCGCGGGGCGGGCATCCGTCGAGGAGCCGCGGCGACACGGCCACGCTCGGCGCGGCGGTCATGACCGGGTTGCGCAGGTTGCGCCTGAAGAGCGCCTGCGGGTACTCAACGGCGAACACGGCCTCGCCGCGCCCCACGCCGACCACGCGCGGCGTGTACGTCTTCACGGGATCGATCATGCGCATCCTTCTCCCGCGCGGCCGGCCGGCGCGCCGGGACGCGGGCGCGGGGCGGCCGATCCTACTGCCGCGACTCCGCGGGCTTCTTCTTCTCGGTCTCGTCGATCAGGCTTTCCTCGGCGATCCGCTCCCACGCCCACTTCTCGTCCGTGTCGGTGCGCTTCAGCGCGCGCAGGTAGCGCCGCGCCCGGCCGAGGTCGCCCTTGAGCCTGCAGAGCACGGCCAGGCGGAAGAGGCTTTCGGGGTCGCCGGGCTCGAGGCGCAGGTTCGCGAGCAGCTCCTGCTCGGCGGCCGCATGCTCGCCCTTCAAGAAGCTCAGGATGCCGCGCCGCAGGTGCTCGCTGCGCCTGAGGCGGATCTTCTCGCGCCACGGGCCGTAGGTGAGCCGCACGATGTCGATGAAGGTGTAGCACCAGACCCCGGCGACGACGATGGCCGCGATGACCGTGATCTCGGTCTTCCCGGGCCCCGCCCACAGGACGAGCCCCTCGAGCACGCCGGCCATCCCCGCCGCGAACAGCGCGAACAGGGCGAGCCCCTTGAGGTCCTTGCCCTCCCACAGGTGGCCCATGCCGGCGACGACCGACAGGAGCAGGGGGACGATCTTGATGTTCCTGGCCATCGGGCGCACTCCCGCGCGCTGCGCGGCGCCCGCCGCCCCGGCCCTCTCCGGGGACGCGCGCCGCACGGGAAGCATTATATGCGCGGAACGGCGATGCGCAAAGGGGGCGCGGGGCGGCGAGGCCGCCCGCGCGGCGCCGGCCTACGGACGCTCCCCATCGTGGAAGACCGGGACGGGCTCGCGGCCCTGGCCCGGCGCCCGCTCGGGCAGCACGGCCTCGGAGAGGATGGGCAGCGGCCCGCCCGCCTCGTGGTCCATGAGAACCTCGTCGCCGAGCGCGCGCACCGCGGCGCGCTCGATGCGCTCCGCGCCCACGACATCGCCCTTGGCGACGACGGCGATGCCCGCCGGCGTGTAGACGACCTTCTTGCCGTGCCTGGCGGCCGCGGGCGTCGAGCCCGCGCCGATGATCGTGCCGCGGCGGATCCTCACATCCTTGTCGAGAATCGCGTTGCGGACGATCGTGTTCGCCTCGACGTACGCGCCGGGGAGCAGGATCGCCTGCGACACGCGCGCGCCGGCCTCGACCGTCACGTTGGAGAAGATCACGCAGTCCGAGACCTCGCCGTCGATGCGGCAGCCGCCGGCGACGATGGCGTTGCGCACCGAGCCCGCGCTGCCGCCCCCGAGCACGCTCGGCCCGGTCTGGTCCGGGGAGTGGATGATGGGCCACTGGCGGTTGTGCACGTTGAACTCGGGCGACGGCCCGAGGAGGTCCATGTTCGCCTCGAAGTACGAATCCAGCGTCCCCACGTCGCGCCAGTAGGCCTTGTGGCCGAGCGCGCCCTTCCTGAAGGCGTACAGGAACACGCGCTCGCGGTTGATCATGCCGGGAATGATGTCGCCGCCGAAGTCGAACTTCCGGCCCATGCCGGGCCCTTCCTGCAGCTCGCGCAGGAGGACCTGCGCCTTGAAGACGTACACGCCCATCGAGGCGTTGACCTTCCCGTCCTCGTTGGGGAGCGTGTGGGAGAGATCCTTGGGCTTCTCGACGAACGACGTCACCCGGCCGTCCTCGCGCGCCCTGAGGATGCCGAACCGATGCGCCTCGGCCCGCGGCACCGGGAAGGTGGCGATCGTCAGGTCGGCATCGTTCTCGTGGTGGTAGGCGATGAACGGGCGGTAGTCCATGGCGTACACGTGGTCGCCCGACACGATGACGACGTCGCGCGCCCCCTCGCGCTGGATCGTGTACATGTTCTGGTAGACGGCGTCCGCGGTGCCGCGGTAGAAGTCGCGCGTCTCCCTGAGCTGCGGCGGCAGCACGTTGATCGACTCGCCGAGCACCGGGCGGAAGAACTGCCACGTCTGGTACAGGTGCCGGGTGAGCGACTCGGACTTGTACTGCGTCAGGACGTAGATGCGGTTCAGGCCCGAGTGCAGGCAGTTGGACAGCGTGAAGTCGGCGAGGCGCCACATGCCGCCGAACGGCACGGCCGGCTTGGAGCGATCCTTCGTCAGGGGGTACAACCGCGCGCCTTCGCCGCCTGCAAGCAGAAATACGATCGTCTGTCCCATCGCCCGTTCCTTCCGCGTCAGTATATCCCGAGTCGTTGCGGCCGGCACCCCGTTGCGGGGACGCCACCCATCGTTTCGGAAAGAACGGCGCGGGAATTGAGGGCGACTTCCGAAAAAACAGGCGCGGAAACGGCGCCGGGGGCGGATATGCGGTGAACCCGTGCGTCGAAACGCGCAATGAACGCGTCCGTTGCGC
>DHGK01000320.1 GCA_002402755.1 Planctomycetes bacterium UBA4800
AACGCCGGCTGCGGCCGGCGCACGCCGGACAGCGCGGGCGCGGCGGCGACTACGGCGTGCACACCTCTCCCAGGTGCTTGCCCAGGGCGAGCAGCGTCGCCGGGTCCATGATGATCACCCGGTCGTCCCTGTCCAGCTTCGCGTAGCTGAGCTCCCTGGGGGGATCGACGCGGCCGCCCACGAGAAGCTCGTAGTACGGGAAGTCGCCGAGCCCCTCGGAGATGCCGACCCGGGCGCGGGCGAGCGTCCGCGTGAGCTTCATCTCCTCCAGCGGCCTGGGCGACGGCTCGAAGTACACGGCCGTCGGCGCGCAGATGAGCTTCACGGCCTCCTCGACGAGGCCCTGGTCAACCGCCGCCCCCTCGAACCCGTCGACGTTCCAGGCGACCGTCCGGACGAGCAGCCAGCTCCCCTCGGACGTCCTGAGCGAGAACGCGAGCAGCTTGTTGGGGGAAATCTCGGCCCGGACGAGCGGCTGCCACCAGATGTCGTCGGCGAGCCTGCCGGCCAGCGCGCTGCCGATCTCGATCGTCTCGTCGGGCTCGCCCTCGACGCCCTTGCGCCGCGCAAGGCACCGCCCCTCGCCCGTCTCGTCGCCGAAGATGAGCTCCATGGGCGCCGGCAGGCCGTCCACGGTCACGGTGACGCGCAGGCGCTCCGCCCCCATCGGACGTTCCGGCAGGAACTGCCCGACCCTGAGCTGCGCGATCGAATCGACCAGCTCCTCGCCGCGCTGCCGGGGAGTCTTCCACTGCCGCCCCGACCTGCTGTTGACGAGCAGCCAGTCGCCCTCGGGACCCGCGCGCGTCAGCGAGTACTCGGTCGCGGGGCCGCGCACGGCGACGCTCCGCACCCACCCGCCGCTCCCCGCGAACGGCAGGACCCGCTGCTCGCGCAGGTCGTCGATATCCATGGCGAGCGCGCCGGAGAAGCCGTCCTCGACCATGAACACCTGCGGCATGTCCCCGCGCTTGACGTATATCTCCGGCGGGGCGGCGCCCTCGCGCGCCTTGCCGACGGCGAGCACGATCTGCCCCGGGTCCGCGAGCGGCTTCAACGCGACCTCCCATGTGGGCGCATCGAGCCCGTAGTCCGCGAGCGGCGCCTTGCCGTCGTCCCCCAGGAACTCGATCGCGAGGAGCGAGTTCAGGCTGTCCAGCAGGCTCTGGACGACCGCGCCGTCGGCGCGCGCCTCGCGCGGCGACCGCATGAGCCAGATGCCCTGCGGCGAGCGCTCCAGAACGACGTTCCGCCCCCCGCCCTTGATCGCCACGCTGCCCACCTGCTCCGGCCGCAGCGGCACGACCACCCGGTCGCGCCATTCGTCGAACGGCCGCTCGCACTGCACCTTGAGCACCTCTTCGGCGAGGAACACGCGCCCGGCGCAGCGGTAGTACGCCAGATCCCTCGACATGTGGCGGTTGCCGATCTCGATGACGTGCTCCTCGCCCCTGGCGCTGACGCGCAGCGTCACGGCCGGCCCCGCGGCGGGAAACGCGCCCTCGGCGCCCTCGGCCACGTCCAGCTTGGACTCCAGGAACACGACCGCGCCCACGAGCGTGTCGACGGGTCCCACGGCGGCGGCGTAGGCGAGCGGCGATTCGATCCGCCACTGCCCCGGCGCGCCGCGCGCGATGACGATCCGCGCGGAGGGCTTGAGGATCTCGAAGCGCTCGATGTCCTCGCGCATGAGACTGAAGAAGATCCGGCCCGGGAAAAGCTCCGCCCCCATGCGCGGGCGCTCGACGAGCACCCACCACGCCGTCAGCACGCCGGCGGCCGCGACGAGCGCCAGCGTCGTTCTCCACCTCGTCACGTCACTTCCTCCTCGCGAACAGGACGATCATGCCGGCGAGCACCCCGCACCCCGGCACGATTGCGAGCAGCGCCCATGCCAGCGTGCTGCGGACCCTGCCGTCGGGGTCGAAGCCTATGTTGCGGATCACGACCTCGGGATCCCTGACGCCCGCCTGCTCCTCGCGGCCGATCAGCCACCAGAGCGTGTTGTGCAGCACCGAGGCGTGGTCGAACTCGTACAGCCGCTCGTTGGCGAGGAACGTCCACGAGCCGAAGACGGCGATCCGCGCCATCGCGCCGCGCTCGTTCCGGGTCTCCAGCACGCGGCCCACGCTCAGGCCGTCGGGCGCCGACGGGAAGTCGCCGGCGTCGCACACCCACGGCCGGTCGGCCGTGCCCGCCTTGCGCTCGCCCCAGATGTTCCTGGCGTTGACGCCGATGATCGGCACGCTCTCCCCGTGCGGCCCCTTGGCCCCGCCGAGCGGCCGCGCGTACGTCATCTGCATGCGGAAGCGGTCCTTCTCGAACTTCCGCATGATCGGGTGCAGCTCGTTGAGCTCGGTCACGAGCGCGTGCTCGGTCTGGATCTTCGTCCCCGCGAGCTGGTGCTCCATGACGACCCAGGCGGGCAGGACCGCGACGCCCCAGTCCTCCAGGAACTCGAGCCCCAGGTACGAGTACTGCGGGTTGATCGCCAGGAAGAGCTTGCCGCCGCGTTCGAGGTAGGCCTCGACCGCCGGGAGCTCGGCCGGCAGCGGCCCGAGCAGGCCCGCCGCGAGCAGCACCTCGCAATCGGCCGGCACCGTGCCCTCGCGCGCGAGGTCCAGGACGCGCACGTCGTAGTTGTTGGCCTTGAGCTCGGCAACGAACGCGCTCAAGCCCCCCGGGCCGGCGTTCGCCGGATCGGGTCCCCTCTGGCCCTGGATGCCCTCGTTCGCCAGCAGGTAGGCCTTGCACGGCTCCCCCTGCAGGCGCCTGAGCGCCGCCGTGAAGGCGCGCTCGACGTGCAGCGACTCCAGGAGCGGCGGCGAGCCCGACCTGCCGTACTTGACGGAGGCCATGTCCTCCAGGCGCACGTCCTGCTGCCGCGCCCCCGCGATGAAGGTCACGCGGTTGGCGTCCGTGAGCTTGAAGCGCTCCCGCGCCTGCTGCCACGCCTCCTGGCGCTGGTACACGTTGATCACGTCGATGATCTGGATCTTCGGGCTGGCGAGCGTGTACTCGCGCAGGGAATCCTGAGCCTCCTGGAAGACGCGCGCCGTGACGATGCGCTTGACCGGATCCGCCTCGCCGAAGGCGACGATCACCCGCACGGGCTCCTTGAGGGCCGCCAGACAGGTCTTCGTGTCGTCCGAGAGCGTCCGCACCGCCTTCGCCGTGAGGTCGAACCGCACCGGGTGGTGGTACAGGATGGCCGCGAGCACGAACGCGCCGTACACGATGAGGAGCACGTTCAGGACGCCGCAGCACCAGGTCGCAATCCGCGTCATCGCCATTTTCGCGCCTCGAAGGTCCAGACCGTCATCCCCAGCGCGATCGCCGTGCCCAGCGCGTAGAGCGCCATGTAGCGTAGGTCCACGACCCCCACGGCGAAATCGCGCACGAAGTGGCTGATCACGCTCACGAAGCTGTAGAGGAGCTGCTCGTACGGCTCGTCGGAGAAGAGCTGGTGGTAGGTCCCCACCAGGAAGATCACCATGTTGACGCTCAGGGCCATCACGGCCGCGACGACCTGGTTGCGGCTGAAGGCCGAGGCCCACAGCCCCACCGCCGTGAAGAAGGCCCCCAGGCCCAGGATCCCGGCGTAGATCGCGGCGACCTTGCCCCAGTCCATCTCCGCGCCCGCCGGCAGGCGCGCCGCCAGGAACGCCAGGTCGATCACAAGCAGGCTCCACACGAGCGCCGTGAAGAGAAAGCCGGCCGCGTACTTCCCGAGCACGACCTCGCTCGTCCGCACGGGCGCCGTCATGAGCAGGTCCGCGGTGCCGCTCCGCCGTTCCTCGGCGAGCAGCCGCATGGTCACGAGCGGCGGCACGGCCAGCACCAGGATCCAGAAGAAGAAGTTCCCGAAGAGGAGCCGCAGGGCGATGTCCACGTCCCCGCCCGCGCGTCCCGGCCCGATCTCGAAGTTGAGCACCATGCCGTTCAGGAACAGGAAGCCCACCATGGTGACGTACGCGGCCGGGCTGAGGAAGTAGGCGATGAAGTCGCGCCTGAACACCCAGTAGGTTCTACGCACCATTGCGCGCCTCCGTGTCACGAACCAGGGCGACGAACGCCTCCTCGAGCGTCGCCGGCCGCGAGGCGCCCGCGGCGGCGCGCGCGATGAGCTCGGGAATCCCGCCCCGCGCGATGATCCTCCCGCGGTGGATCACGATCACGGTGTCGCACACGACCTCGACCTCGGCCAGGATGTGCGTGCTGAAGATGATCGTCCGCGACGCCCCGATCTCCTTGAGCAGTTCCCTGAGCCTCCGCACCTGGAGCGGATCGAGCCCCACGGTGGGCTCGTCGAGCACCAGGTACGGCGGGTCGACGAGCAGCGCGTCGGCGATGCCCACGCGCTGCCGGTAGCCCTTGGAGAGCTGCCCGACGATGCGGCGCGCGACATCGGCGATGTCGCAGCTCGCGAGCACGCGCGCGACCGCGCCGCGGGCCCGGGCGCCGCCGAGCCCCTTGAGCCCCGCCCGGTAGCGCAGGAACTCCTCGACGCGCATCTCGGGATACAGCGGCACGCCCTCGGGGAGGTACCCGAGCAGGCGCCGCGCCCCCAGCGAGTTCTTCCCGACGTCGATGCCGCCCACCGTGACGGCGCCCGCATCGCGCGGCATGAAGCCGCACAGGATGCGCATGGCCGTCGTCTTGCCGGCGCCGTTCAGGCCGACGAACCCGGCGACCTCCCCCTCGTCGACCCGGAACGATATCCCGTCAAGCGCGACCGTCCGGCCGTAGCGTTTGCGCAGCCCCTCGACTTCGATCATGCGTTTCTTCCGCGTCTCCCGCCGGGGCCTCGCGGCCCCGTATTCACCGTCTCTCCGTCGCGCCGTCGCGCCGNNCGCGCCGGCCCTCAGTAGGCCTTGCGCTCGCGCGACGCCGCGATGCCCTCGGCCTCGCGGTACTTCGTCACCGTCCGCCGCGAGATCGCGATGCCCTGTTTCTTGAGCTCCTCGGCAAGGTCCTCGTCGCTGAGCGGCCGGCTGCGATCCTCCTTGGCGATCAGCTCCTTGAGCCGCGCCATCACGCTGTTCCGCGACTCGCTCGTCCCGTCCTGCCGGCTCGCGCCGCCGGGGAAGAAGAACTTCATCTCGAACACGCCGCGCGGGCACTGCAGGTACTTGCCCGAGATCGCGCGGCTCACGGTCGAGAGATGCATCCCGAGGCGCTCGGCCACGTCCTGCAGCCTGAGCGGCCGCAGGTGCTCCACGCCCTCCTCGAAGAACCCCTCCTGGAGCGCCGCGATCTCGCCGGCGATGCGCTGGAGCGTATTGTCGCGCATGCTCAGGGCCTTGAGCAGGAACTCCGCGTCCTGGAACTTGCGCCGCAGGAACTTGCGCGTCTCGACATCGCTCTTCCTGCCGCTCATGAGCGCGCGGTACTCGGTCTTGAGCGCGAGCCGCGGGAAGTAGCCGTTCTCCAGGTGCACCTCGTACCGGCCGTCGATCTTCTCGATGACGACGTCGGGGCGGATGTACTTCGGGCGCGCGCCGCCGAAGGTCCGGCCCGGCTTGGGGTCCAGAGACGCGATGATCTTGTGCGCGTTCTTGACGTCATCGACGTCGATCGCGCCGAGCTCGGGCACCGTGCGGCGCACCTCCTTGACGATCTGCGGCACGCGGTTCCGGCCGAGCTCGTCCAGGTAGTGCATGATGATCTCGCGGGCAAGGCGCAGCTCGGGCGCCGGCGTGCGGCGCTCGCGCGCGAGCTGGAGGAGCAGGCACTCGCGCAGGTCGCGCGCGCCCACGCCGGGCGGGTCGAGCGACTGGACCAGGCTCAGCGCCTCCTCCAGCTCCTCGGCCGACGGCGGCGGCGTCCAGTCCTTGAGGCTCTGCCCGATCTCATCGAGCGATCCGATCAGGTACCCGTTGTCATCGAGATTGCCGATGACCTCCCTGGCGAGCGCCACGGTGCGCTCGTCGTCGGACACGAACGCGAGCTGGCCCTCGAGGTGCTCCCCGAGCGTCATCGGGCGGCCCTCGACGTTCTGCATGGCCCCGAGCTTGGGATCGTCGTCGCCCGCGCGCACGCGGCGCCCGACGTACTCCTCGTCATCCCACGCGAACTGCGACGAGGCGCTCAGGTCCTCGAGCTTGGAGTACTCGCCCTCGCCGGCGGCTTCCGGCACCTCCGGCGCCGCGGCGACCGGCGGCCCCTCGCCCGGCGCGACATCGTCCTCGACCGGCGTCTCGGGCTCCGGCTCGGCGATCTCCAGGACCGGGTTCTCCTCCAGTTCGGCCTCGATCTTCTCCTGCAGGTCCAGGGACGTGAGCTGGAGAATCTCCATGGACTGGATCATGGCCGGCGACAGGCGCAGCTCGAGCCGCTGCACCGCGCCGAGCTCGGGTCGAAGGCTGTAGTCCACGGCCGAATTCTCTCCGCAACTCTTGCAAGGAGAAAAGGTTAGAGCCGAACGCATTCAGCCGCCGGACGCGGCGGCCGGCTCACGCCCCTACTATACTTCGGCCGGGCCGGGATGGTCAAGCAGTACTTGCAAGCAAGATGCATGCCAAAACGATCGGGTCAGGCGCGGCGGGGGCGCCCGCGCCACAACGCCAGGGCGGCCGCGGCGGCGACAAGCCCCCAGCGCTGCCAGGCGTGCCATCGCGTGAACGGCGTCAAGTCGGCGCGCAGCTCGACGCGCCCGCGCACGATACCCGGCCGCACCGGGTCCGCGTTGACCGCGGTCAGGCGGCCCCAGGGGTCGACGATCGCGGTGATGCCGTTGTTGACGCAGCGCAGCAGCGTCCGGCGGTTCTCGATCGCGCGGCTGCGCGCGAGCAGCAGGTGCTGGTAGGGCTCGCCCGTCCACCCGTACCAGCCGTCCTCGGTGACGTTGACGAGAACTTCCGCGCCCTGCCGCACGAACTCCGCCACGTACTCGGGCACGATGACCTCGTAGCAGATGAGCGGCGCAAGCCTGTGCCCGTCGAGCACCATGACGCGCGCGCCATCGCCGGCATCCAGCATGCCGATGCCGGCCGCGCGCCCGAGGCGCGCGATCGCGGGAAACCGCCGGCCGAAGGGCACTTCCTCGCCGAAGGGCATCAGCCGGTGCTTGAAGTAGAACTGCCGCCGGCCCCCCGCCTCGAGGATCGCGCCGTTGTAGAACCGCGGCCGCGGATCCTCGGCGACAAGCTCCTGCACATCGCTTCCCGCGAGCACCGGCGCGCCGATCTCGGGCGCCAGGCGCGGGCGCTCCTCGCCGCGGTCCACCCACAGCATCGCCTCGGGAAAGACGACCAGGCCGGCGGCCGAGGCCTTGCCCCGCGCGATCAGCTCGCGCTCGTGCGCGAGGTAGCGCGGGCCGCGCCGGAGCGTCACGCCCTCGGCGGTCGCGACGTACATGACATCGGCGAGCGCCGCGTGCTTCTCGGCGAGCGGAATGGCGGTGTGGACGAGCGCGACGTCCAGGGTCGGCGCAGGCGCCGGCGCGAGCGCCAGGCGAACGGCGCCGTACGCGACCGTTGCCGCCAGGAAGGCCAGCGCCGTCCCCGCCGCCGCGCGCGGAAACGGAATCCTGCCCCTGAGCCACAGGCTCACGCGCCACAGGCCGTAGTTGACGGCGAGGACAAGCAGGCTCCGCCCCGGCATGCCGCACAGGTCGGAGATCTGGGCCAGCGCCGGGATCTCGACGAGCGGGTCGCCGAAGTGCCACCTGAAGACGCGCGGCCACACGCACTCCAGCGCAACCGGCGCACACACGACGAGGAGCGGCCCGGCGCGCCGCGCGCCCCAGACGGCGCCCCACGATGCCCAGAACACCGCGCCCCACGCGACGGCGGCCGCGAACGCAACGAACGCCGCCGGAAGCGGCAGCCCGCTGAAACGCGCGATCAGCGGCAGGATCCAGTGAAACGCGATGGCCACGGCCGTGAGGCCCGTCGCGGCGCCGTAGTAGGCCCCGCGGCGCCAGCCCGCCCCGTGCGCGGCCTCGAGCAGCGGGACCAGCGCGCACATCATCAGCACGGCGTTGAGCCCCCACGGCAGGGGAAAGAAGCTCAACGCGGCGCAGGCGCCCGATGCGGCCGCAAGCCGCAGGCCTCTGTCTCGGCACAGATCCCGCAGCGCGGGGCGGATGGAAAACTTGCGCATCATGACGGCAACCGGCCTTCCTGTTCGTGCGATCGCGGCGTATAATACGTGTTTTGTCCCTGAAGCAACGGCCGCGTGTACGTTCGTGAGCATGGCGCCTGAAGGACCGAGGACATTCCGGCCTCCCGAAGAAGCTCCGGATGCGGCCTCTCCGCCGCCGCTTCTCCACCGCGAGAGGATAATCAACCTCGCGGCAAAGAACAAGATCGAGGCGATCAAGGAGCTCGTGGATCTTCTCGCGCGCCAGCCCGGCGTCGCGGATGGCGAGGAGCTTCTGGGCGCCGTCCTGGAGCGCGAGCGCGACATGAGCACGGCCATGGGCTGCGGCTGCGCGATGCCGCACGCCAAGGTCGCGTCCGTGCGCGACTTCACCATGGCCGTCGGCCTCTCGCGCGAGGGAATCCCCTTCGATGCCGATGACGGCGTCCCGGTGCACATCGTGGTCCTCATCGCCGGTCCCCTCACGGGGCCGTTCGAGGGCCAGCGCCGTTATCTGAAGATCCTCGGCCAGGTGAGCGCCGTCCTGGCCGACGATGCCCGCAGGGAGGCAATCCTGGCGGCCGGCACGGCCGAGGCGGTCTACCAGGCGTTCAAGGACGTCCGCTGACTCCGGGCGGCCGTGCAGGCGCTTGCGGCGCCGTCCGATGATGCGTATAGTTAGGCTGTAGGCTGTAGGCTGTAGGCTGTAGGCTGTAGGCTGTAGGCTGGAGAGCGCGGCAGCCACCGGCCTTTTGGATGTACCGCTGCAAAGGAGGTTACCGAGTGTCCGTTCGCGTCGCCGCCCGTCCGGGAGAGAATCCCGACCGCCTGATCCAGCGCTTCAAGCGCATCTGTTCCAAGGAGGGCATCCTCAAGGAAGTCAAGAAACGCCGCTTCTACGAGAAGCCCTCCGAGAAGCGCCGGCGCGAGGACAAGGAGCGGATCAAGTCGGTCCGCAAGCGCCTCCTGCGCAACGCCGCCCCCAGAACGTCCAGCAGCAGGGGATAGCCGGGACGCGTCACNNCGCTCCGCGCCGCCCGCCGCCTCGAAGAGCCGCGCAAGCAGCGCGGGATCCTTCTTCCCCGGCCGCAGCTCGACGCCGCTCCCGACATCGAGCGCGTAGGGCCGCACCCGCCGGATCGCGTCCGCGATGTTGCCGGGGTTCAGGCCGCCGGCCAGGATCACGCGGCCGAGCTTGTGGTAGGCACGAGTTTCCGGCAACGTATCGGACGTGAAGTTCGGCAGCCTCACTTGCCGGCACAATTCGCACTTTCCATGCACCCCAGCGGATCCGGCGAGGGATCCCGACCGCAGCGGTCAAAAGGCGGTTCCAAATCCTGCGCGCGGCGAAACAGATACGTGAGCACGCCCAACGCATCGGCGATGGTCAGGCGGCCGTCATCGTTCGCATCGGCCGCGTCCAGACACTTCGGCGGTGAACCCCGTGCGAAAAGAAACGCAAGCGTATAGACCGCATCGGCGATGTTCAGCCGTCCATCGTCGTTCGCATCGCCGCGCCGGAAACCGTGCGCGAGGTCCGGACAATCGCCCCGCTCATACGCGCCAATGTCGACGGCGTTCCCGCAGGGCCGGCCATGGTCGTCGAGATCCACGTCGGGGGCCCCGCCCGCAGTCCCTGCATCAACTGCGGGAGAATCCGCACGCAAACGATAGTCGGGGACTTCGACCACGAAATCGGGCACGTTCACCGTCCGGCCGTACTGCACGATCGCGGTGACGCGCGAGAAGTCGATGACCCCGCGGCTCTCGACGAGGGGATCCCGATCCGTCAGACAAGAATGCAGCGATGCCGCCGCCGGCACGACCGGTGCCCCGTTCCGTATGCAGTTCCAGATGATGCAGTTCGTGAATTCCGCTGTCCCCGTATCAGCCGGCGCGCCATGGTTGTCAATGAGCGTGCAATTCGCGAACGCGAACGTGCTGGTCGGCACACACACCGGGCCTTCACACACGCTCGAAGAAAGCGCGCACGCGCCTTCGTTGGCGGCGAACACGCAGTTGACAAGCGCCGCCGACGCCTCGCGTCCGTAGAGGATTCCCCTGCTCGAATTGACGTTCGAAGAGAAGATGCAGTTGCCGAACCGCGGCTCGCAATTCACGCAGGTCACCACGCCGCAATGTGCGTGTCCGTTATTGCCGGCGACGGTCACGCGATTCACGGATTGCGTGCCCTCTCCGGCAAGCAGCATCGCTCCCATGACGCCGTGCGCGATGGTCACACCCGAGACCGACGATCGTCCGGGGAGTCCGAAGAGCGTGGCCTCGATCGTGCACGCTTCGCGCCCCGCGCCCACGAGCCGCGCGGGATGTCCGACGCCGATCCACCCGCCTTCGTACGTGCCCGCAGCCACGAAGACCGTACGCATGGGCACGCCGCGGCGCTCGCAGATGCCGCGGTCGGCACCCATCGTCGTCTCATCCGCCCCCGCCCCCACGCACGGCGATGTGCGCGCAAGCGCCAGGCCGTACTCAAGGCCCCGGAGAATGTCCGCGTAGGGCGCGGCGGCGCTGCCATCGCCATCGGCCGGGGCGGCCTGATCTACATGGACGACATCGCGGGTGTCCCAACCCGAGAAGCACGGATCGGCCTGGATATTGCCGGCCCCGGGCCAGGGCGTCGCGTACCCTCGCACCGCCTGCACGCACGAGTAGCCTATCTCCGCATCGCCCTCGCCGAACGCGATGGCGGGCTCTCCGTTCTCCCATATGATCGAGCTCAGCACGCGCGCCGAGGCCCCCAACACGCCGGTCGCGTTGATGAAGAAGGCGCCGCCCTGTGAAGCTGCGGCATTCCCCGTGAAGGTGCAATGTGTGAACGTGGGCACGCCGCCCGTGCAACACACGGCGCCGCCCTGGGACGCCAGGTTATCCGCAAACACGCAATTCGCGACCTGGGGCGACCCGTCGGACACATAGAGCCCTCCGCCATCGTACGGGCTGTAGTTCCCCGCAATCGTGCAGTCGGTGATCGCCGGCGAGCATCCGCCGACCACGATCCCCCCGCCGCGGCCCGTGTTCGTGTTGCGAAACACCACGCAACCCGAAAGCGACGCCGCGCTGCCGCTGCCGCACACGATGCCGCCGCCGCGATTGGACGCAACCTTGCACCCCACCACCTCCGCGGCGCCACTCCAAAGCTGAATGCCCGCCCCCCCGTTCTCCTCGGCCGTGCATTCCT
>DHGK01000010.1:0-297 GCA_002402755.1 Planctomycetes bacterium UBA4800
TGTCATCCAAGTGAATGTGTGAATCTCCACGTCCGTAGCGACAAATCAGTGACTGTCCCCGGATTTCCTGGCGATCGCCTCCGCCGCGCGCTCGGCCTGGACCACGCAGAGGTTGACCGAGATGCCCCGGAAGGAGCTTCCCGCCAGGTGGAGGCCCGGCAGCGTCCGGCAGGCGCGCGCGAGGGCCGCGAGGCGGTCCTCGTGGCCCGGCGGGTACTGCGCGATGCCCTCCTCGTAGCGGAAGATGAACCTCCGCGAGGGCGCCGGCAGGCGGCCGAAGACCGCGGCGAGATCCTC
>DHGK01000010.1:360-3449 GCA_002402755.1 Planctomycetes bacterium UBA4800
GCGCGCGCCCCGGGAAGATGCTGCTCGACCACAGGGCGCCGAGGATCCGCAGGCGTTCCCTGCGCGGGACAAGGAAGCCGAAACCGTCGAGCGGGTGGGGGAACTCCCGCGCGGGGAAGGCGAGCGCCGCGACGGCGATCGGCGCCGAGGGGATGCCGCGCAGGACTCCCGCTGCCGCGGGTAGCGCGTCGTAGAGGATCGAGGCGCACTGCGGCGCGGGCACGGCCAGGAGGACGCGCTCGGCCCTGATCGGCCCCGCGGGGGTGGCGAGCTCGAAGAGGCCGCCGCGGCGCGCGAGGCCGAGGACCGGCGTCGAGGTCCTGACCTTGTCGCCGAGCGCGGCCGAGAGCTTCTCGATGAGCGTCGCGAACCCGCCCTCGAACGAGGAGAGCACGCCGCCCGGGCCCGCCGGGCCGCCCGACGGCGCGCCGCCTCCGCGGCTGCGCATGCGCCGCCACATCTTGGCGAGCATCGCGCGCACGAGGCCGCCGTGGGCGGACTCCATTGCGTGCATCTTGGGGAACGCGCTCCTGAGGCTCAGAACGGTCGAGTCCCCGGCGAAGACGCCCGTCACCATGGCGTCGACGAGCACCGCAGCGGCCTCGGGCCCGATTCTCCGCGCCGCGAAGTTGAACACGGTCTCGTCGCCGGGAGGCCGCCTTCGGGCGAAGGGCTCGGCCATGACCCGCAGGCGCCCCGGCAGGGAGAGCAGCGGACTCCGGAGGAACGCGATCGGGTTCTCGGGAACGCGCGCGAGCGTGCCGTTCCGGATGAGAAAGCGCTTGCGCGCGCCGGCGTTGCTCGGCACTGGGGTCAGCCCGAGGTCGCGCGCCAGCGCGAGCGTCTCGGGCACGTTGTCGAGGAACCCGGCGGGGCCGTGCTCGACGACGAAGCCGTCCGCGCGCGTCGTCGCGACGTTGCCGCCTGGGCGCGGCGCGGCCTCGAGAACCGCGATGTTCTCGATGCCGTACGTGCGGCTGAGCCGGTAACCGGTCGCCAGACCGGTCACGCCGCCGCCGACGATGGCCGCGCGGAGCGTCGTGTCAGTCATTGCCTGCCTCCGCTGCTATTGAAGCGGGACGGGGGATAGTTGACAAGGGAGTTCAGCATGCAGGAGAAGTATTCCGAGTATATAATAGCGCTTTCATGCGGGTTGGCCCTCGGAAAGAAGCGGCGCGCCCGCGGCCGCCGCGCGCGGCTCCAAGGAGGCTCCTCTGGACTGGACCACGTTTCGATCGACATGGGCGCCGGGCCGGGTGATCCCGGTCTCGCGCGAGCTGCTCGCTGACACGCTGACCCCGGTGTCCGCGTACCTGCGGATTCGCGGGCGGGCGCGCTCGGCCTTCCTGCTCGAGAGCGTCGAGGGGGGCGAGCGCGTCGCGCGCTGGTCGTTCCTCGGCCGGGATCCGTATCTGGTGCTGCGCGGCCGCGGCCGCGGCGTCGAGCGCGTCTCCGCCGCCGGCGTCGAGACGATCGAGAAGGATTTCTTCGCGGCGCTCAGGGAGGAGACGCGGCGCGTGACGCCGGTCGCCGCCGCCGGGCTGCCGCCCTTCTCGGGCGGTGGCGTGGGCTTCCTGGCCTACGATGCGGTCAGGCTCATCGAGAAGATCCCCGACCGGCACGGCGGGAGCGATGACTCGCTGGGGGAGTTCCACTTCTTCGGCACGGTGCTCGCCTTCGACCACGTCCGGCACCGCATCCACGTGATCACGAACGTCTTCGTCGACGGGGAGACCGGGACGCCCGAGCGCGCCTACCGCGACGCTCAGCGCAGGCTCGACGAGGTCGAGGAACTGCTCACGCGCGAGACGGCGGCGTTTCCGCCGCTCAGGCGGAGCGGCGGCGCGGTCGAGCCGGTCGCGAACTTCACCAAGGAAGGCTTCTGCGACGCCGTCGTCAAGGCCAAGGAGTACATTCGCAAGGGCGACATCTTCCAGATCGTGCTCTCGCAGCGCTTCCGCCTGCCCGTCACCGCCGACCCGTTCACGGTGTACCGCGCCCTCAGGGCCATGAACCCCTCGCCGTATCTCTTCTTCTTCGAGTCGTGCGACGAGGAGGGCGACCTCGCGGTGCTGGGATCGTCGCCCGAGACGCTCGTCAAGGTGGCGCAGCGGCGCGTCTACGTGCGCCCGATCGCCGGCACGCGGCCGCGCGGCGCGAACGAGGAGGAGGACCGGCGCCTCGAGGCCGAGTTGCTCGCGGACGAGAAGGAGCTCGCCGAGCACCGCATGCTGGTCGACCTCGGGCGCCACGACGTCGGCCGCGTCGCCAAGTACGGCACGGTCAGGTGGCCCGAGCTGATGGTGGTCGAGCGCTACAGCCACGTCATGCACATCGTGAGCAATGTCGAGGGCATGCTGCAGGACGGCATGACCAACATGGACGTGCTGCGCGCCACCTTCCCCGCGGGCACGCTCACGGGCGCGCCCAAGGTGCACGCGATGGAGCTGATCGACCAGCTCGAGCCCGTCAAGCGCGGCATCTACGGCGGCGCCTGCGGGTACCTGAGCTATGCGGGCGACATGGACGTGGCCATCGCCATACGCACCGGCATCGTCAAGGACGGCACGCTCTACGTGCAGGCGGCCGCCGGCGTGGTGGCCGACAGCGTGCCCGAGCTCGAATGGCGCGAAACCGAACACAAGGCGCGCGCGCTGCTGCGCGCCGCCGAACTCGTCGAGGAGGGCTTGGAATGAGCAAGGCGATCGAACAGGTGCTGCACTGCACCACCATGGCCGAAGTGCGCCGCGGCGTCGATGCGCTCGACGACGTGCTGGTGCCGCTGCTCGTGCAGCGCCTGGGCTACATGCTGCAGGCCGCGCGCATCAAACAGGCGCCCGAGCAGGTGCGCGACGAGGCGCGCATCGCCGCCATCGTCGAGCGCGTGCGCGCACGCGCCCAGGCCGAAGGCGGCCCGCCCGAGGTGCTCGAAGCCATCTACCGCGCCCTCATGGAAACCTGCATCGCCTTCGAGCAGCGCGAGTTCGAGCGCCTGCACAGCGCGCCGGCAAACGCCCCAGCGTCGCACGCACCCGCGAGCGTGGGCCGTGGCGTGAAGCTGCTCATGATCGACAACTACGACAGCTTCA
>DHGK01000013.1:0-5411 GCA_002402755.1 Planctomycetes bacterium UBA4800
GACACGCCCGCAAGCAGCCGTTCGGGAAACGGAATCACCCGCGCGGCGCCGACGAACAGGCACGGCGCGGCGGCGAGAAGGCCGGCGGCGATGATGCCCGTGCGCCATCGCCGCCGGCTCGCGCCGCGCCCCGGAAGACCTCGGCCCGCCGGATGTCTCGGCTCCTCGTCCTTCATTGCACGGTCAAGACTCGTATCGTCCCGGCCGGCGTCGCCGCCCTGACCTCGGGCGCGTACATGCCCTCGGCCGTGCACGCCGGCTGCGTGAACTCCCCCGCCGCGACCGCGCGCACCACGTAGCGGTATTCGCGCGGCTTGTTCCAGTTCCGCGCGGGCACGGTCATGAAGAGCAGCAGCCGGTCGTCGCGCATCTCCACGTGGTCGGCGCACAGCTCGGCATTATCTCCGCCCGGCTCGTCCACGCGCGAGGCGAGGCGTCCGTTCTCGATCTCGAACCCGCCCGGCAGGAGATCCGTCACGACCACATTCTCCTGCGTGCGCAGGGTCTCGAACCTGAGAGCCACGACGTACGCCTGGCCGAGCGCGAACGGCCCCGCGACCGGGTTGCCGGCGAAATCGCGGACCTCGCGAACGATCCTGAAATCCTCGCCGGCGGGCTCCTTGACCGGCGTTGTCGGAATGCCGCTCAGCGTCATCGAGAAAAACGCCGGCGCGCCGCGCACCGTGCACGTCACGTCCGCCGCAGTGCCGGGCGCGAGCTTGAGCTCGCGCGGCTCGCGAAGCTCGCCCGAGAAGACCTGCACGTTCCCCGCGGCGACCTCGACGCGCGGCACCGCCTCGGTCGCGAGGCCCGCCGCCTCGGCCCACGCGCCGAGCGCGAGCAGCGCCCACGCGCACTCGTGCGTGTTCCCCCACCGGCCGTACCGGCGGGCCGCGTCCCTGAGGCGCGCGACGAGCGGCACCGCCTCCTCGGCGCGGCCGAGCTTCACGGCCGCAAGCAGATCCATCGCGTCGACGACGACGGGCGACATGAAGTACCCGCCGCCGGCCCCGTCGCCGAGCACGCGGTCGATGAGCGCCCCCGCGGCCCGCTCCTCGCCGAGCATCTCGAGCGCGCAGGCGAGCAGCTTCGCCGCCCCGCCCGAGAGCCGCTCCTCGGCGAGCCTGAGCGCCTGCGGCGCGACGTCGCGGCCGGCCGCCGCGCACACGTAGCACGCGTAGGCGCGCGTGCTCGGATCCTCGGCGCGGGCGTTGACCAGGCCCTCGACATACTTCAGGAGATCGGGAAGCAGGTCCTCGAGCAGCATCGCGTGCTCCTGCCTCACCGTGACGAGCACGTGCGCCGCGAACACGCTGACCCAGGGGTACGGCTCCGTGTACCCCGGCCACATCCCGAGGCCGCCCGACGGCGTCTGGAACCCCGCCAGGCGCCGGATGCCCGCGGCCATGAGCGGCACGGCGTTCGCCGAAGCCTCCCGGAGGCCGAGCTTGCCGGCCGCGGCCAGGGCGAGCAGCCGCGACGTCGTCTGCTCCGCGCAGCCGTACGGATAGGCGATCAGGAACTTCGCCGCCGGCGCGAACTCGGCGAGCGGCGACGGCGACACGACGATCGTCCCCTCGGCCGTCCCCTCGAAAAACGCGGGCACGCTCCCCGCTCCGGCCCCGAAGACCCGGTGCGCCTCGCCGTCCGCGGGCACGATGCCGCCCGCGGACAGCGTCGCGCTCCCCCACGCCGGCCGCACCGGAAGCTCGGTCTTCTCCTCCTTGGCGAAGCCCTCGCACCGCGCGCGCACCACGATCTCGGCCTTGCCGTACACGGCGCCCGCGCGCAGGCCGAGCCTGAGCACCGCCTCCTTGCCGGCGGGCAGCGCCACCTCGCCCGCGCCCTCGATCGCCACCGGGCCGTTTGCGACGGCCTCGACCGTGAGCGTCCTCGCCTCGCCGCGGTTGTTGAAGAACACGACCGGCACCTCGGCGCGGTCCCCCGGCGCGAGGAAGCGCGGGTAGCTCGTGCGCATGACGATGTCCGGCCGGACGGCGACGGCGTCGTGCGCGGCACCCGCCCTGTCGCTCGTCACGGCGAGCGCGACGAGGCGCAGCTCGCCGGCGTAGTCCGGCGCCGGCAGCTTCACCTCGAGCTCGCCCGCCGCGTTCGTCGCCTGCGGCTTGTAGAAGAAGACGACGGGCTTCTCGGCCTCGTACTGGATCGGATTGAGGCGCTTCTTCGACAGGCCCGCAGCCGGCCCGTCGTCGCCGCCGCCCGGCGCGCGCGCCCGGTTCGGCACGAGGTACGAGTACACGTCGCACGTCCGGCACGCGAGCGCGCGCAGCTTCGCGAACCAGCCGAGCGGGTCGGGGCACGGCTCGCCGGTGAGGCTGAGAAGCCCCTCGTCGACAAGCGCCAGGACGACCTCGGTCGCAAGCGGCGCCCCCCCGCTGTCCGCCGTTCGCGCCCGCACGACGATCTCCTCGCCGGGCTTCACCGCGTCCGGCGCATCGAGCGCGATCCTGACCGCGCGCGGCCCCGTGTCGAGTCTGAGCGGCAGGACGCCGAACGCGCGGTACGGCGTCCGGGCGGCCGGCGCCGCGCCGCTCGGCTGCTGGAGCGGCGCGACGGCCTTCGCCGGCACGCTGTCGGTCGTGCCCGCCGCGGGCGCGATCTCAGCCGCGCCTTCCTTTCCCGCAAGATCCTGCGCCTCCGCGGGCGACCAGTACGGGCGCACGATCTGGGCGACGACGTACGCGTTCGGCCAGAGCGCGTCGGTCACGGGCACCGTCACCGTGTTGGCGCCGCGCGCGACGGGCACGACCGCCGCGTGCCGGACGCGGTCGGTCTCGACCGACAGGAGCAGCGTGCCCGGGAACGGGCTCAGCACGTTGAGCGTCGCATCCTGTCCGGGCACGAAGGTCTTCGCTTCGGCCGCGATCTCCGCGACCGCGGGGTTCATGAAGGAGCGCGGCGACCAGTGCGAGCCGTGCACGTGGAACCGCAGGCCCGCCTGGTGGAGCGTCTGCGCGCCGGCCGCCTTCACGATGTACTCGCCGGTCTCCCGCGGCGTGAAGACGAGCTCTCCCCTGCCGGCGGCCAGCGCGATCTCGAACGTGCCCTCGAGCCGCTCCTCCATGCGGCTCTGCCATTGCCACCGGCCGCGGGACGACTCTTCGTAGCCATAGTGCCAGGACCGCCTGAAGACGGTCGCGACGACGCGGCCGATCGGCGCGGGCCCGGCGTCGGGCGCCAGCGCCACGATGTCGAAGCGCGCCTCGCCATCCACGCGCGGTTCCGGCGTCACCCGCGCGATGCCGAGGTACGCCTGGTACGGATCGACGGGGCGCGCGACGGTCTCGGTCACCGACCGGCCGCCCTTCTCGCTGACCGTGAAGCTGAAATGCGCGACGAGGCGCCCCGAGGGAAGCGGCGAACCCGGGAGCAGCGCCTCGAACGCCGCCTTGCCCTCGGGGTCGAGAACCTGCTCGCCGAGCGCGATCGTGCGCTCGGAAACGTGGCGCTCGAGTTTCTCCGGCGCGAAGCTGAAGTCCTTGAACCCCGCGGGCGCGAACGGCGCCGCCGCGAGCTTGAGCATGCCCGTGACGGGCAGGCCGGCCGCGGCCTGGCCGAACAGGTGATAGGCCGAGACCTCGATCCTGACCGGCAGCCCCGCCGCGAGCCTTGCCGGCGTGACGGCGGCGCGCACGCGAATCCGGTCCGGCCTGACCTCCTCCAGGAGCAGCGTGTGCAGGCCGAGCACGTCGTCCGCGGCGCCGAGAACCTCGATGCGGTAGCTGCCGAGCGGCATGTACCCCGGCACGGTGAAGGCCGTGTGGGCGGTCGCGGCCTCCGACAGCATTCCCTTGAGCGTCTGCCAGGCGCGGCCATCGGGCCGGATGATGCGGAAGCGCACGGGGAACGCCGCCGGCGCGCGCATCTGCCCGTCGCGGACGATCGCGTAGGCGTTGACCTCCTCCTCCGGGCGGTAGACGCCGCGCTCGGTCCAGACGAAGGCCTCGTAGCCCTTGTCGAGGTACGGCGCGCCGGCGGGAAGCTCCTCCGTCCCCTCGACCGATGTGCGCGTCAGATCGAGGAAGGCGAGGTCATCGCCGTGCTCCGCCGTGACGACGAACGCGGGCTCGTCGCCGGCGTTGGGCGGCTCGCCCTCGAACGCGGCCAGGCCGCGCGCATCGGTGACTCCCTGGAACACGGCCTGGTTGGTGCTGCTCAGGACCGTGACCTTCGCGCCGGCGACGGGCGCGGCGGTCGCGAGCGATGTCACCCACACGAGGAAGCCCGCCTGTGCCTCCTTGACGGTGATGCCGAGGTCCGTCGCCTGGAGCACGGCGTGGACGGTGCTGTAGCGCCGCTCCTTGATCGAGGCCCTGATGCAGTACGTGCCGCGCGGCGGGGCGCCGAGCACGCTCGGCAGGTCGACGGCGGTCTCGACCCACTCGTTCCAGCGCGCCTTGACGGCAATCTTCCGCTCGGGCAGCGCCGTCGATGTGGACCTCGCACCGTACCAGCCCGCCTCCTCCCGCAGGAAGGCGACGACGTTGTTGGCGTACAGCCGCTGGAGCTCCACGGTGAGCTCGGTCGCGTTGCGCGTCCGGATCGGAATCGTCGGGTCGGCGTGCGAGGGCAGGTAGAACCCCTCGCCGGAAAGCGAGATGGCGGGGCTCAGATCGGGGAAGATGAGGTGGCGGCTCAGGTCCTCGGCGAGCTTCAGGCCGTCGATGCTCTCGAGCCCCTTGCGGATCGTCACGGTGTAGGCCTTGCCGGGCTCGAAGCGGGCGATGAAGCCGCGTTTCTCGTCGGGCAGGGTCGCCATCGACGCGGCCTTGGGCTCGAACGCGACCCCGGCCTCGAGCGCCTCGCGGCTCACGTCGCCGTTGAACGCGAGCTCGACACGGAAGTATCCCCCCTCCGCCTCGTGCGTCGTCAGGGACTGGAGGATGAGCGAGCCCTCGACCGGCACGGTCTTGACGATGTTCGCGGCGAGGGGCGAAAGGTTGACGCCGCCCAGGCCCGCGCGAACGGTCGCCACGAGCGCGCCCGCGCCGGCGCGGCTCAGGGCGACCCGCAGCGAGCGCGCGGGCGACCCGCCCAGCACCTCGAAGGCGCGCTCGCGGTCGCGGCGGTTTGCGAACCTCAGCTCCAGAGAGTGCTTGAGCGCCGCCGGGACGACGTCGTCGTTGAAGCCGAGCTCGATGATGGCGCAGCCGTCGCTCCCCAGGCCTTTCTGGCTCGCGCTCACGAGGTCGAGGCGCGGGGCCGCGAGGACGAAGTCGGCGAGCCCGCGCATCGCGCGGCCGGAGGCGTCCGTGAGATCGGCCGCCACGCGGGCCTTGAGCACGGCGAGCGTCGGGGCCCTCTTGATCTTGAAGAGCAGCGTGCGGGGATCCTCCCATGCGAACGCGCCATCGAGGATCGGCTCGAAGACGATCGGCCGGCTGTGGAGG
>DHGK01000013.1:5511-14987 GCA_002402755.1 Planctomycetes bacterium UBA4800
GGCGGCGATAGCCGCAACGGTTCCCCAGCGCCGAAAGATTCCCATTCTTCACTCCTCTCCGCCGTGCGCGGGCCGATCGCGCACACAGCGCATCGACCGCGCGACATACCATCCCCGAGCGGTGTACGCGGCGCTGCACACCTTCACAACCCACCAAGCGCGGGTCATTATCCGGAGGAGCGCGAGGAAGTCAAGCGGGAAAATAGAAAGTTTCCGGGGGCGCGGCGCGGCGGGAAGAGTGCGCGGGGGCCCGGCCCGATGCCGAGCGCCGGAGTGGCGTGGCACCGGAGCACTGGAGCACTGGAGCACCGGAGCGCTGGAGCACCGGAGCGCTGGAGCACCGGAGCCCGGGCGGCGCGAGGGAGGGAGACGAGCGGGGGAGCGGCTCCGGCGAGACAGCCCCCCGCTCAGCCCGTCAGAAGCTCACTTCGTCGGCGGAGGCGGCTGCGGTCCGAAGACGGGCGGCTGGGGCCGCTTCGGCGCCGCGGCCGGGCCGAGGATCTCGAGCAGCTCGACTTCGAAGACCAGGGTCGCGTTCGGCCCGATGCGCTGGCCGGACCCCCGCTCGCCGTAGGCGAGGGCCGCCGGAATGAAGAACTTGTACTTGCTCCCGGCGGGCATGAGCTGCAGGCCCTCGGTCCACCCCTTGATCACGCCGTTCAGGGCGAACTCGGCGGGCTTGTTGCGCGAGTACGAGCTGTCGAACTCCGTGCCGTCGAGCAGCGTCCCGCGGTAGTGGACCTTCACGCGGTCGGTCACGGCAGGCTTCGCGCCCGTGCCCTGCGTCAGGACCTGGTACTGGAGCCCGCTCGCGGTCGCCTGCACGCCTTCCTTCTTGCCGTTCTCGGAGAGAAACAGCTCGCCTTCCTTCTTGTTCTTCTCGCCTTGCACTTTCCTTTGCTCCTCCTGCTCGGCGCGTTCCTTCTCGCGCTTGGCTCGCATCTTGGCCTCGGCCGCCGTCTTGACTTCCGTGAGCTGCTCGGGGGTGAGCGCCGGCGTTGCGCCCCCGATTGCGTCCTTGATGGCGCGCAGGAACATATCAAGGTCCATCTTGATTTCCAGCTCGCCTTCCATGCGCTTGAGATAGCCGCCCATGTCCAGGCCGAGGGCATAGCTCACCCGCGCGGCTTCGGTCGCGAACTCGGGCGGCAGCGCGGGCGCGGCAGNNCCGCAAGCCACACGACCAGACCCGCGCACAACGCCACGCTCCTGTTCGCCATGATGATAGCTCCTTGTGTTTGCATACCTGGGCACGCACAACGGCCGTGCCTGCCGCGCCGGCGGTTCCGGTAATCTTCCCTGTCCGCCCGAGCCGCGGCGAAAACCCGAATCTTCAAAGTGTAGCACATCGGCGGATGACCGTCAGATGCGGACCCGCGCGGGGCATGCGCGGCAAGAACGCGGCGGCGTTACGCCCGAACGGCGCGGGCGGCCGCCCCGCGCGCAAGCACCTGGCGCATGCGGCGCCGGGAGACGCGCACGCGGGCGTCGTGGCCGTTCTTGTGCCGCCGCTTGAGGAAGACGAGGCTCTGCGCCTTCACGGCCGCGGCATGGCCGCCGTTGCCGGGCACCGCCTCGGCCGCGGGAGCGATGTCACCCGGCGGCGTCGCGGCCTGCGCCGCCGGGCCTTCGCGCGCGGCGCGCCGCCGCGAAGGCGGCGCGTTTTTCCGGCCCAGTATCTCCTGGGCGAGCGCGGTGAAGTCCTCCGAGCCCGTCGAGGCCGCGTCGTACTCGAAGATCGTCTTGCCGTGGCTCGGCGCCTCGGCCAGGCGCACGTTCTTCCGGATCTTCGCGGTCGTCACCATGTCGCCGAAATGCGCCTTGATGTCGGCGAGCACTTCCTTCGAAAGCACGGTCCGCGTGTCGTACAGCGTCGGGATCACGCGGCTCAGGCGCAGATCGCGGTTGAGCCGCTTGGTGATGAGCTCGATGACGCCGAGGAGCTTGGCCAGGCCCTGGAGCGCGAAGAACTCGGTCTGAATCGGGATGAACACCTCCCTGGACGCAGCGAGCGCGTTCAGGCTCAGGATGCCGAGGGACGGCGGGCAGTCGAAGAAGACGAAATCGCAGGGGTGGTCCCGCAGGTACGGCACGAGCGCGTCGCGCAGCAGCGTCTCCCGCCCCACGGCGTTGACGAGCTCGACCTCCGCGCCCGAGAGGTCTATGTTGGCGGGTGCGAGCGAGAGCCGCGTCCGCAGGCGCGGCAGGACGACCTCGGCAAGCTCCATCTGGGCCACGAGGACGTCGTAGATCGAGCAGGTAAGCTCGTGGATGGCGACATTCAGATGGATGCTGAGGTTCGCCTGCGGATCGAGGTCGACCAGGAGGACTTCCTTCCCGAGACGGGCGAGCGCGGCCCCCAGATTGACCGTCACCGTCGTCTTGCCGACCCCTCCCTTTTGGTTCATCACCGTTATGAAGCGCGTGTTCACGTCGCGACCTCGCGTTCCTCGGCCGTGGAGCCCGCGCCGCAGGCCTCCAGCGAGCCAGGATCACGATATGCCGGATGCCCCCTCCTGTCAATACGCTTGCCGCCGCGCGGGCAATGGTCGACAATAAGGCCGCCGCGGGGCGGCCGGCCGTCCGGAACGCCCGCCCGCGCGGAGAAACGAGCATTCGATGAAGGAATTCGCGCTCATCAAGGCGCTGAGATGCATGCTGCCCCCGCCGGGGCCGGGCGTCGCGGTCGGAGTCGGGGATGACGCGGCCGTCCTCGCCCCCCGGGGCCGGCCGCTCGCCGTCACGACCGACACGCAGATCGAGGGCGTCCACTTCCGTTCCGAATGGCTCGCCCCGGCCGGCATCGGCGGGCGCGCGCTCGAGGTCGCGCTGAGCGATCTTGCGGCCATGGGCGCGAGACCGCGCGCCGTCGTCGTCGCGCTGCAGCTCCCCGATACGCTGCCCGGCAGGTCGGCCCTCGCGATCATGCGGGGGCTCATCGCCCGCGCCCGGGCCCGCCGCTGCGATGTCCTGGGCGGCAACATCGCGGTCTGCGGCGGCCCGCTCGCCCTGACGCTGACGGCGCTCGGCGAGCTTCCGCCCGGCGCCAAGGCGGCGCTGCGTTCGGCGGCGCGTCCCGGCGAGCGCATCTACGCCACGGGCCTGCCCGGCCGGGCGCGCCTCGGCTTCGAGGCGCTGTCCCGGAAGGCACCGCCGGCGCCGTTCCTGCGCGCCGCGATCCGGAAGTACCTGGCGCCCCGCGCCTGCATCGAGGAGATGGCGTTCCTGCGGGCGCGCGTGCGCCTCGGCGCAGCCATCGACATCAGCGACGGCCTGGCGGGCGACCTGGGCCACATCCTCGAGGAAAGCGGCGCCGGTGCGCGCATCCTGTTGCCGGCGCCGGATGATTTCACATGCGCGTGCGCGGCGCTGGGCCTCGATGCGGAGGCGTGCATGCTCGGGCCCAGCGACGATTACGAGATTCTCTTCACGGCTCGCGAGCGGCACGTCGCTCCCCTTGCGACCGCCTTCGCGCGCAGGTTCGGACGCCCGCTTGTTCCCATCGGCCTGATCACGCAGGAGCGCGGCCTGTGGATCGCAGACCGCGCAGGCCGCGCGCGCCGCCTCGTCGCGCGATCCTTCGAGCATGGCGCATGATCTTTCGCAAGTCCTGCCGTAGACACCGGCTCGGAGTGCAAGTACACTTGCGCTCATTGCGTAGCCATGGCGCCCGCGCCGCCCGGCGCGAGGCGCCGGCGCATTCGAAACAGCATCGTACGCGTGGAAATCGAGGCGTTTTCGTGGTGCATGCACGGTGGATGGTATTCGTGTTCTGCGCCTGTCTCCCCGCCGGGAACGGGATCGCGCGCGAGCCCCTCTGGCAGCAGACCTATCCGTTCGCACCGAGCACCAGCTTCGTGAGCGGCGCCGCCTTCGCCGGATCGGGCGAGATCGTTCTTGGCGGGGACGGCGGTCTGGTCGGGGTCGCCGTCCGGAGCGGCGTCACGGCATGGACGAGGCCCGGCGCGAACCCCCGCATCGCCGTCGGCCCGGACGGCACGGTCTTCACGGCGGAGATCCGAGACGGCGCCGTCTCGGTGGCGCGCCTCGCCGCCGGCGGCAAGACCGCGTGGGAAGTCATCATCCGCGACACGGGCCTGCCGCCCGAGTCGAGCCTCGATTCCATCGGCGGCGCGGCCGCGGACGGCCGCAGCGTGTTCGTGCTGGTCAACATCGCGGTTGATGCCCGCGACGGCGGAACCACGCCCGCCCTTGCGTGTCTCGCCTTCGCCGCCGATACGGGACGCCCGCGGTGGACGATCCCGCTCCTCATCCCCGGGGCGAGCAGCCACGCCGGCACGAGCGTGATCGCGCCCGGCGACGGCAGGGTCTTCGCGGCCGGCCGCGCGTACGTGTTCGGACAGAGCTTCGACACCACGGTCTTCTGCATCGCGGGCGATGACGGAACCGTGCTGTGGCACGACAGCCTCAACGGTTTCGACGGCGCCGATGAGATCGTGCCGGGCGGCCTGGCGTCGGCGCCGGACGGCGGGCTGTACGCGCTGGCCGCAAGCACCGGGATCGACGGCAGCGTGGAGACGCTCATCGAGCGCCTGGGCTCCGGCGGCGCGCGGCTGTGGACCACGCGCTTCCGCAGCCCCGACGGCCCGACCGTGCCCGCCGCGATCGGCCGCGCCGAGAACGGCAGGGTGTACGTCGCCGGGACCTCGGGCGTCGCGTCCTCCGACAAGCGCCTCTTCGCCATCGCCTGCGATGGCGGCAACGGCCGCATCGCGTGGTCGTCGGCGTGGCGCCCCGGCGGCGGCTCGAGCGGGGCGTCCGCGCTCGCAATCGGCCCGCACTCGCTGTTCGTCGCCGGCTGGGCGGGCTCCTGCGGTTTTCTGACCTGCATGGCGCCGGCCGTTCTGTCGTTCGATCTTGCGACCGGCGCCCTTCGGGAGTCGTACGTCGGCGAGAGCCCGCCCGCGGGCGGCCGGTTCTCGGCGGCCGCGTTCCATCGCGACGGGCTCCTCGCGGCGGCCGGCGTGCGCTACGGCACGGATGTATTCACGGGCTCGATCGAGGCGATGCTCTTCGCCGATCTGGACCAGGAGTGCTTCATTCGCTCCGACACGAACTCGGACGGCCGCGTGAGCCTCGCCGACGCCGTGGCCGTGCTCGCGTACCTCTTCGGCGGCAAGGAGCTGGCCTGCCTCGATGCGGCCGACATCAACGACGACGGCCGCGTGAATCTCTCCGACCCCATCCGCCTGCTTCTCTATCTCTTCGCCACCGGCTCCCAGCCTCCGCCGCCCTTCCCGAGCTGCGGGCCGGACGGCAGGCACGATCTCCTCCCCTGCGCCGCCGCCCCGGCCTGCACGAGCGCCGGTTGCCCGTAGGGCGCACGCGCACGACACGCGAATTCGCCGGGAGCTTCCGCACGCGTTCGCACCACCACTCGCGGGGCCCGCGCGACTTTTTCCGTCCTACCCCTTGCGTTCGCGGCGGATTGCGGTTATCTTCCCCTCCTTCAGAGTGACGGCGGAGGACCGCGCTCCTCCGGCACGGCCGGAGCGCGCGGCGCCGCATCGTGCGCGAGTGGAGAGAAGAATGAAGAAAACGTGCGCCATCATTCTGATCGGGAGTCTGTGCCTTGAGTGCCGTCTCGGAGCGCAGCACGATGATGCGCTCCGCCAGGCCGCCGCACAGGAGGCGGCGGGCAACCTTCGCGGCGCGATCGCCACGATCGAGACGGCGCTCAAGGCCGGCCCCGGCGCCGAGAGCCTCACGCGCCGGCTCCACGAGCTCAACAAGAAGTTCTACCTGACGCCCGCGGATGCATCGGACGGCGAAACCTACAAGGTCAAGGGCGGCGACACGCTCACGAGCATCGCGCGCGCGCACGACATCACGCCCGAGCTCATCATGCGCCTGAACGGCCTGGCGAACGACCGGCTGCGGCGCGACCAGACGCTCAAGATCGTCAGGGGCCCGTTCGATGCGCGCATCATCAAGCAGACCTACACCCTCGAGATCCGCCGGCGCGACGCGACGCTCTTCACCTATCGGGTGGGCCTGGGGAAGGAGGACTCGACGCCGGCCGGCGCCTTCACCGCGGGCGCGAAGCTCAAGAACCCCGTGCAGTTCGACCGCGAGAAGCGCACGACGATCGCGTTCGGCGCGCCCGACCACACGCTCGGCACGCGCTGGATCACGATCCGCGACCAGTACGGCATCCACGGCACGGTCGAGCCGGAGAGCATCGGCAAGCAGATGTCCAAGGGCTGCATCCGCATGCTCAACGAGGACGTCGAGCAGGTCTTCGACCTCCTGGTCCCGGGCAAGAGCAAGGTGACGATCGTCGAGGCGCCGTAGGGCTCCGCCCGGAGCCGCGCCGCCGCGCCGAGAGCGCCGCCCGGCGGTTACTGTTGCATGAGTTTCACAGGACGATGAAAACGGGCAGGATCATTTCACTCACGGACAAATGTCCTTCGACAGTGAATTACCGTTGTTTCTTTACACACAAGTCTCTCCGCAGGAACTTCGGAAGGGCCGGTCGAGCCTGGGAGTCCAAGAGCCTCATCCACTCGCTGTCAGTCAAGACCGCGGTATGAGCGAACTCATAATATGGGTAGACCGCTCCCCTGCAGAGCATCTCAACGCCGCCCTTCGGGTAGAGGACCCATAGTTCACGCGGCCGCCCTATGCCCACGTGCAAGCGTTTCCCCTGAACCGGATCGAAGAACACCTCGGCAATGCGTGGAGCATCGTCTCTGGGCTCAAACATCCCACTTCCCTCGTACAACATAATCGCGCTGAGCATTTCGCCATAGTGGGCAATCCAGTTTCTATCCGCTGCGCTGAAGCCATCTCCCCGTAACTGCGTGCGAGCAAGACCTTCGAGTTTCTCACTCACCTCAGTTAACGCTCGCCATTTCGACTGCAAACAAGGCATCTTCTCCTGCAACTCTTTCAACAGCCGTGCATCGTAGGGAGGCGCACCCCTGCTTAGCTGCTCTTCCAGGGCGCGCAGACCAGCGATTGCCCGTGGCAGGTTCAGGCGAGTAAAACGCCCCGGGGAGGACCGTCCACTATTGTCAGTATCTCCAAAATGGGAGTACAACACATGCAGGTATTGGTATAGATCGGCGTCATCGACGTCCCTGCGCATACCTGCGGACGGGTTTTCCATGGCGTGCTCCAGCCGCTCCCGTAGCCATCGCAGTCTCTCCAACGTTACAATGGCATCCTGTTGCGGGCCACCCAACTCACGAAAGCACTTGCCGCTCGCAGCAGATAGCCGTGCAAGTCTCCGGAAGAACTCCGGCACTGGCTCCACGAATCCCGCGCACACATCCTCGATGCCAGTAAAGGAAGTGCAGCGTTTTGCACGCAAAACAGCTGCATGTCGCATCTGTGCCCAGCCTGCAAGAATTGTGTTGCAGATCTTCGCCTTCCACGGCACCGTCGTCATGAAGGAGGGAGCACCAGCCTCCGCTGGTCCGCACAGCACCTCTAGGCAGCGAAGATAGTCGCGATACAAGCACGCCCCAAAGCGCTTCGATTGCACCAAGGGCGCCAAGCCCTCGTCGATGATATTGACAACATCTGTCCCCGGCGCCCTTGACTGAGAGAGTACTTCATCCCTCGCATACGGCAAACCAAGTGCGGCACACACGTATAGACCGGTCGGCAGGCCCGCTGTCACACGGGCCGTTTGCTGAAAGAGAATGCCATCGGGCGTACGAGCCGGAGCAATGATCCGGAGGCTCAACTCGCCTCCACCCTGGGAGCCAACGGGGCCAGGACGTATCTGATCGTTGATGTGTGGCGCGTTGTCTGCTCTCAAGAGATACGCGAGCAGGGCCTCTTGTCCGAAACCACTGCCGGGCGCCTCATAAGAACGCATGAACTGGAGAACGGTCCTAACGTCGCCTTCGTCGCCCCTCCCAAAGAGATCATCCCGCTCTTGAGCAACCCTCAGTAACTCCTCGAATCTCGCGGTGTCCTTCCCGCCTGCCAGCACGATCAGGAAAAGCGCAGCAACGTCCTCCTCGGAACTCACGAAGAAAGGTATGGACTGAAGCCATTTGAGCGCACGAAAGTACCTGCGGAGAGGCTCATCTGTGCTGTAGAAACCCACAGGTTTATATTGGGTATAGTCAAGGCCGTCCACGCCCTGGGACAACCACGGCGTCCGGCATACCTGAAGAGCGGCTTCTGCTCGTGCACATTCTACGGCTATAATGTCCTGTACGCCTGTGTTTCTCCAAACCTCGTTATCACCCAGAAGCGCACATGCCGTCCCAAGCGTAATCGCGGCCCGACGTGATGCAGCAAAAAAGAGCTCACGGGAGAAACACTCCGGTTTTTCGAGACGAAGGAGCTCCCGCAAGAGCGAGTTCACCGTGCCGCGAAGCGTACTGGCGTGCTGTTTCTCAAGACGCTGGAATGATTCCTCGAACAGGGCATGGTACGCCGCGAGCACTGAGTCCGTTGTTATGAAAACAGGCGCACCGAAGCGGATGTATGGTTCAAAGATCTGCTTGAAGTCTCGGGTGCCGAGAAGCACCTTGTTCGTACGTAGACGCACGATCTGTTCAGACGACAGACCGTTTCCCACAAGCTCTGCATCCAGAACATGTTCCGCGCTGAGCGCGCAGAGTGGATACACCGTCATGAGCAACAGCAAGAGCAACGGAGTCTGATACGACATAACAGTGTTCTTCGATTGGATCATCTGCTGATTCAATGTCCTTGCCCTCCGGTTGTGGGATAGTGATACGGAGCGTCACAGCAGCAGGGCATGTCTCCCCGCACCACTCGCAACCGCGCCCATTTCCCGCCTGACTCGAACTGGAAGTACTCAGGAGCGAAAACGCGCCCTACATGGCGTGGCCCCGGTAACCCCGGCGTGTCAGGTGTAGCAAGATCCTCAGCCTGTACGTAGATATCCTGCAGCGTCAACCGCTGTAGACCCGGATAGTAATAGACATAACACGCACCCGATACCTTGGCAAGCTCCTTGGCTGTGGCTTCCGATACTTTACATGTTAGCAGGACGATTGATCTAATGCGTGATCTCTTGCATGGATCCGTCTCGCCATTGTCTAGTTGCGCGGCTTTCGTCTTGAGGAGGTTCCCCAGATCAAACCATGACACGGGGGCCTGCCCAGGGCCCATATTCAAACCCAAAGAGGGTGCTCCCGGTCTCTCTTCGTGGTCATGTGAATGACCGTGTATAACAAGGTCATCGCACACGTTTAGGCAGCCAACTGCGCTTCGCAGAGCATCTGTCTTTCCAATGTGAATCTTTACTCCCCACTTGTCGTAAACATTTTCGTTCTTTGCGTCTTCGTTCCATTGTCGCCAGAACGCTTCAAGTGATTCAGGATCCCTGTTCTCCGGGTGTGCTTCCATCCCAAAACAGCACGCCTTTCTGCCACCTGGATCAGAAGTATGAACCGGCATGTTCGCCACGAAGCAATACGCATTACCCTGATTGACCACGTCCCCCCACACCCCAATCGGATCCC
>DHGK01000374.1:0-10612 GCA_002402755.1 Planctomycetes bacterium UBA4800
TCCAACCGACTTTTGACGCCGTGGCGTTTTTTTGTAGGCTATAGGCTGTAGATAGGCGGCGGCCCTCTGGCGGCCCGCCGGGGGACGACGCCGCGGTTTCGGAGAGGGGAGCGCTGCCCGGGTCCGGCGCTCCATGGAATTTACAGGGGCCGCGCGGGGCGGACCACCCTGGGGAAAGGTCTGGTGGGCGATAGAGGATTTGAACCTCTGACTCCTACCGTGTGAAAGTAGTACTCTAGCCGCTGAGTTAATCGCCCGCCTGTAGAAAGCGTCCTGGAATGATAATCGGCGGAAAGGGCCGCGTCAAGCAGCGGATCGCGAGGCGGGCGGCGGCTGCGCGCGGGATCGGCGCGCGATGGCCCGACGCCTGACCGCGGCGAGATCGCGGCGCGCCGGCGCCGTTTTAATGTGGGCGAAAAAAATTGCAACACGAGGAGTTTTTTGCTTTCATCTCGTGGGCGGCGGGGGTATGATGCGGGTGCGTCGAGAGGAAGCAACGGGAGAGGGTCGCGGCGGAGAGTGTCGGCGCCGGGTGGAGCGCGCTTCGCGGATGTCTCCGCGAACCTTCGTGGCGCGCGGGCAAGGATGGCGCCCGCGGCGCGGAGAGCCGAGAGAAGCGCAAGGAGGTCGTCATGAAGCTCATGGCGTGTACGTGCGGCCAGTCGTTCACGCTCGCGGCGATGCCGCATCGCCCGTTCATCGCCTGCCCCCGTTGCGGGCGCCGCCTGCCGGTTCACTGCGAGCCGAACGAGTTCATGGACCGTTGCTCGAAGTGCGGGCGTTTTCTGGAACGCGGCGTCCTGCCGATCCACGCCGCGGGCTGCACCGGCGATTCGGAGACCGCGCCCGAGACGCGGCGCTGGCAGCACGTCTGACATCCGCCGCGCGATTCCGCGCGGCATACCCGCCTTGTAACTCCGAAGGGCCGGCGCTACAGTACGGGTGAGGCCGCGCCCGCGGCGCCGCCGCGGGCTTGCGGGTCCGTACGCAAGGGCTCGGAGGAGAGAACGATGCTCAAGCTCGGCATGCACGTCGACAACTGGCGGCACAACGACGTCACGTACGAGGTGCCGTGCGAGTTCGCGCGCGCGCACGGCATGGAGTACGTCGAATTCGGCACCGTGGACGGCGACTACTTCATCCAGGCGCTCGGCTACAATCCGCACATCACGCTTCACAGCGATCCCTTGAAGCTCAAGGCCTACCTCGACTCCCTGAAGCTCAAGGTCTCGCAGATCGATGCGGCCTATCCCATGTCGAGTCCCGAGGGGCAGTACCGCGGCATCCCGTACACGATCAGATCCATACAGTTCGCCAAGGCGCTCGGCTGCCCGTGCGTCGACACGACCGACGGCGGCAGGAAGCCCGCGGGGTACACGGACGCCGAGGTCATGGCGCTCATGAAGCAGTACTACCGCGTGGTCCTGGAGTGGGCCGAGCGCTGGGAGATCATCATCAACGTCGAGCCGCACGGCCCGTACACGACGAACCCCGACACCATGGAGCAGATCCTGAGCTTCTCGGACTCGCCGTACCTGCGCCTCAACTTCGACACGGGCAACACGTTCATCGCGGGGAACGACCCGGTCGCGTTCCTGAAGCGCTTCCGGCACAAGGTGTCGCACCTCCACATCAAGGACGTGAGCGAGTCGCTGGCCCGCAAGGTGCGCGGCGGCGAGACGGGGATCGCGACGTCGATCGTCTCGATCGGCGAGGGCGTCAACGCCGAGAACATCGCGGGCTGCATCGAGATTCTCAAGGACATGCAGTGGGACGGCGTCCTCTCGATCGAGTGCGAGGCGGCGCCCGGCAACGTCGAGAAGAGCCTGGAGTGGCTGCGGAAGGAGATCGCGAGGTGACGCCGCGCGGCGGCGCGTGACGAGAAGGAGGATGCGATGATCGGTGTGCACGGAGTGCGGAGGGCGGCATGCGTTCTGTTCGCGGCGGGCCTGTGCCTCGGCGGCGCGCTCGCGGCCGCGGACGGCCCCGCGGTGACCGTCAAGGAGCTCGACGGCAAGCTGCGGGTCGAGATCGGCGGGCAGCTCTTCACCGAGTACATTCTCAAGGGCTTCGCGAAACCGATCCTGTACCCCGTGCTCGGGCCGGGGGGCGTGTCGATGACGCGCGATTACCCCATGTCGAAGGTCGCCGGCGAGGCGTCCGACCACGTCCACCAGAAGTCGATGTGGTTCACGCACGGCGATGTCAACGGCGTCGACTTCTGGGCCGAGGGCAAGGACAAGGGGACGATCGTCAACGAGAAGGTGCTCGAGGTGACGCAGGGCGGGGCCGCGGCCGCGGTCGCGACCGCGAACAAGTGGGTGAAGCCGGACGGCGCGGTCGTCTGCACGGACACGACGAGGCTCGCGTTCACGACGGTGCCGGGCGGCCGCGCGATCGACTTCGAGATCACGCTCCACGCCTCCAACGGCGACGTCGTCCTCGGCGACACCAAGGAAGGCACGATGGGAATCCGCACGCACTCCAACCTGTGCCTCAAGAACAACCCCGGTGTGACGACCGCGAACGGCCGCGCCGTGAACAGCGAGGGCGTGCGGGGCGCGGACGTGTGGGGGAAGCGCGCGCGCTGGGTCGACTACTGGGGCGAGATCGACGGGAAGACGGTCGGCATCGCGATCTTCGACAACCCGCGCAACCCGCGCCACCCGACGTGGTGGCACGCGCGGGACTACGGCCTCATTGCCGTGAATCCCTTCGGCATTCACGATTTCGAGAAGAAGCCGGCGCGCACGGGCGACCTGAAGATCCCGGCCGGCGAGAGCCGCACCTTCAGCTACAGGTTCGTCTTCCACGAGGGCGACACGGACGCCGCGCGGATCGGCGCGCTGTACGACGCCTACGCCTCGGCGGGCGCCGAGGCGCCCGAGGGCTGGAAGCTCGTCTACTCGCAAATGTTCGACACCGAGGATGCGCTCAAGGACTTCGAGTTCACGGACGCCTCCAAGTGGACGTTCGCGTCGCGCGACGGGAACGGGTGTCTGGAGACTCTCGGGACCGGCAAGTACCAGCCGAAGGTCAGGTCGCCCGGCATCATCGCGCTGCTCTCCAAGTGCATGTTCGAGGACTTCGTCCTGGAGGCGGATCTGCTCCAGACGGGCCGCGAGTACGGCCACAGGGACATGTGCATCTTCTTCGGCTTCACGGATCCGTCGAAGTTCTACTACGCGCACATGGCGACGCAGACCGATGCCAACGCCCACAACATCTTCATCGTCGACGAGAAGCCGCGCACCAAGATCTCGACGAAGACGACCGAGGGCGTCACGTGGGGGAGCCAGGTGTGGCACAGGGTGCGCTTGGAGCGTACGTGCGCCGGCGGCGCGATCAAAGTGTTCTTCGACGACATGACGGCGCCGATCATGCTCGCGTCGGACACGACCTTCGGCGCGGGCTGCGTCGGTTTCGGGTCTTTCGATGACGCGGGCCAGGTCGACAACATCAAGATCTGGGCCCCGAAGGTCATCGAAAAGCCGTCGAGCTTCTTCGAGAAGAAGTGACATGCCCCGCGCGCTTCACGCCGGCGTCCTGGCGGCGCTCTGCGGCGCGGGTTCGGCGTTCTGCGCCGCGCCGCTCTCGCACGCGTGGTATCGCGTGCTCCCGGCCGACGAGGGGAATGGGCCGCCCTTCCACGCCGTCGCTTTCGCCTACGGGCCGGCGGCGGACGGCGGCGTCGCCTGGGAGCTCGAGGTCAGGAAGGAGGACGCGCCCGCCGAGGCGCCGCTCTTCGCGCTCAGGTGCGTGACCGCGCGCGATCCGCTCGCGGGAGTTCTCGATCCGCGCGAGTTCACGCGCTATCGGCTCAGGATCGGCGCCCGGGCCCTGGAGTATCGCGATGCCGTGACGGGCAGGGCGGCGCTCCCCGGCTGGGGCGAGTTCACGCGGCGCTTCGTTCCGTGCCCGGCGAAAGGCGCGGACAGGACCGGCGGCTTCCCGCACACCTGCGAGTACCTGGGACACGTTCTCACGCTCAGGTGGACGGCCGAGGGGAAGGCCTGGGCCGACTGGCCGGACACGAAGACGCTGGCGCTCGACGGCGAGATGCTCGTCGGCACGGGCCGGGTGTTCAAGGACGCCGAGGGCGCGCGCCTGCCGCAGGCGCCCGAGCGCCGGAACTACACCTACGTCAACTGGACGGCCGATGACTACCGCGCGATGATCGCGGCCGGCATGAATCTCTTCGGGATCGTGCCGGGGGCGGGCGAGTTCATCCGCGAGGAGCCGGTGTTCCACCGCGGGGGCGGGGCGGGCCTCTCGTATCCGGCCGACCTTTACCGCAGCAACTTCGTCGGGCCGGAGATGTTCATGGACGAGCCGGCGTGTCTCATGGTCGGCGACAAGACCGTGCACACGACGCTGAGGTACTTCACGGATGCGGCGGCGCTCCTCGGGGCGCGCGTGCGCGCGCAGAGCCCGAAGCGCGTGTTCGCGCTCGAGCGCGAGCTCGTGAAGGCGGGCGTGAGCTTCGGCGACATGCGCCTGGCGCAGGTCGACGTCGCGATCTGGGAGACGCGCTACGAGACCGCGTTCTACCAGCTCGCGGCCGGCGGGGCGGGCTTCGTCCACGAGGGGCGCTACCAGCTCGGCGAGTTCAACGAGTGGGCGCGGGCGTCGACGGGGAGCGACCGGCGCTACACCGCCGAGGAGATGTTCAGGTACCACTTCGCCGTGATGCGCGGCGCGGCGCGGCGCTTCGGCAAGGACTGGGGCACGAGCATCTACGGCCAGGCCGACCCCGCGCTGTCGCCGCTCGCCGTGACGCTCGCCTACGACATGGGCGCGCGCTACGTGTGGTTCTGGACGTCGGACCACGACCACCATCTCCCGTGGCCCGAGCAGCTCGAACTCGCGCGCGTGCTGGCGCGCCACGCGGCCGCGAAGCCTCGGCCGTCGATCCGCGGGCCGCGCCCCGTGCTCGACAAGGCCATCGCGATTCCGTACGGGTACTTTCCGGTGCTCGAGTCGCCGTCGAAGCGCAGGAACGCCTGGGACCTCTGGTGGGTGCGCGAGCTCGATCCGGAGGGCAGGAACGAGGCGTCGCTCAGGTATCGCCGCCTCATGGAGCGCGCCTTCGCCGAGGTCAACCGGGCGCTCGATGCGCGCGAGGATTTCGACATCACGGTCGACGACGGCGCCGAGATCGCGGGCTACCGGAAGGTGGTGCGGGTCGGCGCCGAGTGAGCGGCGCGCTATTCCTCGTTCTTGTCGGGCGGGGGCGGCTCGGCGTCGAGGAGGATCTTGCCGTCGAGCTCCTTGCCCGTCAGGCGCGAGTAGCCGTAGGACGCCGCGTCGCCGGCATCGTACGGGAACTTGTCGCGCGCGCTGATAACGGTCGCCTTGGCGACGACGTCCTCGCGGGTCAGGTGCGCCGCGCGCGGCATGGCGACGAGGATTCGGTTGCCGCTCGCCCGGACGGTGAAGTAGTACAGCTCCTCGAAGACGTCCTGGTAGGTGCGGACCATCGAGTCGTGCAGGCGGTTCGAGTAGCGGCTCCAGATGTTGCCGACGACGATGCCCTTCGGGGCGAGCGCCTTGCGCACGGCCAGGAGGAACTCGCGCGTGGCGAGGCTGTAGGGTATGTTGTCGGCGCCGAAGGCGTCGAGAAAGATGATGTCGTAGGGCTGGGTCGCCTTCTCGATGAACTTCCGGCCGTCGGCAACGTGGGCCTTCATGGTCTTGTCCTCGGCGAAGCCGAAGTACTGCCTGGCGACGGCGACGACGTCGGGGTCGAGCTCGACGCAGTCGATGTGCATCGCGGGGTAGCGCTTGTGGAGGAAGCGCGGGATGCTGCCGCCGCCGAGGCCGACGACGAGGACCCGCGCGGGCTTCTCGATGAAGGCCAGGCCCACGAAGGCGGTGCGGAGGTAGGGGAGCCCCAGATAGTCCGGGTCATCGGGCTTGCCGACGCTCTGGAGGGCGCCGTATTCCTCGAAGAGGAGCGAGCGCACGCCGTCGGAATCCTCGGTGACGATGATGTGGTTGAAGGCCGAGTCCTTCTCGTGGAGGACCTTGTCCTGGGACAGGGCCGGGACGGCGAGGACGAGGGCCGCCGCGGCGCAGCGGAGGGCGTTGCCCGTCATGGGGACTTCTCCTGCGTGGTGCCGCCCTCAATCTTGGGGGAGGCGCGGCGCGCGTGCAAGGGCCGGCGGGGCGCGCAAACAAAAAGCCGCGCGGGATCAGGTCCCGCGCGGCGCGATTGCTGGTGCCGAAGAGAGGACTCGAACCTCCATGGGGGTAACCCCACTAGCTCCTGAAGCTAGCGCGTCTGCCAGTTCCGCCACTTCGGCATGCCGTTGCACGTATCTGTCGGATGGTAGCCGCAATAGGCCCCCAGTCAAGTGGGCGGGAATGAAAAGTTCCGGGAACGGGGGGCCCGGCGCGCGCGTGCGGGGGGCCGTCCGTTCCCTTCGGGCGCCGGCGGCCCTACAATACTCTCTGCGATGAACACCGCTCCCACGATCAAGAACAAGAAGGCGTACCACAACTTCGAGATCACGGACAAGCTCGAGGCGGGGCTGGTCCTCCAGGGCACGGAGGTGAAGTCCCTTCGGGAGGGGAACGTCAGCATGGGGGACAGCTTCGTCCGGGTGTTCGGCGAGGAGCTGTTTCTCGTCAACCTGCACATCGCCGAGTACAAGCAGGGCGGGTTCGCGAACCACGACCCCATGCGAAAGCGCAAGCTGCTGCTTCACCGCCGGGAGATCAAGCGGCTGTCGGGCAAGGTCAGGGAGCGCGGCTTCACCATGGTGCCGCTCAGGATTTACTTCAACGAGCGGGGAATTGCGAAGGTGGAGCTCGGCCTCTGCCGCGGCAAGCGGCAGTACGACAAGCGCGAGGCCATCAGGAAGCGCGACCAGGCGCGGGAGGCGAGCCGGGAGATGCGGCACTGACCGGGCGGCGCGGATGTGGCCGCCGCGGTCGGGTGATACTGTATAATGATGGACGCACATCGCACGGACGGCGCGCGGCGCAGTGCGCGGCGCCCGCGGCGGCGTGCGGGCACTCTGTGGGGGCGATCTGGTATCGACCGGGCAGAGGAGTCGCAAGTTGCGAGTTGAGGTTGCCGGGAGGCCTCACTAAACACCTGGCATCAATTTAACTGCGAACGAGAGCTACGCTCTCGCTGCCTAGTTACTAGGTAGCCTTCTCGCCTGCCTCGCCCGCGTGGCAGGACGGGGAGTCAACACGAGCGGGCTGGCCTCCGAATTTCGCCCGTGGACGAGGAGGCGAGACCCAACAGGGGCTGGCGCCGACGGATCCTGTCGATCGGAGCCCGAGGCGCGAGATCCAAACGACCGACTACACTCGTAGACGCTTGCGATGAATTGTCTCGGGACGGGGGTTCGATTCCCCCCGCCTCCACCATGAATCATTACTGGATAATGATTCATGTCCTCTACGCCGTGACGACTCGGCACGGGCGCACGGCGCGTACGTCCGATAGGCACAGAGATCCGACCCCGATTCGAGAACGCGCAGGCGTGACGTGGTCGACGCACTCCCGGCGGATTGACCCGACGAGGCGCTCGACGTACGGATTCTGCCAAGGCGACTGCGGCGCAATGAGCACTTCTTCGATCCCCATCGCCTTGATGCGACGTGAGAAGAGATGGCCGTAGATACCGTCGCGGTCGCGGATCAGGAACCGGGGCGCGTCATCGTAGGGAAAGGCCTCGACGACGTGTTGTGCCGTCCACGCTGCCGACGGATTCGCGGTCACGTTGAAGTGAACGACGCGGCGGCGATCATGGCTGAGGACGAGAAAGCAGTGCAGGACGCGGAAGGTCGCAGTGGGCACGGTGAAGAAGTCCACGGCGGCGATGTCCTTCACGTGATCCCGGGGGAAGGTGCGCCAGGTCTGCGAGGGCGGCTTTCTCCTGCGAGGCATGTACTTCGCCACCGTCGACTCGGACACGTCGTAGCCGAGCACGCGTAGCTCGGACTGCACCCTCGGCGCGCCCCGGGAGATGTTCTCAAGCGCACGCCGGTGGATCAAGTCACGTATTTCGCGCTCGATCTTCGGTCGCCCTGTACCACGGCGCATGGACTTCCAGCGCCAGAAGAGTCTGAAGCCCTCCTGGTGCCAGCGAAACACGGCCTCCGGCTCGACGATGACCAGTGTCGAGCGCCAGCCGGTCCAGAGTCGAGAGAGGCAGCCCCAGAAGAACCGGTCGCTTCGCGTGAGCTTGGGCCGCCTGGCTCGTCGTCGAAGCACCGCCAGTTGCTGTCTGAGGGCCAGATTTTCGGCGGCGAGGCCGACCCGCGACAGCAGGAGTGACCGCATGATCACGAACAACATCTGCAGGACGCCCATCCCAGACCTCTTCCATGCATTGGGAAAGCCTGGGTTGACTGTACCAGAGAGGTCGGGTAGGACTATTGACGTAGGGCTGTGTCGTGCAACTGAGGGGGCTGTCGGTAGGCAGATCGAAAGCCACTTGCACGAAACTAAACTGCGGGTTAAGCTTTGTCCGGCATGAGAACGCTCACGCGAACGACCCGCAAGCCGGACTGGAACCGACTGTACGAGTGTGGCGCGGTCCAGGAGGGGCATTTCACGACCGCGCAGGCGGCGGAGGCCGGTTACTCTCCGCAACTGCTGGCGAAGTACCTCGGCAATCAGCGCGTCATGCGGATCCGGCGCGGGATCTACCGGTTGGTCCACTTTCCCGCCGGCGAACATGAGGACCTCGTCGTCGTGTGGCTGTGGACCGAGCGAACCGGGGTATTCTCGCACGAGACCGCGCTCGCGCTTCACGGGCTTTCGGACGTCCTCCCCGCGCGGGTGCACACGACGCTTCCCGCAGGATGGACGCAACGGCGTCTTCGTGTGCCTCGGGGAGTTCAACTCCATTTCGCCGACGTCGGAGATCACGAACGAGCCTGGGTGGGTGCGGTGCCGGTGACCGCAGTTGCGCGGACCCTCCTTGACTGTGCTGCAGGGCGCGTGGCGCCGGATCTCGTGCGAGATGCCCTGGAGGCGGCCGTTCGGCGCGGACTCGTTGTGCGCGGCGCTCTGCCGGTCGTGGACGCGTATCTCAATGAGTTCTTCTCGTCCGTACGTCGCAAGGCGGGTGCGCGGCTGCGCACGTCCTCGCGTCGTGTCTCGAGATCCGGGTGATCGTACGTACGTATAAAGCACCCGCGGCTTTCAAACAGGCGCTGGAGCAGCGCTTGCGAGACGCATCTCCGCAGGGCATCGACCTCACCCGCCGCCGACAATTGCTCGTATTCGACCGTTTTCTGGCGCGGGTCGTACAGGTGCTGGGCGACACGGTGATCCTGAAGGGCGGACTTGTGCTCGAGTTGCGCCTTGGGCGTGCGCTGAGCGTGCGCGCACGACAAAGGATGTCGATTTGCGTCTCATGGGTTCGCCAGAGGAGGTGCTCGATCGTCTGCAACGCGCGGGCCGTCTCGACATGGGAGACTTCCTGGCATTCGAAGTGCACCCCGATGCCGCCCATCCGGACCTTCGAAACGATGGGATGCAGTACGACGGCCTGCGCTTCAGGGCGGAAGGAATGCTTGCCGGGAAACCGTATGGATAGCCGTTCGGAGTCGACGTTGCGTTTGCGGATCCGATTCTCGGGAAGCCCGATGTCATTACTTCCGAGGATGTACTTTCGTTCGCCGGGATCGCTCCGCCGACCGTACGCGTGTATCCGGTCGAGTCGCATATCGCGGAGAAGCTCCATGCCTACACACTGCCGCGTGCGAGCGTGAACTCGCGGGTAAAGGACCTTCCCGACATCGCGTTGCTCGGGAAAGTCCGCCAGCTCGACAAGGCGCACGTGCGTCGTGCGATAGAACAGACATTCGGGTTTCGCAAGACCCATCCCGTGTCGTCGTCCTTGCCCGATCCGCCCGGTTCGTGGATGGATGTATACCGGCGCATTGCGCAGGAAGATGACCTCGAATGGCGTACGTTGCCGGAGCTCGTCGCTGCGGTGCGAGCATTCATCGATCCAGTGCTCGGCAGCGTGGACGACGCGCGTTGGTCGCCCATGCTGTGGAAATGGCTGTGAACCGGCGATCGAGTCGCTGGCTGATGTTGCACGGAGATCCAAGGTCCGGAGCTGCATGCCTGAGCCGGTCGGCGGCAGGACTCGCAGTGAGAACGGCCAGGAAGGGCGTGGTTTCATATCACTCGCCGCGCTTCACCTCCTTGCGGTAGCACTGTGCCATGGCCAGGATTCCCGCGCGGACTGGATCGGGGATCATCGGCCATGCTTCGAGGACGAGCATTGCGTCCGGCGGGAGTGGCGATGTCGTGTGCTCGGCTGTGCCTGGAGTGATGCTCCCCTGATGCTCGAGTGATGCCTCTGTGATGCTCGCCGAGTGTCCGGGATTCGACGCCGGCAGTGCAGGTTCCGTCCTCTCTGTGCATGTCTCGGAGGCCGCAACATCTTCGCCCTGTCCGACTTGTGACGCCGGCTGTCCTCTGGACTGCGCCGGGTGTCCGCTCCCCGACACCTGGCCGGCAGCGGGCGGTGGTGGTTCGATTCCCCGCGCCTCCATTCATAAATACTTGTGCAGGAACGGATTAAGACGCTACCGATCAGCAGTGATAGTACATATTCGGTGAACCCGTGCG
>DHGK01000374.1:10736-11713 GCA_002402755.1 Planctomycetes bacterium UBA4800
CACGGGTTCACCGAATATGTACCAGTGATACGCCTGTGATGCTCCTTGCGATGGTCGGAGCGTCCTTCACGCTATGCCGCTCGCCGGAGACCTCCTCGGCGACGCGCGCGCGGCGAGCCCACTCTGACGGCAGGCGGGCACCCGCCCGTAAGGGAGTCCGCGGATTAAGTCACGTACTGGATGCGATCGGTCCACTCTGCAGGGGCGCTGGCGTACGCGGCGAGAACGAGGTACGTGAGTACGTCATGAATCGACACGCGGGGCAAGACCATGAACACGCCGGGCGAGTGTTGACCGGCGGCGATGAATCGCGCCAGGTGGTTTGCCATGGTGCTCTTGTCGGAAGTGACGAGAATCCGTTGCTCTCGCGCCGCCCAGATGAGGATCTCGGCATCGCCTATGCCGAGCGGCAACTCGAGGAGGTCGCCTACCCGGACGGCGTCAATGAGGGGCCCGCCGCTTGAGTTGTGGCGCTTGATCGAACGCCACAAAGGCCCCCGCAGATGCTCATCCAGCGCGTAACGCAGCGGCACTTACGATGCCTCGGCCGAGCGCAAGGCCTCGAATCGCCGGCGCAACTCGGCGAGGTCCGTTCCTGGTGCCGACTGCACCTGGCGAAGCACGTCATCGTGGAACGGGGCACAGTGAGCGTCGACCTCTGCACGATTCTCAAGATAGAAGGCAATGACCTTGTGGATAATGGGTAGCGGGAGCGTCGGAAACTGATCCGCCAGCATCTCGGGGGAATAACCTTCATTGTAGAAATGAACGAGGTGGTGGAGGCCTATCCGATGCCCGGCGACCCGCACGAACCCATCGGGATCTTGGGCGAGAAAATCGGGTAGGATCATGGCAGCTCCTTTGTAGGTGTTCTCTCCGGAATTGTAGCATGGCTGCTGAGAATGGACAGACATCGTGGCACGCGGAGATGAGAAACTGGGTGTGCCAGGGATTACGTGCGCTGGCGAGGGCCGCTG
>DHGK01000164.1 GCA_002402755.1 Planctomycetes bacterium UBA4800
TTCCAGGGTTTCGCCCTTCCAGGCGAACACCGCGGCCGACCCCTTGTCCGCGATGGCCGCGGCCGCATGGTCCTGGGTGGAGAAAATATTGCAGGTGGCCCAGCGCAGGTCCGCGCCCAGTTCCTTTAGGGTGTCGATGAGCATGGCGGTCTGGATGGTCATGTGCAGGCTGCCCGTGATGCGCGCGCCGGCGAGCGCCTTGCGGGGCCCGTACTTCTCGCGCGTGGCCATGAGGCCCGGCATCTCCTTCTCCGCGACCTCGATCTCCCTGCGGCCCCAGTCGGCAAGCCCGATGTCCTTGACCTTGTGCTCGGCCGTCTTCCTGTCCGTCTTGGCGTGCATGCGTGTCCTCTCCATGACCGGCGCGCTCGTCTTCTCCTTGCCCGGCAGAGTCTATTGTGAACGGCCCATTATACCCGCGCGGCGGGGGCTTGGGGAGGTCGCGCGCGGCCGTCCGCACCGTCCGCAGAAATCGTCCGGATCCGGACGCCGACCCCGTTTTTTCGCGCGGGAGAGGCAGCCGGCCGCGTTCGGCACGCTTTTTTCTCAAGGGGCTCCCGAGAGGAGGAGCCAATGCACGCCACACGCCTGAAAGCGCTTGCGGCGCTGGTCGCGGCGGCCGCCGCCATGGCCGCGGCCGCCGGCGCCGCGCCGGCGGACACCCTGAGTGTCGTCCCCGCGGCCGGCCCGGACGGCGCCGCCAAAGCCGCCGCCGCTGCTGCGGCCGGCACCCCGAACGTGAAGAAAAGACCGGCCCCCGGCGCACCGGCCGCCCCCGCGGAGCCGGTGCCGCCGGCCCGGATCCGGGCGGCCCTCGAGAAGGGCGGCGCGTACCTCGCCCGGGTCGTTGCGGATGACAAGACGACGCCCGACTTCGCGTATCCGCTCGGCGCGCGGGCGCTGTACGCGGCCGCGCTCCTGAGCGCCGGCCGGCCGCCCGAGGATCCCCTCGTCGTACGGCTCTTCCGGACGATCGAGTCGCTCCCCATGACGCACGTCTACTCGGCGGCGCTCGTCGCCATCGCCCTGGACGTGCGCCACAAGGAGATGGTGCGGAGCCTGGATCCCGAACGGGCGCCGAAGCGCATGACGGGGCAGGCGCATGCCCTGCTCGCGCGGGCCGTCAACTGGATTCTCGCGGCGCAGGTCCAGAAGACCGGAGGCTGGTCGTACGAGAAGCGGCCGAGCGCCAAGACCTACGACCTCTCCAACACGCAGTTCGCGGTGCTCGCACTGGCGATCGGACAGCGCCACGGCCTCGCCGTGCCGCCCCAGGCGGTCGAGCGCTTCGCCAAGGCGTGCCTGGCGCTCCAGTCGCCCGAGACGAGCGCCCACCAGACCGAGATCGCCTACCAGGTAGACCTCGCGGCGCCCGAGAAGTCGCGGCCGCGCCGCACGCTCTCGGGCACGCCCGCCGGCTGGGTGTACGCGCCCGACTCGCGCCTCCCGTACTTCGCGATGACCGCGGCGACGGTCGGCAACCTCTTCGCGGCCGGGAAGATGCTCCGGTCGGGCGGGGCGCCGCTCGATGCCGCCATCGATCAGGGGCTCCTGTGGCTCGATCGCCGCTGGGACACCTTCACGGCGCAGCATCTCCACCGCTGGCGGAGCCTCACGCGCAACTACTACTACACGCTCTGGAGCGTCGAGAAGGCGTTCGATCTGGGCGAGATCGCGCGCATCGGCGAGCGCGACTGGTACCAGGAGGAGGCGGCGTTCCTCGTCGACAGCCAGAAGGAGGACGGAAGCTGGGGCGACGAGCCGCTCACGCCCGTCGCGACGTCGTTCGCGCTGCTGTTCCTGGCGCGCTCGACCGCCGCGGCGCCGCTCCTGACGTCGGCGCCGGCGCTGTACACGGGGCCCGGCTCGGCGGCGGATCACGATCGCGTGCTCGTCCGGAAGCTCGGCGGCTACGTGTCCGCGAAGGCGCTGCTCGCGTCGCTCGCGGAGAGCGCCGACCCGCGGCTCATTCCGCTTGCCAGGGAAGTCGTCGAGAGCTACGCGGTCGATCACAGGGAGAATCTGATCGGGCCGCTCGGCGAGCTGCTCGCGTGCCGCTCGGCCGCCATCGCGCGGTTTGCGTCCGGGAAGCTCGCCGCGCTCACCGGAGTCGCGAACCCGAACGTGCGGAGCATCGATGCGTGGCGCACGAGCTTCGAGAAGATTCGCTGCGCGCAGGCGGCGCGCGACATCGAGACGTTGCGCGTCCTCGCGGGCGAGGACCTCAACGCGACGCTCTTCGAGCACCTGGCGCGCGCGATCGAGAGCGCGCGGGCGCGGGAGCTCGTGCCGGACCTCGTGCGCGCGTTCGCGGCCTCGCCGCCCGACCGCAGGAAGCGCCTCCACGGCGTCCTGTGCTTTCTCACGGGCGAGCGCATCCCGTTCGATTCCTCCGCGGCGAAGGCCTGGGAGAACTATCTGCGGGGAAAGGGCGAGGCGCGGTGACGGCGGCGCCGAGCCGAGCGCGCGTTGATCGCCGCGGGCGTGTCGAGTACGATCGACGGCATGCGGTTCGAGATCGACCTCTCCAGGTGCGGCAACAGGTGCTCGATGGCGGGTATGCGGCCATCGCTGCTCTCCCGTCGCGCGTTTCTCGGCGTCGCCGCGGCGGCGGCTGGCGCTCTCGGCGCGAAAGGCGCGGCGGAGCCCGCGCCGGACGCGGCCGGCGCCGAGCGCGCGCCGAAGCCCGCGCTCAAGACGCGCGGCGTGGATCGATGCGGAGTATGTGCAGCGCCACGGCGAGGTCGGGTTCATAGACGAGTACGGCACGATTCTGAGAGACGCCGTCAACGGCGAGGAATCGGTCAGGTCCGAACGCCGCGGCCCGAGCGTCCGAACACGCGCACCAAGGGAGGCTCCATGCGAATCGCTGCCCTCGCGTTGCTCGTTGTGCTTGCCGGAGACGATGCGCTGCGCGCCGCCGAAGCGGGCGCGCTCGTGCTTCGTCCCGCGACCGTGGATCAGTTCTACGTGGAGCCGGACGCGCCGGCGCGGCTCGAGTGGAGCGTGCCGGGCGGGCAGACGCCCGCGGCGCTCGCGTATCGAATATGCGACCTGTGGGGGCGGCAGGAAGCCGCGGGCGAGGCGGCCGTTGCGGGCGGCGTCGTGGCGCTCGACGTCACGCTGCGGCGCGGGTACCACGAGATCGAGTTCCCGGCCGCGGAGCGGCGGTTCGGCATTGTCGCTCTGCCGCCGGCAGGCGATGCGGCCGATCCTTTCTTCGCCATCGATTCGGCCCTGTCCTGGCTCGTCGCCGACGAGGGTGTGCGCGAGGGTCTCGTGAAGGCCCTGCGCCGCTCGGGAATCCGCATGTCGCGCGAGCGCGTGCGCTGGGGCCAGGTGAACCCCGCGAAGGATCGATGGCAATGGGATGAAGGCGGGCGCTACGACACGCTCCGGCAATGCTACGCCCGGCACGGCGTGAGCATCCTCGAGATGTTTCACGACGCGCCCGCGCATCTCGGGAGGTCGGGAAGGTACCCGGTCGATCTCATCGGCGCGGCCGAGGGCGTGCAGCGCATCGTGCGGCAATGGCAGGCGACCTGGGGGGCGCTCGAGATCTGGAACGAGCCCGAGATCAGCTTCGGCGGCGAGTATCCGGCCGACCAGTACGTGTCGCTCCTGAAGGCCCTCCTTTGCGGCGCCGAGCGCGAGCGGCTCTCCGTCCCCGTCGTCGCCGGCGTCTTCGCCCACTACCTCGAGGAGTATGTGACCTGCGCGGCGCGGAACGGGATCCTCCAGTGCGCCGACGCGATCAGCTTCCACACCTACGATCGGGCCGAGCGCATGGAAGCGCTCGTCGGGAGCTACCGTTCATGGCTCGAGAGATCGGGGCGGGAGGGGCTGCCGCTCTGGCTCACGGAGTGCGGGCGGCCGTGGCGGCGCGGACCGGACCGGCCGCCGCTCGATCAGGATCGCGAGAGCGCGCTCGACATCACGATGAAGGCCGTCGAGGCCAAGGCCTGCGGGATCGCCCGGTACTTCGCGTTCGTCTATCCCTTCTACGAGGAGAACGCCAACAACTTCGGGATGGCGTGCCGCGCGGGAACTCCCCTCGGCTGCATGGCCGCGTACGCGCAGGCCGCCGCGGCGCTCGGCGGCATGGAGTACGCGGGCGATCTCGATTGCGGGAAGGGGGAAGTCCTGCGGGCGCGCGTCTTCCAGTCGGACGAGCGGACGGTGGCCGTGATTTACACGGGAAAAGCGGCGCCGGGCGCGACCGTGCGCCTCCCCGTGCCGGTCGCGAGCGCCGCGGGAATCGATGGGCGGGCGCTCGC
>DHGK01000156.1:0-1852 GCA_002402755.1 Planctomycetes bacterium UBA4800
TGCTCGCGCTCGTTCCGGCAACCGCAAGCGTCCGGCAGACGTAGTCCTTCGCGTCCGGCATCGCGTCCGCCGCCCGCAGCGCCGCGAGGAGGCGGGCCTCGAGCGCCGCGCGCGCGGCGGCATCGCCGAACGAAGCCTTGACGGCCTCGTCGATCGGGCCGAGCGTTCGGCGCCCCCCGCCGATCTCGTACGCCGGCAGCGCCTTGAACGCGTCCTCGAGCGTGGGTTCCTTCGCCTGCGCGAAGGCTGCCGGGTACTTTCCGAGCAGGTACGTGGTCACGGCTTCGCGCTCGTCATCGGCGAGCTCGGCGCCGTAGAGGATGACCTCGGCGATGTCGCCGTCGAGCGTTCCGTGCTCGAGGAGCGGCAGCTTGCCGGGAGGGTTCTCGTAGCAACGCGCGCCGATGCGGATCTGGGCGAGCGATGCCGGCGTGTCGGCCGACATACGTTCCAACTCGGCGACGCCGTTCACGAAGGCCCGCGCCGCGCCGCGCCCGCGCGAGACGGCGATGACGGCGGGCCCGAACGGCGAGGGCCGGAACTTCAGATTGGACTGGCCCTGGTGCTGTGCGCCCTCGAGGTTGAGAGTGTCGAAGAGCGGCGAGGGGCCGCCGCCGAGATCCAGGTTGATCCCCGAGAGGTAGTCGTTGATTCCTTCCTTGTTGGCCGTGAAAAGCGCGCGGAATCCGCCCTTGTTAGAGCGCGGGGCCGCGACGACGAAGAGCGTCCAGTCCGAGGCCGAGCGCGAGAAGCCCGTGTCCCGGAGGACGTCATCGATGCCGTCGAAACGCACGGCCGGCTTGTCGCCGATCGCGGTGGCGGCGAAACGCGGGCGGCGCGCTCCCTCGCTCGTGACGGCGCGGCCCGCGGCGCGTGCCTTGTTCGACCACGCGGAGACGAGACCGTCATCGCCGATCGTCAGGCTCGATCTGTCCGACGCGTCGAACCAGAGGAGGAGCCGCTCGTCGCCGTCCTCGGGCGCCTTGGGGGCGGCGGGCGGACGGGCCGGCCGCTGCGGCGCGGGCGCGTCCGTGCCCGTGCGGGCACCGCGGAGCGCGAGCGCGTCGAAGCGGTACGGCGACTCGCGCGCGGCCCATGCCGCGCCGCGCAGGAGGAGCAGCCTGAAGTACGGGTCGTCGAACGTCCAGGTGTAGTGTCCGAGCACGGCGCCGAAGACGCGGCCGCGGCCGCGTTCGAAGGTCCAGAACATGGGCTGCGGGCTGAGGCCTCCCGAACCCTCCTTCGACACGTCGCGCTCCTCGGCGGTTGCGAGCAGCACGATCTTCGAGCGGTCGTCGACGAGCGGCCAGTAGGTCTCGTCCTCGAACCTGAGCGTCCGGGGAAGCCCGAGGCAGATCGGGTGATCGGTCGCCGCGATCGTCACATCGACCGGACCGTGCCGGAAGGTCGTGTAGCCGTCCTGCCAGGCAAGGCCGATCAACGCGGCGAGCGAAGGCGCGTGCTCGGCGCTCGTGATCACCGCCGAATGGACGGCGACGAATCCGCCCCCGCGCCCGAGGAAGGCTTCCAGATCGGCGAGCCTGTCCTTGTTCCAGCGGCCGCCCGTGCCGATGAAGGCGATGACGAGGTCGCTCGCGGCAAGCTCCTCCGCGCTCGGCCAGCCCCACGCCGTCGTGACGCGCACGCCGGGGGCGCCGGCCTCGTTCGGAAGGGCGGCGGGGGGGCCGTACATGTTGACCTGCGTGCGGCCGTCGGAGGTCTTTCCGCCGAGCAGCGCGGCCCAGCGCTTCTGCCACAGCGGGTAATCGTGCTCTTCGGGGCCGTGGTCCTTCTCGTTGGCGACGAGGACGACGCGCAGCGCGCGGACCTCGGCCGCCGGCGGCGGGCCCGG